>CANGNV010000039.1 GCA_947455485.1 Burkholderiaceae bacterium | reverse complement strand
CAAGCTGCTGCGCGGTAGCCAGATTAGTCATTCTCCCCACCCCCGAAAACGTCAGCCGAAGCTAAGCGGAATACCCAATCCAACCATCGACGGATCGATATTGGAAAGGAAGGAGGGGATTATACCCATCTGACCCCCGTCTCGCTTTAATATGTAGGGCTACATCTGTAAGAAATTTGAAGGAAATAAGCCAATGCCAGCAAAGAAATCTGAGGGTCAGAAGCCCGGTCTTGAGGTTCAAATCGACCCCAACTTGCGTTACGAGCAGGCTGTAAAAGAGCTGGAAAAGCTGATTTCTGACATGGAGTCAGGCAAATTCTCTCTGGAAGAGACGCTTTTGGCTTATCAGCGAGGTGCAGCGCTCTTGAAGCATTGCCAAGCCATGCTTGCTCAAGTTGAGCAGCAGGTCAGGGTATTTGAAGCGTAAGTCACGCGCAAATTAAACCTTCATGAACAACGCACTTTCATTTGAAGATTGGGTTCGCGCTCACGGGCAGCGGACTGAATTAGCTTTGGACAATTTGCTGGATGCCGCCAATACCAATCCTGTGCGTTTGCATGAAGCTATGCGTTACGCCGCTCAAGGTGGTGGAAAACGTATTCGCCCTCTCTTGGTTTATGCCGCTGGTGAGTTAAGTGATGATTCCAGTCAAGAGAAGAAAGCAGCTTTAGATTCTGCTGCTGTGGCAATTGAATGTATTCACGCCTACTCATTGGTGCACGATGATTTGCCTTGTATGGATGATGATGATTTACGTCGCGGCCGACCTACAGTTCATAAGGCTTACGATGAGGCGACTGCTTTATTGGTTGGCGATGCATTGCAAACTCGCGCATTTGAGATTTTGGCAAATGCCCAGTGTGATGCTGATACGCGATTGGCCATGATCAGTGCTTTGGCCAGCGCATCTGGTTCGCGTGGAATGGCAGGCGGACAAGCGATTGATTTAGAAAGTGTGGGCAAGAAGTTAGATCTGGGTGGCTTAAAGCAAATGCATGCAATGAAAACAGGCGCTTTGCTTTCCTGTTCTGTTCAGATGGGTGGTATTGCTGCCAAGCTCAATTCGGCTCAAATGCAACATCTTCAAAACTACTCCGGCGCTTTAGGTTTGGCCTTTCAAATTGTGGATGATGTTCTCGACGCTACTTCAGATAGTCAAACCCTGGGCAAAACCGCTGGGAAAGACGCTGCCAATGACAAGCCAACCTATGTCACCTTGATGGGTTTAGACTATGCACAGAAAGCAGCAAAAGATTTGCAAGAAACCGCAATTGCTAGCTTAGAGAGTTTTGGCCCCAAGGCCCAGGCTCTGAAAGATTTGGCTCTGTTAGTGGTTAATAGAGGCAAATAAGATTACTGAAGATTTGATGACTTTAAATTCTATTCACTCCCCTGCAGACTTAAAAAAAATTCCTCGCGAACAGCTTGCTGCGCTTGCCGATGAGTTGCGTCAGTTTGTCTTGGATTCTGTTTCTAAAACGGGTGGACACCTTTCATCTAATTTAGGAACAGTTGAACTATCGATTGCACTGCACTATGTCTTCGATACACCCCAGGATCGAATCGTCTGGGACGTGGGTCATCAAAGTTATCCACATAAAATTTTGACTGGTCGTCGTGAGCGCATGAATACTCTGCGTCAGTTTGACGGCTTATCTGGTTTTCCACGTCGCGCTGAAAGTGAATACGATGCCTTTGGCACTGGGCACTCCTCAACAAGTATTTCTGCAGCAATGGGTATGGCGCGTGCCTTTCAAACCAAAGGTGAAAAACAAGTTGCAGTTGCCGTGATTGGCGATAGCGCTATGACTGGTGGCATGGCATTTGAAGCCATGAACAATGCCGGCGTGTATGACGACTTGCCATTGGTTGTGATTCTGAATGACAACGATATGTCGATCTCGCCAGCAGTGGGCGCGCTCAATCGACACTTGGCTAGGTTATTGAGTGGCAATATTTACTCTGCAACGAAGAAGGGTATTGATAGCGTCTTATCGATTGCCCCGCCATTGCGTGAGTTTGCAAAACGTTTAGAAGATCATGCCAAGGGGATGGTTTCGCCCTCAACCATTTTTCAAGAATTTGGTTTTAACTACTTCGGACCAATCGATGGCCATGACTTAGATGCGTTGATACCCATGCTGCAAAACGTACGCCGCTTAGCGCTCGAAGGTCGTGGTCCACAGTTCTTGCATGTTGTGACGCGTAAGGGTCAAGGTTATGAGTTAGCTGAAGCAGATCCAGTGCTGTATCACGGCCCAAGCAAGTTCAACCCAGAAGAGGGTGTTAAGAAGTCCGCTACCCCATCTCAAAAAACCTTTACTCAAGTATTTGGTGAGTGGCTGTGCGATATGGCGCATGCTGATCCATTGCTGATTGGCATCACACCGGCAATGCGTGAAGGTTCTGGTCTCGTAGAGTTTGAGCAAAATTTCCCGAAGCGTTATTACGACGTTGGTATTGCAGAACAGCATGCAGTGACTTTTGCTGCTGGTATGGCATGCGAAGGTATGAAGCCCGTAGTGGCGATCTATTCAACCTTCTTACAACGTGCCTACGATCAACTCATTCATGATGTGGCGATTCAGGATCTTCCGGTGCTGTTTGCATTGGACCGTGCTGGTTTAGTTGGTGCAGATGGTGCAACGCATGCAGGTGCATATGACATCCCGTTCTTACGTTGCATTCCGAATATGTTGGTCTTGACGCCGGCAGATGAAGCGGAATGCCGTGATTTACTAACGACAGCTTTCCATCAGCCACACCCAAGTGCAGTTCGTTATCCGCGTGGTGCTGGTGTTGGAACTATTCCTTCAAAAGAATTGCGTACCGTCCCATTAGGCAAAGGTGAGTTACGCCGTAAGTCCAATGCACCCGTAGGCCAGCGCATAGCAATTTTGGCATTTGGTACATTGCTCTACCCAGCTCTCGAAGTGGCTGAGCAAATCGATGCCTCAGTTGCCAATATGCGCTTTGTAAAACCATTGGATCTTGAGCTTCTTAAATCTTTGGCGCAAGACCATGACTATTTTGTGACGATTGAAGACGGTGCGATTCAGGGTGGTGCTGGCAGCGCTTGTTTAGAAGCACTCTCCGCTATGGGTATTAATAAGCCCCTATTGCAACTAGGCCTTCCAGATCAATTTGTGGAGCATGGCGATTACAAGCTCTTGATGAGCAAGTGCGGCCTGGACTCCGAAGGTATTGCGAAGGCTATTTCCTTACGTTTTCCTATGAAAACTGCTGTAAATCCTGTGGCTGCAGGCAAATAAGTCAGTTTTGCTTGAAAATAGAGTTATGAACGACATCAACACCGCTTTTCTCAAACCGCAATCTATGCCGGATATTCAGTCCTCGCATGATGAGCGTGCTTTGCCAATTGAGCAGGTGGGGATTCGAGGATTGCGTCATCCGTTAAGTATTCGCACTCAGACAGGCGTAATGCCTGCTGTTGGTAATTTTGAAATGGATGTGGCTTTGCCTGCGCATGTGAAGGGCACCCATATGTCCCGTTTCATTGCACTCTTGCAAAAACACAATGAGCCCATTGATAGCGCATCTGTAGTTGCAATGGTGCGTGAGATGTTGCCGCTACTCAATGCAACAGAAGGTCGCATTCAATTTACTTATACGCACTTCGTCAAAAAAGCTGCACCAGTATCTGGTGTTGAAAGCTTGATGGATTACGAAGTAACTTGGACTGCTAAAGCAAAACAAAATGCTTCTGGCGTAATCGATGTTGAGTTAAACCTCCGCGCTTTAGTTCCAGTGATGAGTTTGTGCCCTTGCTCTAAAGAGATTTCTGAGTACGGCGCTCATAATCAACGCTCACATGTAACGATGTCTGTTGAGCTTGACTCGCAAACCAAGATGACAGTAGAAGATTTGGTTGCAGCTGCTGAGAGCCAAGCCTCTAGCGAGCTGTGGGGCTTGCTTAAGCGCCCTGATGAGAAGTGGGTTACTGAGCGTGCGTATGACAATCCAAAGTTTGTAGAAGACTTGGTGCGCGATGTTGCTGGTCAACTTAAAGACGATGATCGTATTTTGTCTTTAGTAGTTGAGGCTGAGAACTTTGAGTCGATTCACAATCACAGCGCCTACGCCAAAATTAGTCTGACTAAGTAAGCAGCACTAAAACGAGATTTACTTAAGCGAGATTATTGCTCGCCAAATCCCAACGGGGTTTGATATCAAAAGCACCCGAAGTAGTTGAGCCGTTATTTTCTGCCAACATACGTAGTGCACCAGCAAAAGCAATCATCACACCGTTATCGGTACACAGATCAACTGGTGGGTAGTGCACTTCAAATCGATTCTTCTTGGCACTTGCATTCAGAGCTGCGCGTAATTGCAAATTGGCACCCACACCACCCGCGAGCACTAAATGTTTGCAACCAGTTTGCTTCAGTGCCTTTTCTGACTTGCTGACTAATACCGCCACTAAGGAATCGACAAAACTACGCGCAAGATCCGCATGAAATGTTGCAATTTCTTCGGAATCGGTAATGCCCAATGCCTCAAATTTTTTCACCTGATTCAGGACTGCCGTTTTGAGTCCCGAGAAAGAGAAATCCAAATCCCCCGAATGCAGCATCGGTTTGGGCAGATCAAATCTTCCAGATTGGCCTTTTTCTGCCAATTTGGAGATGGCGGCCCCACCCGGGTAGTCCAAACCCAACAACTTGGCCGTTTTATCGAAGGCTTCGCCAGCAGCGTCGTCCAAGGTCTCGCCCAAAAGTTGGTATTTGCCAACTCCGCTCACCAGCATCAGTTGGGTATGTCCACCCGAGACTAAAAGGGCGATAAACGGGAATTCCGGTACAGAAACCCCTAAAAGCGGGGAAAGTAGGTGTCCTTCAAGGTGGTGTACCCCAATGGAGGGTAAATTGAGGCCCTGAGCCAAGGATTTGGCAAAGGCGCTACCTACGAGCAGGGCGCCAGCTAAGCCGGGACCCTGGGTATAGGCCACCGCATCCATATCCTTTAATTTGAGGCCAGCTTCATGCAAAGCGTCGTCCAGAAGGGGTAAAACCCGTCGTATATGGTCTCTAGAGGCCAATTCTGGGACAACGCCCCCATAGTCCCGGTGCATGGCTATTTGGGAGTGCAAGGCCTGCCCTAGGATGCCCTGATGGGCTGGGGCGTGGTTTTCCCAGGGGGAGGTGTCGTATATGGCCACCCCGGTCTCATCACAAGAAGTTTCTATGCCTAAAACAATCATTTTTTTACTTGGTCGTGCTAGAATCGCTGTTCAGTTAATTTTTCGATATTTTTCGAGCATATACGAGTTAAACAAGTATGACTACAGTCCGCCTCCGTGAGAACGAACCTTTTGAAGTGGCATT
>CANGNV010000038.1 GCA_947455485.1 Burkholderiaceae bacterium | reverse complement strand
TTGAATCAAAAATGGGAAGCTTTTTAGGGCTTCCCATCGAACTTGGAGCGGGAAAGGAGGTTCGAACTCCCGACCTATACCTTGGCAAGGTATCGCTCTACCAGCTGAGCTATTCCCGCATAACAGGGCAGTAGTTTAACAAACAATTTAAGGGAACGCATTATTTGTATATAAGACTAAAAAATGGCGGGACTCATGTTTCTACCAAACCCTTATCGGCCATGGGTTTGTGGGCTTTATTCAGCCTTATCAACCAGCTGAGGCAAAGCCTTTTTCATGTAATAGAACATTGACCAAAGCGTCAAAAAGCAAGCAATCCAAATTAGCCAAGTGCCAACTTGTGCGCAATTTAACCATCCAAATAAAGTGTCGTTTAGCAATAAAAATGGAATGGCGACAAGTTGAGCGGTAGTTTTTAACTTGCCGACCATGTGAACGGCAACGCTTTTTCCAGCACCCAAGAGCGCCATCCACTCCCTTAATGCTGAAATAGTAATTTCACGACCAATAATGATCAAAGCCACCCAGACTTGCACGCGATCCATATTAAGCAGAACCAATAATGAAGCGGCAACAATTAATTTATCCGCTACTGGGTCCAAGAATTGGCCAAATGCCGACTCTTGTTTCATTTTTCGAGCCAAGAAACCATCCAACCAATCAGTCACTGCCGCAAACACAAAAATAACGGTAGCAGTAAGGTTCTTGTCGAAAGGGGTAAGCCAGCTATTAGGCAAATAGAACACTGCAACGACCAGTGGAATTGCGGCAACGCGCAACCAGGTCAGGGCAATGGGTAAATTAAAAGGCATGACTGAAGCATAACCCAATGTGAGCACACAAGGAAATCAATGGAGTTGCTTATAGATTTGCTCGGCCAATGCCGTGGAAATTCCCTCAACACTAGAAAGCTCTTCAATAGTGGCATTAGAAACGCCCCGCAAACCCCCAAAACGGGCAAGCAATTTTTGGCGTCGCTTAGCCCCTATCCCCTCGATCTCCTCTAGCTGAGAAACTGTTCTGGCTTTTGCTCGTTTAGCTCGCATGCCAGTGATAGCAAAGCGATGCGCCTCATCGCGGATTTGTGCCACCAACAACAAAGCAGCGCTATCAATACCGAGCTCAAGTGACTGACGTCCATCCGCAAAGATGAGGGTCTCTAGACCCACCTTACGACCCTCCCCTTTGGCAACACCAACAATCAACCCAATATCCATACCGAATTCAGAAAGGACTTGTCTTGCCATTTCAACTTGACCTTTGCCGCCGTCGATCAAAATGACTTGAGGCATCTTCTCAACAGGGAGCTCTTGAAAGTTCGCATAACGGCGTTGCAAGACCTGACGCATCGCTGCGTAATCATCACCCGGCGTAATGTCATTGATATTGAATCGGCGGTATTCGCTAGGCTGCATCGCATTTTTGGAATACACCACACAAGAAGCTTGAGTAGCCTCACCAGAAGTATGACTAATGTCAAAACACTCAATACGTAGCTGCTCAAGACTTTCTAATTCCAAAGCCAAGACATCAGCTAAGGCTCGCGCTCTTGCTAGTTGGCCACCTGTCTCTACTAAACGCTTTGCTATCGCAATCTTGGCATTACCTTCTGCCATAGCCAACCAATGTCGCCTCTGCCCTTGTGGCTGGTGAAGGAAAGTAATGCGCTTACCAGCTTGTGCATTCAATAAATCGTGCAAACCTTCTGGGGCCGATGGCTCGGAAACATCTTCAGCACTCTCTTCTGAGGCTGCAATATCATCAACCAACTTTCTCAAGGGGTGATTCAGAATCAGTACAGGCGGAATTAAATTGGTAGTCGCCTCACCGTCACCCGACTTCTCCTCCAAATAATGTTGAGCGATAAATGCTTCCAGAATTTCAGCTGGTGGCGGCAGCTCTCCAGATGTTGAGCGCAGGCCCTTAGGGAAGTAAGCACGATCACCCAAATGGCGACCACCACGAATCATTGCCAGATTGACGCAGACCACACCCTCCATTTGAGCAACAGCAATCACATCCACATCGCCCTCACCATCAGCAACGGTGTCCATCGACTGTTGTTGCAAGACGCTCGAAAGATCTGCAATACGATCCCTCAGTACTGCAGCCATCTCAAATTCCATAGCATCGCTGTAGGCATGCATTTTCTTTTCCAACTCAGAAAGTACACGACTATGGTCGCCCTCTAAAAAACGTGTTGCCTGAGCTACATCCTGACCATACTGCTCGACACTTAAACGACCAACACAAGGCGCGCTACAGCGATGTATTTGATGTAATAAACAAGGGCGACTGCGGTTTTTAAATACTGAGTCTTCGCAAGTTCTCAGACGAAATACTTTCTGCAAAATCTGTACGCTGTTGCGCACCGCCCATGAATTAGGAAATGGCCCAAAGTAGTGATTACGCTTATCCGTCTTTCCTCGATACGAGGCCAAGCGAGGAAACTGATGACCCGTCAACATCACATAGGGATAGGACTTATCATCTCGGAAGAGAATGTTGAATGGAGGGGCCAACTCCTTAATGAGATTGTTCTCTAGAATTAAGGCTTCAGTTTCTGAGCGTGTTACTGTAGTTTCGTAGCGGGCAATCTTTCCTACCATCAACTCTATCCGTGGTGAAAGCTGGGTTCGCTGAAAGTAACTTGATACACGCTTTTTGAGGTTGCGCGCTTTTCCGACATACAAAATATGTCCCGCCTCATCAAAGAAGCGATAGACCCCCGGCAATCCGGGTAGCCGTTTAACATCCTGCTGAAGGGTTTCAAAAAGCGAATTGCTCATGCGTTGGGATATTTTCTGTCAAATCGTAGACAACTATGGTGATGCCGGTGTTTGCTGGCGTCTTGCAAGAAGCTTAACAAGTCTTCACGGCCAAGACGTGCGCATTTTCTGTGACGATCTGCCAACCCTTAATTTACTCGCTTCTGGGGTGGATCCAGAAATCAAGCGCCGTATCGACATCCAACCCTGGGAGGCCAGTCATCACAATAGCCGCCATCCAGTGGAAACGCCCGACGTGGTGATTGAGGCATTCGGGTGCGATATTCCCGAGCGCTACCTTGCAGGTCTGCTAATTGCCCCCAAAAAACCCATCATCATTAATCTAGAGTATTTAAGTGCAGAGCCCTGGATTGTGGACTTTCATCAAAAAGCGTCCCCCCAAGCACACGGCATTCCGAAATACTTTTTCTTTCCAGGCTTCCAGGAGAGTGCGGGCGGCATTTTGATTGACCCAATACCTAAGGAGCAATCGCTCACTGAGCAATTGATTCCTGAGAACCTCAGAGCAAGCTGGAATCTTTTGCGACCCAATGCAAAACGCATCAGTGTTTTTTGCTATCCAGGTGTACCGCTATTGAAATGGCTGGAGGATCTGGCGACCCTAGGTGAAAACTTCGACATTGTGTTGACACATGGTCAACGTGAGCAATTGCAATTTAGCTCTACTCACCCCAATCAGCTACGTCCTTTACCCGAATCCATTCAGTTAATCTCAATTCCATTTGTTTCTCAAGATGAATATGATTGGGTTCTTTCACAATGCGACTTCAATATTGTTCGAGGTGAGGATTCTTTTGTCCGAGCTCAGTTAGCCGGAAAGCCTTTCATTTGGCATATTTATCCACAAGACGATGGTGCTCACAAAACCAAGTTAGCTGCATTTTTAGACCTCTATCTTGAGGACGCATCCCAAGAACTGAAGCACGCCGTAATCGCTTCCATGACTTGGGCAATGCCTGGTGAGTGGTATCAATCTATCGATGCATGGAGCGCCCATTCCAAGGCTTGGCGAGCAGATTTAGTCGAAAAACAAGCTGATGGTGGCCTGGCTGCCCGTCTAATGGGCTTTGTAGCCTGATCTTGGGCGAAATCCGCCTGCGGGCGGTTACAATCTTGTTTTTGATAAAAACCGCAGAAAATCAGCTCTGCACCCAGGAATAGCAAGATGAAAACAGCACAAGAACTCCGCGTTGGTAACGTAGTAATGATCGGCACTGATGCCATGGTCGTTTTAAAAGCAGAATACAGCCGCTCAGGCCGCAACTCTTCTGTTGTAAAAATGAAATTTAAGAACTTGTTAACTGGAGCGCCTAACGAAGGCGTATTCAAAGCAGATGACAAGTTTGATGTAGTGATCTTGGATAAGAAAGATTGCACCTACTCTTACTTTGCAGATCCAATGTATGTATTTATGGATACTGAATACAACCAATATGAAGTTGAAGCTGAATTCATGGGCGATGCATTGCATTACCTCGAAGAAAGCATGCCTTGCGAAGTTGTGTTCTACGAAGGTAAAGCGCTCTCAGTAGCAATGCCAAACTCTTTGGTTCGTGAAATCATTTACACAGAGCCAGCAGTTAAGGGCGATACCAGCTCAGGCAAAGTATTGAAGACTGCAAAATTGGCTACTGGCTATGAATTGCAAGTTCCATTGTTCTGCAACACCGGCGACAAGATCGAGATCGATACTCGTACTGGTGAATATCGTAGCCGCGCTAACTAATTAGCTCGCTCGATAGCAAAAAGCCCGGCATGCCGGGCTTTTTTATTGGCTAGCGTTTTTACCTGCCACCTAGGCAATCAGTTTTAGCTGCTGCAGCAAGCCTTTGGCATGTTGATACTGCGCTTCAGACTGTAACTCATCCCAGGCTGGAGCTGTAGCAGTTGGCATCAAGCGATTTAATCGAGTGGCGGACTCGGCTTGTTTTGCTTTAGAAACCTTCAATTGACTGAGTAATTGATCTGCGAGATCTGGACGATTGCAAATCAGCACTGCATCGCAACCTGCCTCAAGCGCCATATCAGCACCCTTGACTACAGAGCCAGCAACACTCGCACCTTCCATCGAAAGATCATCACTAAAGATCACGCCTTCAAAGCCCAACTCTTGGCGCAAGATCGAATGCAACCAAACCTTAGAAAATCCAGCTGGGTTCTTATCTACTTTTGGATAGATCACATGGGCTGGCATTACTGCAGTCAAGCTGAGGTCCAACCACTCATAAGGCTTAGCATCGTCATTCAGAATTTGCTTCAAAGGACGCTCATCCACCGGAATGGCTACATGAGAATCCGCTTCCGCCCAGCCATGGCCTGGGAAGTGCTTACCGCAGTTCGCCATACCTGCAAGGCGCAGGCCTTCATTCAGACTCTTAGCTAGAGCAAAGGTGATTTGTGGATCGCGACTAAATGCGCGATCTCCAATGACACCGCTGCGACCAAAATCGAGGTCCAGAACCGGGGTAAAACTAAAGTCCACACCGCAAGCGCGCAACTCGGCAGCCAGGACATAGCCGCAAGCTGTTGCTGCAGCCATCGCAATCGCAGCAGATTCAGCGGCATGTTTTGATTTATCCGTTGATTTATTTTTGGCACTCCAGAGCTCGCCGAGCTTACGCATGGCAGGCAAATGGGTAAAGCCATCAGTCCTGCAGCGCTGAACACGTCCACCCTCATGATCAATCGAGATCAATACATCGGAACGGAGCTTTTTAATATCTGAAGTGAGTTTAGTGAGCTGCTTACGATTAGCAAAGTTTCTACCAAACAAAATCACACCACCAGTAAGTGGATGCAAGATGCGACGACGATCTTCTGCATTTAACTCAAGACCAACTACATCTAAAGTAACTGGGCCAGGTTTCATAGTCGACTTAGTCATGTATTCCTCGAAATTTTTTAGATTTATATATTTTTGATGCTTGTTTATTTTTGAACCACGATGACATGCGCTATTGCCATGTCTTGCTCATCACTCACGGTAACCTGGGCTTCCCAGTTTTTATCCTGCATAAATTGTGCGAGTGCACCCAAATACGATGTCACTGGTTTACCGCTAGGCTCATTGAGCGTTTGGAGGGATCTCCAAGTCATTGGCATTCTCATGCCCAGGCCAATTGCTTTGGAGAATGCTTCTTTTGCAGCAAAGCGTGTTGCCAAGAAGGCAATACCCCTCTTGTGATTTCTAGCCAAGCGATGCTTAAAAACCAACATCTCATCTGGCCCAAGAATTTTTTCAGCTAAACGGCCATTAGTGCGATCGTAAGCAGCTTGAAGCCGCTCAATCTGCAAAATGTCTGTGCCTATGCCAATAATCATTTGATCTTTAATCTTTTAAGCTTGAGTTCTACCCTGAACCATCAGGGCCTTCATATCGATAATCGCGTTTTGCCAGCCCTTAAAGAGGGCTTCAGCAACGATAGCATGGCCAATATTGAGCTCAGATAGCTCGGCAATGGCGGCAACCGGGATCACATTACCCTCATTTAAACCATGACCCGCATTGACCCGTAAACCAATACTTTTTCCAAACTGCGCCGCTTTTCTAATGCGCTCGAGCTCTTGCTTCTGTTGATCACCAGCTAGATCTGCATATCGACCAGTATGCAATTCGACTACTGTTGCACCAACATCTTTAGCCGCCTGAATTTGCTTTTCCTCGGGATCGATAAAAAGAGATACCCGAATACCTGCAGCTTTTAACTGTGTAGTGGCAGATTTAACTGCTTCAAAGTGACCTACTACATCCAAGCCACCCTCGGTTGTGACCTCTTCACGCTTTTCGGGAACAAGGCAAACATCATGCGGCTGAACTCGACAGGCGATCTTAATCATCTCTGGAGTAACCGCACATTCCAAATTCATGCGCGTCTGAATCAAAGGACGTAAAGCCATCAAATCCGCATCTTTAATATGGCGACGGTCTTCACGCAAATGTAAGGTAATTAAATCAGCGCCCGCTTCTTCAGCCAAACGGGCAGCCTTCAAAGGGTCAGGATAAACCGTGCCACGTGCATTACGCAAGGTAGCGACGTGATCGATATTGATGCCAAGCTCAAGCTTTGGTTGGGTATTCATTGAAATAGATTACTAGATTTTCTTGAGATCAATCAAAATCTGACGGGTGGTGAGCACTTGATCCTGAAGATGCAAGCCTAATAAGAAGCGCATTAACTGTTTACTCTCAGAAAGCGTCTCTTGATCAGAAAAATCTCCCGCAGCAATGGCTAGCAGAGATTTACCACTCAAGACCGGCCAGTGTCCTGGATCATCCCCCTGAGCAGGTCTGACACCCCGCTCCGGCTGATAAACATATTGCTCATTCGAGATCGGAGCGCTATTGGTTTCGACACAGCGATCAAGCGCTGCCGCATAACCAGTTTCCTGCAAAAGCGTTAACTCAAAGGGACGCAGAATTTCTTCTAAACCCTTGGATTCAAATTCGAGATTCGATAAAGCGGAGATGGTATCGGTGTAATGGTCGTAGAGTTTTTCGTAGTCATCTTCACGAGCTAGAAACTTGACCAATAACTCATTGAGGTAAAAGCCGCAGAGCAATGCATCACCCACTAAAGATGGCGTGCCACCGACCCACTCTGACTTCGTTAAAGTACGCAGTTCGGACTTACCGCTCCACGAGACTAATAAGGGCTGGAAGCGTTGTAAGACTGGACGCAACACGGAGTGCGGACGCTTAGCGCC
>CANGNV010000037.1 GCA_947455485.1 Burkholderiaceae bacterium | reverse complement strand
TTTTTAATTAAAGTCAAACTTAAATGTAATTCGCCCTACTTTGAAGCAAAAAACCGCAAAGCGACACATCTCAATTTCGTACAAACTGACAGAATATTAGCATAGGGGCTATCAGTCATCAAAATGATATTATTTCTAAATGGAACAAGCCGCTAAAGAAACACTACCAATATCCCTAGAAGACGAAATGCGGAGGTCCTATTTGGACTACGCAATGAGCGTCATTGTCGGCAGAGCCCTGCCAGACGTGCGTGACGGCCTCAAGCCAGTTCATCGCCGGGTCTTATTTGCGATGTATGAATTAAACAACGATTGGAACCGCGCTTACAAAAAATCTGCCCGTATAGTTGGCGATGTCATCGGTAAATACCATCCACATGGCGATTCTGCGGTCTATGACACCATTGTTCGGATGGCTCAGGACTTCTCTCTGCGCTATATGTTGGTTGACGGACAGGGTAACTTTGGCTCCGTAGACGGCGATAACGCTGCTGCAATGCGGTATACCGAGATCCGCCTTCGTAAGATCGCCCATGAGTTATTGGCAGATTTGGACAAGGAAACTGTGGATTTCGGGCCAAACTACGATGGTAGTGAGAAAGAACCCCTGATTCTTCCTGCAAAAGTGCCTAATTTGCTGATTAATGGCAGTTCAGGCATTGCTGTGGGTATGGCTACTAATATCCCTCCCCATAACTTGGATGAGGTGATTACCGCCTGTTTACACGTATTGCACAACCCAGAATGCACGATCGACGAGCTAATTGAGATCATTCCGGCACCAGATTTCCCAACTGCCGGCATTATTTATGGTGTTCAAGGGGTCCGCGAGGGCTATCGCACCGGCCGTGGCCGTGTCGTGATGCGTGCCAAGACCCACTTTGAAGACCTTGATAAGGGTGCTCGTCAGGCCATCATCGTTGACGAGTTGCCATATCAGGTAAATAAAAAGAACTTGCTCGAGCGCATTGCTGAGTTGGTGAATGAGAAAAAAGTAGAAGGTATTTCTGATCTGCGTGATGAATCTGATAAGTCAGGTATGCGCGTAGTGATCGAGCTTAAGCGTGGCGAGGTGCCTGAAGTAGTTCTTAATAATTTATACAAGAGTACTCAGCTGCAAGATAACTTCGGTATGAACATGGTTGCATTGGTAGATAACCAGCCGCGCCTGTTGAACTTGAAGCAAATGCTGGAGTACTTCTTGCAGCATCGTCGTGAAGTAGTGACACGTCGCACAATTTTTGAATTACGCAAAGCACGCGAGCGTGGTCATGTCTTAGAAGGTTTGGCAGTTGCATTAGCAAACATTGATGAATTTATTGCCATCATTAAAGCTGCTGCAAACCCAGTGATTGCTAAGCAAGAGTTAATGGGCAAGGCATGGGATTCTTCCATGGTGCGCGAGATGTTGGCGCGTGCTGAGACGGATACTCCGGGCGGTCGCAATGCTTATCGCCCTGAAGGTTTATTGCCTGAGTACGGCATGCAAACTACCGGTCTCTATCGTTTGTCTGATAGCCAAGCGCAAGAAATTTTGCAGATGCGTTTGCAACGCTTGACTGGCCTTGAGCAAGACAAGATCGTCAATGAGTACAAAGATGTGATGGCGGAGATATCCGACTTGCTCGACTTACTTGCTAAGCCAGAGCGTGTCACTCAAGTCATTGAATCTGAATTGAAAGAAGTGCAAGCTGAATTTGGTATTGCTGGCGGTGACAGTGGTCGTCGTTCATTCATTGAGATGAATGCAACCGAGTTGTTCACAGAAGATTTGATCACTCCGCAAGATATGGTGGTCACGCTTTCTAATACTGGTTACATGAAGAGTCAGCCTCTGAGTGAATATCGTGCGCAAAAACGTGGCGGTCGTGGCAAACAAGCTGCAGCTACGAAGAATGAAGATTGGATTGAAACACTCTTCGTTGCGAATACGCATGACATCATTTTGTGCTTCTCTGATCGTGGACGCATGTACTGGCTCAAAGTGTGGGAAGTTCCACAAGGTAGCCGTAACTCACGTGGCAAGCCGATCGTCAACATGTTCCCGTTGATTGAAGGCGAAAAGATTACTGTGATTCTCCCGATCAAGGGGTATCAAGACGACCATTACGTCTTTATGGCAACGAGTCTGGGTACTGTCAAGAAGACTCGTTTGTCTGACTTCTCCAATCCTCGTAAGGCCGGAATTATTGCTGTCGACTTAAATGAAAACGACTTCTTAGTTGGCGCAGCCATTACTGATGGTCAGCATGATGTGATGCTGTTCTCTGACGCTGGTAAAGCAGTGCGCTTTGATGAGAATGATGTTCGACCAATGGGTCGTACGGCGCGCGGCGTGCGCGGTATGAACTTGGGTGAAGGTCATCAAGTGATTGCCATGTTAGTTGCCCCGGCTGAAGCTGCCGAAGGTGCTGAAGCGGTTGTCGTTGATGCGAATGGCCTCGCTATTCCAAGCAGCGTATTGACTGCAACAGAAAATGGTTTTGGTAAACGTACTCCGATCGGTGAATACACCCGTCATGGTCGCGGTACCAAAGGCATGATCGCCATTCAGACAACTGAGCGTAACGGTAAAGTGGTTGCTGCTGCTTTGGTATCTCCTGAGGATCAAATTATGTTGATCACTACTGGCGGTATCTTGGTGCGCACACGTGTTTCAGAGATTCGTGAGATGGGGCGCGCAACACAAGGCGTCACATTGATTAACGTTGATGAAGGCACACGTTTGTCTGGCTTGCAGCGTATCGCTGAAAGCGATTCTGACGATGAGAATGATTTGGATGAAGGTGAAGACGGCGAAGGTGGAGATGTTTCCGCTGATCCAGCAGTTGACTCCAATTCTGATGAAGCTGGTGATGCCTAATTGGCATTCATACAAGGTTAATTAATTCATCATGACGTTTGACCGCCGCATTTTCAATTTCGCTGCGGGGCCGGCTACCTTGCCTGAAGAGGTATTGCAGCAGGCCGCTGCGGAGATGTTGAATTGGCAGGGTTTGGGTGCCAGCGTCATGGAAGTAAGTCATCGCGGCAAAGAGTTCATGGCTCTTTATGAGGAAGTGCTGCAAGATTTGCGTACCCTCATGGGTATTCCAGATTCTTATGAAATCTTGATGCTTCAGGGTGGTGGCTTAGGTCAAAACGCTGCGATCCCAATGAACCTGATGCCCTTAGCCAAGAATGGCCCCAAGGCAGATTTTTTAGTCACTGGCGTTTGGTCTGAAAAGTCATTTAAAGAGGCTGAAAAATATGGTGTGGCTCATCTAGCTGCATCTTCTGCATCTGAAAAATTTAACACCATTCCTCCAAGATCTTCTTGGCAGCTATCGGATGATGCTGCTTACGTTCATTACTGTGCGAATGAAACCATTGGCGGCGTAGAGTTTCCAGATGTGCCGGATGTCAATGGCAAATTATTGGTTGCAGATATTTCTAGCAATATTCTTTCCAAAGAAATAGATGTCACCAAATGCGGTGTGTGGTTTGGTGGCGCACAAAAGAATATCGGCCCATCCGGCGTAACCATTGTGATCGTGCGGAAAGATTTGATGGGTCACAGTATGAAGATCACGCCATCAATTTGGGATTGGTCTAAGCAGGCTTCAACTGACTCGATGTTGAATACGCCGCCGACCTTTTCAATCTATATGGCTGGATTAGGGTTTAAGTGGTTGCTAAATCAAGGTGGCGTAAAAGCGATCGAGAAGCGCAATCAAGATAAATCAGACTTACTCTATAACTTCTTGGATCAAAGTAGCCTTTACGAAAATCGCATTCCTAAAGAATATCGCTCCAGAATGAACGTCACCTTCTTCTTGAAGGATGAAAATTTAAATGCTCAGTTCTTAGAGCAATCCAATGCAGCAGGCTTAGTTGCCTTGCGTGGTCATAAGGCGGCCGGAGGTATGCGCGCCAGCATTTACAACGCAATGCCGCTCGATGGCGTTAAAGCCTTGGTGGAATTTATGCGTGACTTTGAAAGGCGTGCCTAATGAGCTCTAAAGATCAGAGTACCGAAGAACAACGCCTTGCGCCAATCCGCGACAAGATCGATGCGCTAGACGCGCAGATTTTGGATTTGTTGTCGCAACGTGCAAAAGCAGCCCAAGAAGTTGGTCATATCAAAGGTGGTTTTTCATCTCCGGTATTTAGGCCGGAGCGTGAGCGTCAAGTTGTCGCGCGCTTACAGGAGCTCAGCAAAGGTCCATTATTACCGGATGGTATCGCCGCAATTTGGCGTGAAGTGATGTCAGCTTGTCGCGCCTTAGAGGCTCGCCAGACAATCGCCTATCTTGGACCAGTGGGAACATTTTCAGAGCAAGCGGCGCAAACTTATTTTGGTCACTCGATTGCTGGTTTACCTTGCAATAGTCTTGATGAGGTATTCAAGGCGGTGGAGAAGGGCGCGGCTCAGTTCGGAGTGGTTCCGGTCGAGAACTCTAGCGAGGGCGCTATCTCTCGTACTTTAGATTTACTTCTAGATTCTCCAATGCGCATTAGCGGCGAAGTGGTGTTACCTATTCGTCATCACCTCTTAACTAAGAGTGGAAATTTGGATGGTGTCACAACCGTTTGCGCGCATGCTCAGGCTTTAGCGCAATGTCAGCAATGGCTAAGTGTGCATGCACCTCAATTGAAGCGCCAGGCAGTCAGCAGCAATGCTGAGGCAGCGCGCATGGCCTCCCTTGACCCAAGCTTGGCAGCAATTGCTGGAGATCCAGCGCAAGAGGCTTATGGATTGCAGGCAGTGGCCGCACAGATTCAGGATGATCCGCATAACCGTACGCGTTTTGTCGTGGTTGGTACTTATGAGTGTCAGCCAACCGGCAAAGATCAAACTTCCTTAGTGTTGTCGGTAGATAACCAGCCGGGTGCGGTACATCGTTTGTTAGAGCCCTTAGCTAAGCATGGTGTTTCCATGAATCGCTTTGAGTCTCGTCCAGCTCGCAAGGGAACTTGGGAGTATCACTTCTATATTGATGTAGCAGGACATGCTGCAGATGCGAAAGTTGCTAAAGCGTTAGAAGAGTTAAAAACGACAGCTGCTTTTTATAAAAATCTTGGTTCATACCCTCATTCACCATGAGCTCTAAGTCCAATATTGGTTTAAAGCATATTCATGCGATAGCGCCCTACGTTGGTGGGCGACCTATTAGTGAGGTTGCGCGGGAATACGGTCTTGATGAAAACAAGATTGTGAAGTTGGCTTCGAATGAGAATCCATTAGGCATGCCAAAGTCAGCGCAAGAAGCTATGCTGAAGGCGGCCGCAGACCTGGGTCGTTACCCTGACTCCAATGGCTTTGAATTAAAGAATGTATTGTCAGCACGCTTAGGTGTGCCAACCGATTGGATTACCTTAGGCAATGGTAGTAACGACATCTTGGAGTTGGCTGCACGTGCAGTTGCACAAGCTGGCGATGAAGTGATTTTTTCTAAACATGCTTTTGCTGTTTATCCATTAGCCACTCAAGCTGTTGGCGCAAAAGCGATTGAAGTAGCTGCAACTGAAATGTATGGCCATGACTTGCCTGCCATGCTCCAAGCAGTAAAAGCTGCTGGTGATAAAGCCAAGTTGGTATTTGTGGCTAACCCAAATAATCCTACTGGCAGTTATCTGACTGCAAAAGAGATCGAAGACTTCTTAATTGCTGTGCCTGCTCATGTGGTGGTCGTATTGGATGAAGCTTACAACGAGTACCTTGCCGCTGATCAGCGCTATGACGCGATTGCTTGGGTAAAGCGTTTCCCTAATATGATTTTATCCCGCAGCTTTTCTAAGGCATACGGTTTAGCAGGTTTACGTATTGGCTACGGAGTAGCTCAACCCGCTTTGACTGATTTGCTGAATCGCATCCGTCAGCCATTTAACGTGAATAGTCTTGCACAAGCCGCGGCGATCGCAGCGTTTCAGGATTTGGCTTTCTTGCAACAAGGCTTTGAACTCAATCGCGATGGCTTTGCCCAATTAACCCAAGCCTTTGATGAGCTGGGTCTGACTTACCTCCCATCAGCCGGAAACTTTGTGCTGGTCAAGGTGGGTGAAGATGATGGCGCTGGCGCTCGCATTAATTTGGAGCTCCTCAAGCGCGGCATCATTGTTCGCCCAGTTGGAAATTACGGTTTGCCACAATGGTTGCGTATTTCGATTGGCTTACCTGAAGAAAATGCAGCCTTTATTACTGCGCTTAAAGATATTTTGGCGAAGCAGTAATTCAATAGCAAACAGACAAATTTTATCAAGCAATGGCCATTATTAATCCATCCAGTAATTACGGTACCGTCACCATTGTTGGCGTTGGCTTAATCGGCGCCTCTTTGGGCTTGGCACTAAAAAAAGCAGGCGTAGTGAACAAGGTATTAGGTGTTGGTCGTAGTGCTGCGAATTTAGATCAAGCGCTCAAGATGGGTGCGATTGATGCTGTAGTCGATTTAGTCGAAGCTGCAAAACAATCCGATGTGATTGTGTTGTGTGTGCCGGTGGCGCAGATGCGTGCTGCTTTTGAAGTAATTGAGCCACACCTAGAGTCTCGGACCATGCTGACAGATGCTGGTAGTACTAAGGGTGATGTGATTTTGGCTGCCAAGGAAGTCTTAGGTAAAAAGGCCTGCCAGTTTGTGCCGGCACATCCAATTGCAGGTGGCGCCCAACATGGTGCGAGCGCGGCTAAGGCTGATCTCTTTGAAGGCAAGCAAACGATTCTTTGTCCGCTACAAGAAAACTCTCCACAAGATACGGATCTTATTGAAGGTTTTTGGCAGTCGGTTGGATCTATTGTGAAAAAGATCTCTTGTGTGCAACACGATGCGATCTATGCAGCGGTTTCTCATTTGCCGCATATTCTGTCTTATGCCTTAATGGCAAGCGTAGTGAATTCTGAGGACGCTGATCAAAAGCTCAGTCATGTTGGTGCAGGTTTTAAAGATTTCACGCGCATTGCTGCTTCGAGTCCTGAGATGTGGCGCGATATCTGCTTGGGCAATCGCACAGCAGTTTTAAAAGAACTCGATCAATATCTACTCATCGTCAATCACATGCGTAAATTGATTGCCGATAATGATGGTGCAGGCTTAGAGAAATTATTTAACAAGGCAAGTAAAGCGCGTCAAGATTTGGATGTGCTTTGATGAGTGGCTTGCCAGATATCAACATTGGAGCATTCAAGCGAGCCCAAGGCTCGATTGTTTTGCCCGGATCAAAAAGTATTTCCAATCGCGCCTTATTGTTGGCTGCCTTGTCCTCGGGTACGACAACTCTCAAAAATCTACTAGATGCTGACGATACCCAGGTGATGCGTAATGCGCTTCGTCAATTGGGTTTATCGGTCACTGATCAAGCGGACAAAGTTTGCATAGTTGAAGGTTGCGGTGGTAAGTTCCCAATTCAGAATGCAGATCTCTTTATGGGTAATGCAGGTACAGCGATTCGCCCCTTAACGGCAGCTTTAGCAATGCAGGGTGGTAACTATCGTTTATCTGGTGTGCCACGTATGCATGAGCGTCCTATTAGAGATCTTGTGGATGGCTTACGACAAGTTGGCGCAATGATTGATTACGAATTGCAAGAAGGTTATCCGCCGATCAAGATTCTTGCTGCTGATATTGAAATCAAAGATGTTGTGAAGGTGCGTGGCGATGTTTCTAGTCAATTCTTAACTGCCTTATTGATGGCCTTGCCTTTGGTGGCAAAAGAGCCCGTCAGGATCGAAGTGATTGGTGAATTGATTTCTCGCCCCTATATCGACATCACACTCAAGCTCATGGCGCGCTTTGGCGTCAAGGTAGCCTGTCCTGATGCGCAGTCGTTTGTCATTCCCGCCAAGGCTTCTGACGCGGTATATCAAAGCCCTGGTGTCTTATCGGTTGAGGGTGACGCATCCTCTGCCTCTTACTTCTTAGCGCTTGGCGCAATTGGTGGTGGGCCAGTCCGCGTCTTGGGTGTTGGTAGCGAGAGTATTCAAGGTGATGTAGCTTTTGCCGATGCCTTGGCGTTAATGGGCGCAAATATTTCTTCTGGTGAAGACTGGATTGAAGTGGCTGGTGTGAAGAATGCAAATGGCAAGCTCACTGGGATTACGATTGATTGCACAGAAATTCCGGATGCGGCGATGACACTTGCTGTTGCTGCCTTGTTTGCTGAAGGGCCAACCCGCTTAAACAATATTGCCAGTTGGCGCGTGAAAGAAACCGATCGTATTGCTGCGATGGCAAAGGAGTTGAAAAAAGTTGGCGCTATCGTTGAGGAGGGCGCTGATTACATCGTGGTTCAAGCACCTCAATCTCTATCCGATTGGAAATCTCCAATCGAAGGTATTGATACATACGATGACCATCGCATGGCGATGTGTTTCTCATTAGCGGCATTTGGCCCAAATGCTTTGCAGATTAATGACCCTAATTGCGTTGCTAAAACTTTCCCCGCTTACTTTGCTGAATTTGCAAAGATTGTTTCCTAAAAGTCTTTTTTGATGAATCCGCCTCCAGTCATCGCTATCGATGGACCCACCGCTTCTGGCAAAGGTACGGTTGCCTCCTTGGTGGCTGAAAAGCTGGGTTTTCATTATCTGGATAGTGGGGCGCTATATCGACTGGTTGCCTTGGGTAGTCAAAAAGCATCCATTGACCCCAAAAATGGTCCAGAACTAGGTATTTTGGCCAAAAAACTCGTGATTTCCTTCAAAAATGGCCAAATTTTGCTCAATTCTGAAGATGTGACGGATGCCATTCGCACTGAAAGCATCGGTTTGCGTGCTTCCGCAATTGCGGTGCATCCAGAGGTTAGACAAGCTTTAGTGGGTGTTCAGCATGGTTTTAGGGTTATTCCGGGCCTGGTTGCCGATGGGCGGGACATGGCGAGCGTCATATTTCCGGATGCAGTTTTGAAGGTTTTTCTCACTGCAACAGCTGAGGCTAGAGCCGAACGTCGGTATAAGCAATTGATAGCTAAGGGAATTTCTGCTAAACTAGATGACTTGCTGCATGATTTACAAGAGCGCGATGCCAGAGACAGTAGTCGAGGTGCTGCACCTTTGTTAGTTGCAGACGGTGCCAAAGTGCTTGAAACATCGGAATTATCGATAGATCAAGCGGTTAAGACGGTTTTGGATTGGTATCAATCAAAAGTAGCTTAATTTTTGGTGTGCAGTAAACAGCAGTAGAAGTTGTTTTGGCGTCTTAAGAAACTCTACAACGCGATTTTCTAATTTAGCGTGTTTCTTGGGGCTTTTTTAACCTAACCCGTCAGGCCTTCTGGCGGCACAAAGTGAATATATAAATGTCTGAATCATTTGCAGAACTATTTGAAGAATCATTAACCCGATCGAATATGAAGACCGGCCAAGTTATTTCG
>CANGNV010000036.1 GCA_947455485.1 Burkholderiaceae bacterium | reverse complement strand
CTTTTTTGCCTTTAATGAGGGACAAATCAGCGTCTTTATCGTAAAAAACTTTCATGCTCTTTCCTTGTTTTGAAAATGTAGTTAATTCAGTAATCAGTTAAAAAAATTAAACCTTGAGGATGCGTTCGCCGCGCCCAATACCAGAACCACCCGAACGGACAGTTTCTAGAATCGATGCACGATCAATCGAATCAATAAAGGCGTCTAATTTGGCACCATCACCAGTTAATTCAATGGTGTAACTCTTATCGGTCACATCAATGATGCGACCACGGAAGATATCCGTTGTACGTTTCAACTCTTCACGCTCTTTACCTACAGCGCGAACTTTAATCATCATGAGCTCGCGCTCAATATGAGGACCTTCAGTCAAATCAAAAACCTTCACCACTTCAACTAAGCGATTTAAGTGCTTGGTAATTTGCTCAATCACATCCTCAGAACCAATCGTGACAATCGTCATGCGAGAAAGAGATGGATCTTCAGTAGGTGCAACACTTAAGGTTTCAATGTTGTAACCGCGTGCGGAGAATAAGCCAACAACCCGGGACAATGCGCCTGGTTCGTTCTCTATCAATACAGAAATAATATGTCGCATTAGAGATCCTCGCTACCCAAAAGCATTTCAGTAATACCCTTACCTGCTTGAACCATTGGCCAAACGTTTTCTTCTGGGTCGGTTTGGAAATCCATAAACACAGTGCGATCTTTCAAGCGGATTGCTTCTTTAAGAGCGCCTTCTACATCAGACTTCTTCTCAATACGCATGCCAACGTGACCAAAAGCCTCAGCCAATTTCACGAAGTCTGGTAATGAATCCATGTACGAGCTGGAATAACGCTTGTTATAAGTCAGCTCTTGCCATTGGCGAACCATACCGAGATAACGGTTGTTCAATGACACAATCTTTACAGGCGTGTTGTACTGCTTGCAAGTAGATAGCTCTTGAATACACATCTGAATAGAGCCTTCACCGGTGATAGCAAATACATCTTTATCCGGAAAAGCTTTCTTGATGCCCATGGCGTATGGCAAACCAACACCCATAGTTCCGAGACCACCAGAGTTAATCCAGCGACGTGGCTTATCAAACTTATAGAACTGTGCAGCCCACATTTGATGTTGACCAACGTCGGAAGTAATGAATGCATCACCACCAGTGAGCTCCCACAACTTTTGAACCACATACTGTGGCTTCACAATCTGGGATGCCTCGTCGTACTTTAAGCAATCTTTTTTACGCCACTCATTAATCTGCTCCCACCATGCGGCTAACTTAGCGTCATTCTTGCGTGGGCCAGCAGCTTTAAGCTGAGCTGTCATCTCTTGTAAAACTTCTTTGAGATTGCCAACAATAGGAACGTCTACCTTCACCCGCTTAGAAATCACAGATGGGTCGATATCAATATGAATGATCTTACGTGGATGACTTGCAAAGTGCGCAGTATTACCAATCACGCGGTCATCAAAACGCGCACCAATCGCAATCAACACATCACTGTGCTGCATCGACATATTGGCTTCGTAGGTGCCGTGCATACCGAGCATGCCCACAAACTGTGGACTGGTGCCTGGAAAACCGCCAAGGCCCATCAAGGTATTGGTCACTGGGTAACCCAACAAATCAGCAAACTCTTTTAACTCTGGAGCGGCGTCAGCCAAGATCACACCACCACCGGTATAGATGAATGGGCGCTCAGCTTCTTGCAATAAAGAAACCGCTTTACGAATTTGCCCGCTATGCCCTTTTACAACAGGGTTGTATGAGCGCATCTCCAATGTTTCTGGGTAAACGAATGGTCCTTTGGCTGCAGAGACATCCTTAGGGATATCAATCAATACTGGACCTGGTCGACCCGTCTGCGCAATATGAAAGGCCTTCTTAATTACCAAGGGTAGGTCCTTAACATCCTTCACGAGGAAGTTGTGCTTTACCACCGGGCGAGTGATACCAACGGTATCAGCCTCTTGGAAAGCATCTTCACCAATTGCGTATGTCGGCACGTTACCGCTGATAACCACCAGTGGTATGGAATCCGTGTAGGCAGTAGCAATTCCGGTAACCGCATTGGTTACACCAGGACCTGAAGTGACTAGAGCGACACCAACCTTACCGGTTGCACGCGCATAGCCATCGGCCGCATGAACTGCTGCTTGCTCATGGCGAACAAGAATGTGTTCAAACTTGTCCTGCTTGAAAATTTCGTCATAGATAAAGAGAACGGAACCGCCGGGGTAACCCCAAACGTATTCAACACCCTCTTTGTGCAAAGCCTGTACCAACATCTCGGCGCCAATCATTTCAGGCGCATTCGCTGTGGAATTTGGGTTTGCTGTGTCTTGGTTAGCTTTAGAAGCTAAAAATTCGGCGCTGCTTGTATTCATTTTCTTTCGTCCTTTGCAATTTTCGGCAAAAAATTGTTTGGTCTGTTCTGTCTCGTGCTTGTGGCCTGAGTTCGAACGGCGCTGCTACCGGAAAAAACCACTTCTTGAATGAGATTCTAGGTAGTAAGCCCTATATTCTATAGCAATCACCTAAAATGGACGAATTCCATCTGATTCAGGTCTAATCTACTGAATGGCTTCACCCCAAGAACTTTCTGACTTTCTGAGCAGTGTTGAGCAGCGCGCTTTCAAGCAGGCGGTCTATGCTGTGCGGGATGACGATGCTGCCCTGGACATCGTCCAAGATGCCATGATCAAGTTAGCTGAAAAGTATGGTGATCGGCCTGCAGTTGAATTACCTCTTGTTTTCACCAGAATTCTGCAAAACCGCATTCATGACTGGTTTAGACGACAAAAAGTCCGCAATACCTGGGTCACCCTATTTTCGAATATGGGCAAGAAATCGGATGAAAACGATGATTTTGACCCTCTGGAGTCACTTTCAGCGCCGGATGACAGTGAAATTCACCAAGATGGTGCGTTTAAGCTGGAACGCAGTCAGTTATTGCAGTCACTGGAGTCAGAAATATCAAAATTGCCTGCCCGTCAACGAGAAGCCTTCCTGATGCGTTATTGGGATGAGCTGAGCATTACTGAAACTGCCCTTGCCATGAGTTGTAGCGAGGGAAGCGTCAAAACCCACTGCTCGAGAGCCACCCAGGCTCTAGCTAAAGCATTGAAATTAAAAGGAATTACGCTGTGAACCGCAATGAAGAGATCCTAAGCCCAACAGAAGCAGATCAATTTGGTCTGAGTGCTGCCGCCCTACTCCGCCAAGGATCCCAATCCTTGCCAGCAGGCATTAAAGATCGTCTATATGCAGCTCGCCTTAAGGCCATTTCTGTCAAAAAACCAGAAAAAGTACGCATTCAGCAGCGTGTTTTAGCCAGCTCGACTGGAACCTGGTCTTCGGGCTCACGATCTTTTTGGGATAACGTGGGTTGGGTTGCCCCGCTGGTTGTTCTCGTATTTGGTCTGATTGGCATTGCTCAATGGCAGCAAGACTCCCGCATTAACGATATAGCTGAGTTGGATGTCGCCCTCTTAACGGATGACGTACCACCAGACGCCTACGCCGACAGTGGCTTCATGGGATTTCTTAAAAATGGTCCTTTAGCTGAATCCGATCAAGATAGCCTTGATTCAGCCAAGTCACCGTCTTAAAGCCTCTAACGAATCCTTTAGCGAATGCTGAACCACCCACGATCTTTAAGTGCCTTACTCAGCATCAGCATGATGTTGGCAATTGGCACACTTGGATCAGTGCAAAGTTCAGATGCGTTTGCTCAAACACCACCAGCTGCCCACGGCAAAACTACTGGCACTCCCGAGAAAAAACCGGATGGTACATGGGAAGGCCTTAAGCCAGAACAACAGAAAATCTTAGCTCCACTGGAAAGTGACTGGGATTACATGCTCCCTGAAAGTCGCAAGAAATGGATTCAGGTTGCCAATCTCTATCCGAAGATGAGTGAGACCGATCAACAGCGACTGCAGTCTCGCATGACTAGCTGGTCCAATCTCTCTCAAAAAGATCGTCGTCTTGCCCGAGAAAATTACCTCAGCAGCCTCAAGTTCCCTGCAGAGAAAAAAGCAGAGGCTTGGAGTGCGTACCAAAAACTGAGTGATGAGCAGAAAAAGAAATTGGCTCAAGCAGAGGTGAATAAGAAAAAGCCAACAGCTGCGAGTGCACCTACATTGCAACAGCACCCCATCACCCAAAAATCAAATCTAGCTCCGACCTTGCCGGCAAGCAGCACCCCGACTTCAGAAGCTCCTGCTCCAAGCGCAAGCTCGGACAGCAGCTCTAGCAATCCCTGAGAATCCCTAAGCTGTGATTACTCCCGCTGAATTAAATGCACTACCTGCTCCGCAATTTTGGCGGCGAGTATCCTGCGGCCTCTACGAGCAATTAGTTTTATTGGGCGTCATCGCACTGACATTCCTAGTTCCCAATTTAGGCCTAGGCATGCTATTTGGATTAACCCTACCAAGCTGGCTCACCTTTCTCTATCTGTATGTTGTTCTAGGTATTTACTTTGTTTGGTATTGGACCAAGTCTGGTCAGACGCTAGCCATGCAAACATGGCGGGTTCGCATGATTGGTCCTGGCGGCTACAACCTAAACCGCAAGCAGGCAATCTGGCGCTATGTCTATGGATCCCTGTGGCTGATACCTTGCGTCCTACTGCAATGGCTCTTTGAGTTGCAGAAGTGGCAGATTATTGAAATGCTATTCACTGTAGCTTTATTTCTGTGGCCACTCAGTATTTACTTTGATCGAGTTAGCCCTCTACTACGTCAAAGTCTGCCAGACCGTTTTGCTGGAAGTCGTTTAGTGGAATTGCCAAAGAACTTGGTGACGCTCACATAAGAACGACAATGCGTGGACTCTAGATCTCGCGCAAGCATTCCATAGCGGTAGCGGTTTGAATTTTTCTCTGAAAACGAAAACCTGCCAAGAGACAAGCAATTACCCCAAAGCAAATTCCCATCGCCAAAGACTGCGCGAATGCATTGAACTCAATCTCCAATACAAAACGCCCGAGTGCCCATGCGGCGATTCCGGCGGCTAGTCCAGCCAATGTTCCTGCCAGCACCCCAATGATTAAAAGTTCGGCTAAGGCAATCTTTCTCAGCAAGGCACGTGATGCACCCACCGCCTTGAGTAAGGCTGCACTTCTAAAACGCTCGTCTTGCGTCGCTGCAATTGCAGCCACTAACACCAATATCGCTGCAGCAATCGTGAAAGCAAACAATAGACCCAGCACGGAAGACAGTCGATCCAATACATCTTGTATTTGTCTCAATGAGGTCGCAACATCAACAATGGTCAAATTAGGGTAAGTCTGTGCAAGCTGGTAGTCCAAGCCCTCAACTGCAGAACTTTGGTAATAAGAAGTGATCCATGATTGGGGCATTTGTTCAAGCATGGCAGGCGGCATGATGACAAAGAAATTCACCTTCATGGAACTCCAATCGAGCTTACGTAAGGAAGTGATTGGCGCAGTCACTTTTTCACCGGCAAGCTCAAAGGTCATTTGATCACCCAGCTTTAACTTCAAGGTTTTAGCAATACCTGCCTCCAAAGAAACCTGTGGCGCGCTACCTTTAATCCATTTTCCAGAAGTAATGCGATTACCCTCAGGCAATTGCTCGGCATAAGAGAGGTTGAATTCTCGATCAACCAGACGACGGGCATTTTCATCAACATAATCATTAGGGCCAATGGTCTTTCCATTGACCTCAACCAAACGTGCACGAACCATAGGGCTAAAGCTCGGCTTTGCTACGCCTGCATCGAGTAGTGACTGAGCAATACTTAGCTTTTGATCTTCCTGAATATTAATCATGAAGCGATTAGGGGCATCGACTGGAATGTTTCCTTGCCACGTGGATAGCAAATCCTGTCTAAGCAAGAGGATCAGCAGCAAGGCCATCAAGGCGATACCAAGAGCAGTAATTTGCATGACTGCAAATCCTGCGCGACGTGCTTGTGCAGTTAATGCAAAACGCAGAGCGAAGTTCTGTGCGCCCCACTTAGAAAATAGAATATTGAGAATTCGTAGCGCAGACCAGGAGACCAAAGTAAAAAGTGCTACGGCACCACCAAAGCTAGCGGCAACCCAAGAGGCTAGCTTCCAGTCTTGTGCTGCAATTGCGATTAAGGCGAGACAGGTAATGAGTCCAAAAAGCGCCACCCAGACAACTTTGATACTTACCGAACCCAACTCTTTGCGAATGAGTCGCACCGGAGAAATCATGACCAGGCTAAATAGGGGCGGCCCAGCAAAACCAATTAACAAGCAAGAGGAAAACAAAACACTCCAGGCCAGGGGCCAGAGGGACAGCGAAGGTAAATTGGCAAATACCAGGTTACCCAAAATACGAATCAATACCTCTTGCACACCATAAGCAATAGCAGCTCCCATGATGGCAGCCAATAAGCATAAAGCACCCAATACTTTTACTTGATTTACCAGAATTGTCTTTTGGCTTGCACCAAGGCATTTCATCACAGCGCAAACATCAGCTTGCTTCAAGACATAACGACGTGCTGATAAAGCAATAGCTACTGCAGCCACCATTGCAGTCAGCAAAGCAACCAAAGATAAGAAGCGCTCTGCCCGTTCTAAGGTTTTACGCATCACAGGCTGCGCATTCTCCAGAGTCTCAATGCGCAATCCTCTCAGGCCTTCGGATTCAATCCATTGTGTGGCCCACTTTTCATAATCAGAGATTGCTTGATCGTTACCTGCTAGCAGCAAACGATAAGTCACGCGGCTACCTAGACCAATGAGACCTGTTGCAGGCAAATCATCAAGCGACATCATGACGCGTGGTGCAAAGTTCATGAACCCAGCGCCCCGATCAAGTTCGCGCTCTAAGACGCCACTAATCAGGAGGGTCTTATCACCCAAAGACATGCGATCACCTACTTTAGCCTGCAGTGCGTTGAGCATTGCAGGATCTACCCAAACTGAACCAGAAGGCGGAGTTGTACTTGCTTGTTGAGGTGATACTTGCAAGGCGCCACGTAAGGGATAGGGGCCACTCACCGCTTTAAGAGAGGCCAACTTACTTTGAGTGCCCACAGTGGCCATACTTGGGAACACAATAGTTTGAGCGGAGCTCAATTTCAGGCTCTTAGCCTCTTGAATAAAACGTTCGGGCAAAGGTTGATCAGCTACCAGCAGTAAATCCGCAGCCAGAAGTTGGCGGGCATCAAACTGAAAAGCCCGCTGCATTCGGTCCGCCAAGAAGCTTACGCTAGATAAGGCTGCGACTGAGAGCGTCAGTGCAACTAGTAAGGCCACCAACTCACTAGATCGAAGGTCTCGCCTAGCGGTCCGAAGAAAGCTTGCAAACACGGAGATTAAATTGCCTGAATCTGGCCACCATCAACACGGATCACTGACCCAGTGATAAAGGAAGCGTTTTGGCTAGCTAAAAACGTTGCGGTATCACCGTACTCCTGTGGGTCACCATAACGCCCCATCGGAATCTGCTTTAGGCTCGCCTGCACGACAGAGTCATAGCAGACGTTTTCTCTTTGGGCACGCGCCTCATCTAATTGACGCAAGCGATCTGTTGCCACACGGCCTGGCATGATGACATTGACAGTAATTCCTTCGGCGGCCACTTCTGCTGCTAAGGTTTTAGACCAAGCTAGCAGCGCAGCTCGCAAGGTATTGGAGATCGCCAAGTTTTTGATTGGGGCAATCGCGCCTGAAGTGGTGCTCGTAATGATGCGACCCCATTTACGTTGACGCATTCCTGGAAGGACTCGGTCAGTAATGCTGATGAGCGACAAGACCATATCGTTAAAACTCTTTTGCCATAGCGCAGGGTCTTGCCCAGTTGCTAGGGTTGGAGGCGGTCCGCCAGTGTTATTAATCAGAATATCAATCGGTCCGAGCTCTTGCTCTACCTTGGTAACCAGTGCATCAATGACCGAGCTATCCGATAAGTCCCAGCTTAAAGCCAATGCTTTACCGCCAGCCGCCTCAATCAACTCAATCGATTTTTTGAGGCCCTCAGCATTGCGTCCAGTGACGGCCACCTTCACACCTTCGCGCGCTAATGAAACGGCCATTGCCTGACCTAAACCGCGACTAGATGCCATTACTAAGGCAACCTTACCTTTGAGTCCTAAATCCATGTCTTCTCCGTTATTTTTATGGGCACTGTAATTTCAATATGACTACTGACCAAGGGGTGGCGGCAAATTACCAGCGTATTTGTAAAGCACCACCTCATACTCTTTGAGAATTTGCGCTAAGGCCTCTTGCTGACCTAGCACCAAGGCTTGGGGTGTATTGTCTTTAAGAGCAATTCTCTTGGTATAGCGATTTTTACCAATCACGGGATTACGTTTTTGAGGATCTGTCGCAGTCAGGAAAAACTCGACAGTGACCACAGCTTCTGGACGAACTCGGTAATCTCCATAAAACTCTTCTACAGAAGCCTGCAGGATGTAATAAGGGAAGAAGCTATTGCCCTGCCCTACAGTCATGGAGAAGATCTGAGCATTATTGAGCCACTGACGGGTCGCATTGCTGACCATTTCATTAGGTAGCGCAGAATAAATGTTGTAGAAATCCTTTTCGTAACGCTGATCACCCAAACGGTAGACCAAGGACTTGCCATCAAAAGGTGGGGTTGTTGAGGCAGATCCCATCTTGAGCCACAAATCAGTACGCGGCTTATAAGGTGTTCCTGTACGTTCTGGCGCCACCATCCAGCTAGTCGTCTCTAATGCTGGTCTTTTGGGTAAGGAGCAAGCGCTTAATGCGGCCACAACAAATGCGAAGGCGGCGAACTTAATGAGGCGTGAGTTTTTCGTCATTTGAATGTTCATTTTTGAACTCCATTCATTGGAGGCGTAATGCGTGCAGGCGGCTCACCCCAAATTAAAGTTGACGGTGATTGACTTGCTACACGCGTAAATTCATTTAACTGCTCGCTTGCCTGACGGAGATTCTCCAGGGTTGCGGTAGTATCGCCTTGAACAGTGGTGACGGTTTGACGTAAAGACACCATAGTTGCGACCAACTCGCGCATCAGAATATTGAGCTGATCTTTATCAGTGACCTTAGCAATACGATCTAACAAGACATTCAGATCCTTAACCGAGCTAATCAGGCCGACATTATCTTTTCCATCGCCAGCCATCAACTTGTTGAGATTGCCCAACAGTGCATCAAATTTCTTTTGAGTTCCATCAACATCCAAGCCGTTTAATGCGCCAATCAACTTCTGAATGCCGGAAATAATTTCATCCGCTTGGTTTGGCATCGACGGCACTACCGGATATTCAGGCGACCACGTATACGGTAAAGGTGAGTATTGGATCGCGCTAGGGTAAAAATCTAACTCAACATAATTAACACCAGTGATACCCATGGACTTAATACGAGCGCGAAGATTATCTTTGAGATAGGTTTCCAAATGGTCCAGCTGAACTTTATCGCCAAAGATTTGCATCCTCACTACAACGTATTCACGACGCTCTGGCATCGGCACTTCTCTTTCGTACACGTCACCAGACAAATTGATAGAAGTTACCTGGCCGATCTTGACACCCCTAAAACGCACAGCAGCACCAGCATCTAATCCCGTCACCGATTGCTTGACATAGGTCTCAATCATGAAAGACTTTTTAAAGAGCTGCCCTGAACCAAATATCAAAATAATGGTGAGCAAGACGCCGATTGCCGCCAAGACAAAAAGACCTAAGCGGAAATAATTGGGATTGGAGTTATTACTCATGCTGCGTCCTTGCTCATGATGCGATTAAAGAATTGATGTACACGGGGATCTTTACTGGTGTCTCGTAATGCCTTAGGGTCACCCTCAGCAATAATGCCCTTGGCATCTTTATCTAGCATGATCACCTTATCGGCAATGGAATAAATACTCGCCAATTCATGGGAGACGATCACAAAGGTAAATCCCAAGTTTTTAGAGAGATCCAAAATCGTACTATCCAGATCGGCTGAAGTGATGGGGTCTAAGCCTGCTGATGGTTCATCCAAAAATAAGATCTTCGGATCTAGAGCCATGGCACGAGCAATCGCAGCCCGCTTTTGCATGCCGCCGCTAATCTCGCTCGGCATATAAGTTTCGTATGGGAGTAGCCCTACTAGATCTAGTTTGCAGCGAGCCAATAGATTCATTTGATCCCTGGTTAGCTGGGTGTACTCCTCCATAAAGAGTGTCACGTTATCCAGCAAATTCATGGAACCAAATAAGGCGCCCTGCTGATACATCACTCCAAAGCTCGTCATAATTTTTTGACGATCTGCGCCTTGGGCGGTAGTAATGTTTTGACCTTCGATCAACACATCTCCAGAGAGCGGTTGATATAAGCCAAATAAGTTCTTTAAAAGACTCGATTTACCGCAACCCGAACCACCCAAGATAACAAAGATTTCCCCGTTCTTGACGGAGAAATTGAGGTTCTGCAAGAGTACTTTTGAGCCGTAGCCCACAGTGAGGTTTTGAACGTCAATTGCGTTATCAACTGCACTCATCAGAAACCCGTCCTGTAAGAGATGTACGCAAAGATACCGTCCACTAAAACAATCATGACAATACTGCTCACTACCGCGCGGGTTGCTGAGATACCCACTGCAGCCGCACCAGTACCTGTTTGCATGCCACGCAAACAACCCATCGCAGAAACCACCACGCCAAATAAAGTAGCCTTCACTAAGCCAGACAAAACATCCTCAACATCTACAGCAGACAACATGCCGTTATAGAAATTAATAAAGGGGATGCCATAGATTTGCATTGTCAGCATAGACGAAAAGATACTGACGACATCAGCAAACAAGGTCAGGATTGGAGCCACTAAGATTCCTGCCAATACTCTTGGCACTACCAAGAATCGAATTGGACTTAATCCACCGGTAACCAATGCATCGACTTCGCTGTTGACTGTCATCGTGCCAATCTCGGCAGCAAATGCGGCTGATGAGCGGCCAGCGAGCAAGATCGCCGTAATGAGTGGCCCCATCTCACGCACGATCCCCAAGGCAGCGAGTGGCCCTACAAATGAAACTGCTCCGAACTGCTGCATACCAATGGCCGCTTGAAATGAAAGAATCACGCCAATCAAAAAAGCAACCAGGCCAACAATGGGTAATGCCGAGATACCAGCCTCTACTGCGGCATTGACAAAATCACCCCAGCGAACTTGCCTAATATTCCGTATTGACCAAACTAAATCGGCAGATAGATGGCCGATAAAAGTAATGAGCCCACGACCATCATCGATGAGATCTTGAGCGGCCATTCCGATGCTCACTACCAAGTTAGGCTTTTGCTTTTGACTTGGAACTGGGAAGAGATTTTGAATTGGATCGAATTCATGCAAGAGCGGCTGATATTTTGGATCTAGACCCTGAATATCAAATAGACCCCCCGCTTTTTTCTGAGATTCTTCAATATCAATCAAGAATGCAAAAGCGGATCCATCTAGAGAGATGACTTTAGATGCATCAAAAACTAAAGAGTGAGCCTGAGCGTTCTCCTGCCCCAGCCAAAGACTTTGTTTTTGTCGAATATCGCTCCACACACCCGCCAAGGAATACACATTGACGACACCACTCAGAGTCACTTGCGCATGCGTTGCGTCAGTTTGCGACCAAATAGCCACCGGAGCTGGTGAATTCGTGGAATTAGCGTCTGAAATGCCCATAGGCAAACTATAAGGGATTCGTATGAAACCGCCATGAAAGGGCTAAAAAAGAAAAAGGGCCCAGTCTTTCAACTGGGCCCTAAATGGGTTGGTGCGGCTGGCAGGAATTGAACCCACGACCCCTTGGTTCGTAGCCCATGCGTCGGAGTACCATAATACCTATATAAATCAATGACTTACGAGTATTAATTTGTACTACTGAATTGAAGGTTGGACCCTCCTAACCCATTGTTTATATTGGATTGATATCTTTTCAGTAGTACAAATTTAGAGCCTCTCTATGCAAACTTTTCTTTTTGCTGTTGAGTGCTTCATTTACAGGTAAAGAAAATTGTCCTTACTTTCAAGTTCGCCTCAATTTTGGAATCACAAGAAAACCCTCTGATAGCTTTTAGATCCAAAGCAGACCATCACCTTATCTAAGTCTAATCGGCAGAGTTCGACCCGAAGCAGACATGCAGCGGATTGCTACTCCATCTTACAAAAGCAATACAAGAACTGTTGCGTAGTGCCCATCGGTGTTTTATGAAGTTCGGTTGAACTTTGTATGAGCTTAAAGGTCTTACCAAACTGCCCATGCAAATGTTCCGAATCATAGCGAACTACATCTAAACCGCTACATTTCTCAGGACCCTCAGGACCAAAGGTGGACATAATCACATGGCCACCATGTTTTACCGAATGCATAACCTGTTCGACATACCTAACTCTCTGCGCCTCTTGGGTTAAAAAGTGGAATACCGCCCTATCATGCCAAACATCAAAGAAGTTTTGCGGTAGGGTTGCTTGGGTAATGTCAGTGCAATACCAATGCACTTTATCGGCTTTCTTGCCGATTCTTTCCCTTGCGACATCAATTGCCTTTTGAGAGATATCTAAAACACTAATATCTTGGTAGCCCTCAGACAAAAGATCGTCAACTAGAGTAGCTTCGCCACCGCCGATATCAATAATCGCGACATCTTTATTAGTTGTTGCTTGATGAATGAGATTTAAAGAAGTTTCAAGATGAGGCACATACCAACTGACAGCATCTGGTGCCTTAGTGCCATAAACCTTTTCCCAATGCTCTTTGTTATCCATGACGTCCCCAGCCTATTAATAGGCTTACTTTAGCTTATATCCAGCATGACAAGCAACGCATGCCTGTGTTGTATTGCCCAGCGCAATTAATGCGGACTTAATATTGCCTGTTGCGGCTGTATTTTGAACTTCAATTGCAAACTTACTGGCATTTCGATGCATAGCGGTACCAGCTTCTTGCATGCCCTTTGGCATGAACTTGGAATTT
>CANGNV010000035.1 GCA_947455485.1 Burkholderiaceae bacterium | reverse complement strand
TGTCTGATCTCCGTGCACGTGGCGAAATTTAAGGAGCGCACAAATGGCTAAAGGCGGCAGAGAAAAAATCAAATTAGAGTCATCAGCTGGTACTGGTCACTTCTATACAACTTCAAAAAACAAGCGTACGAAGCCTGAGAAAATGGAGATCATGAAATTCGATCCAACCATTCGCAAGCACGTTGCTTACAAAGAAACAAAGCTCAAGTAATTTATCGATTCGATATTTATTTGCAGCAAATAAAAAACCCGCTACATCAGCGGGTTTTTTATTGTCTAAGTTTTTCTCTTAAGCGTAGCGACGCAATCTTAAAGAGAAGTCGCGCAAACTCGATAGACCACTCTCTTCTGCACGCTGGCACCATGCATGCAATTGAGAAACTAATTGATCACCCGTGGCATTAGAGCGGCCCCAGATCGCCTGCAAATCACGACGCATCTCAATCATCTTTCGTAGCTGCGCATTCGTTGCCATCAGCTCTTCCAGTTTAATTTTTTCATCTGCAGTCAAACGAGATTCATCTTTACCCAACCAAACACGTGCGTCTTTTAAGTGAGCAGCCAAGACTTGCATATGTTGAACTTCATTGTTAAAGAAGGTGCTCAGAGTCTTGCTATAGCGGGCCATGATTTCATAACGATTAGCAATGATGGCTTCGAGCGTGCCTTGATCGGCAGGACGCAAGTCGCTTAGCACTGGCTTTGGAGAAGTCTTCTTGACCTTGGCTAAGCCTACTGCACTCATCATCTGAATGTACATCCAACCAATATCAAACTCGTACCACTTACTAGAGAGCTTGGCGCTTGTAGCAAAGGTATGGTGGTTGTTGTGTAGCTCTTCACCACCAATCAAAATACCCCAAGGGAAAATGTTTCTTGAGGCGTCTTCGAAGTCGTAATTACGATAACCCCAGTAGTGACCAATGCCATTAATAATTCCAGCAGCAGTAATTGGAATCCACAGCATCTGCACTGCCCAGACTGTTAAACCAATTGCGCCGAACAAGAACACATCGATGATCAACATCAAGGCAACACCTTGCCAAGAAAACTTGGAATAGATGTTGTGCTCGATCCAATCGTCTGGCGTGCCATGACCAAACTTGTCTAAGGTCTCTTGATTGCGTGATTCATTTTTATACAACTCAGCGCCGCGAGAAAGTACGGTATTAATACCGAGAACTTGCGGGCTATGTGGATCATCCACAGTTTCACACTTGGCGTGGTGCTTGCGATGAATTGCTGCCCACTCTTTAGTCACCATGCCTGTTGTCAGCCAGAGCCAAAAGCGGAAAAAATGCGACATGATGGGATGCAACTCCAAAGCGCGGTGCGCCTGGCAGCGATGCAAAAAAATAGTGACGCTAGCAATAGTGATGTGGGTGGCTACCAGCGTAAAAACGAGGATCTGCCACCAAGCCCAATCTAAGTAGCCATTAGCAAGCCAACTGAGAAATGCATCAAAACCTGAAACTGTATTCAAAAGGGTATCCCCGAAGAGGTCTAAACCCTTATTTTAGTTCTTTAACAGCTTTCTTGCTTTTGACTTTTACCGACTTTTCGTCATCTTTATCGACAGTTACTGCAGAAACAGCCGCTTTTTTCTGAAAAACAGCCCCAAAGAAGCCATCTGTACCGTGAATATGGGGCCATAGCTGCCACCAAGGGTTATCAGGACTACATCCTAAAGGCATTTTATCCTTTGGAAACAATGGCTTAAGAACTTCAGCCGCAGGAACAGCCTCAAAATTAGGGTGTTTTGCCAAGAAATCTTCTGCAATTTGCTGATTTTCTTGTGGCAATAGGCTGCAAGTGGCATAAACCAGGCGACCACCTGGTTTCAATAAGCGACTTGCCGAAGCCAAGATATTCATCTGCTTTTGATTGAGCTCCAGAACGCCCTCTGGGGTCTGACGCCACTTGAGATCTGGGTTACGGCGTAGAGTGCCCATGCCGCTACAAGGAGCATCCACTAAAACACGGTCAATCTTGCCAGCTAAACGCTTGATCTTGGCATCATTCTCGCTATCAATCCATACGGGGTGGACGTTAGAGAGGCCGCTACGGGCTTGTCGTGGCTTCAAATTGGCCAAGCGACGCTCTGATGTATCTAGGGCATACAAACGGCCTGTAGAGCGCATGATTGCCCCAATCGCCAAAGTCTTGCCGCCAGCACCTGCACAAAAGTCCACCACCATCTCACCGCGTTTAGGGGCGAGCAAATAAGCCAATAGCTGGCTGCCTTCATCTTGAACCTCAAACATCCCCGCTTTAAAACCAACCGTATTTTGCAAAGCGGGCTTACCCATGATGCGCACACCATCAGGAGCATAAGGAGTTGGAATTGCTTGATAGCGACCACCAAGAGCATTCATCTCCGCAAGCAGTTGCTCGCGAGTTGTCTTCATAGTGTTCGCACGCAAATCCAAAAGCGCTGGATGCATGAGTGATTTAGCCAACTCTTCACGAGATTCTTCGCCTGGATATTTTCCAAAAGCATCCCACAACCACTCAGGTAAATTATTCCGAACTAAGGGATTAAGTGCCGATGGATCGACCGTTGCAAAACGTTGCAACCACTCGTACTCACCTGCCTTCAATACGTGGGCCAAGTCAGCAATCGCACTCTCAGCACGGTTAGCAGAACCTAAGCCGCCTTCAGACAAAGCAGACAGCAAACCCAATAGGGCTAATCGTCTAGCCTGTGAACCCTCGCCACTGGAAGCGAACTGCGAGAACTCATTTTTACGACGCAAGATTGCAAAAGCACTCTCAGCAATCAAAGCGCGATCACGATTACCCAGCTGCGGCTCAGAGCGGAAATACCGACTCACAACACGATCAGCGGGTTGCTCAAAGTTCAACAACTCTGGAAGCAAACGCTCCAAATGAATTGCATGCTGAGGCAAAGCCTTGGCATTAGAAAAGTTTTTTTGACCCTCGGGTGCAATGATGTTGCCGCTCGCATTACGACGCTCTGGGCGACGCAATGGATCTTTGGATTTAGCGGCGTAACTTTTTTGTGGGCCTAGGCGCGATCCAGATCTGGACCCGGATTTACTACCAGCGCTAGCTCCGCGGGATGAACGTTCTTTACTCATAATTTTATTAATTGCGACTCCGGTGGTTGAACCTGAACTTGATTACCTTCTATTCGCAATCGTCCATCAAGGAACCATTTTACGGCCCGCGGGTAAATCTGATGCTCAGCAGCCAAAACTCGCGCTGCCAAACTATCCGCGTCATCGCCCGGAAGCACTGGAACTGAGGCTTGGCAGATGATGGGGCCTTCGTCCACGCCCTCGGTCACAAAGTGCACGCTGGCCCCATGTTCGGCTACGCCAGCCTCCAAAGCCCGCTCGTGGGTATGCAAACCCGGGAAGGCTGGTAGCAAGGCGGGGTGAATATTAATGAGTCGGCCCTCAAAATGACGAATAAAGCCGGGGGTCAAAATGCGCATAAAACCCGCTAGAACGACCAAATCTGCCCCCAATTCATCGATTTTCTTGATGAGGGCAGCATCAAAGGACTCACGCGTGGCATGCTCTTTATGCTCAATAGCAAAGGCAGGAATGCCCTGGGAGCGAGCAAAATCAAGGCCCTTAGCTGCAGAGTGATTAGCGATCACCCCTGCAAAAGTGACTGGCCACTGCTCTTTTTGAGCTGTTTTGACGATGGCCTCGAAATTGGATCCGCGGCCTGAGATTAAGGTGACGATAGATGGCATGCCCACAATATAATTGATGGTTACCCCGAAAGCGACCCTGAAAGCGATTTAGTGAACGTATTCCGTGGCCCTACCCAGTTTTCTGCAGGACCAGCTTGTGCCTTAACCATCGGTAATTTCGATGGCGTGCACAGGGGTCATCGCGCCCTGCTTAAGCAACTGAAGGATGGCGCCCAAGAGCGTGGCTTAGTTAGCTGTGTGATGACTTTCGAGCCACACCCTAAAGAATTCTTTTCCCCAGAACAAGCGCCCCCACGGATTCTGAATTTGCGCGACAAACTTGCTGCGTTTGCGGACATTGGCATTGATCGCGTAGTGGTGGAGCATTTCAATTCTGCATTCGCTCGCCTGACGCCAGAAGAATTTGTTTCTGAAATCATTGTCAAACAGCTCAACGCCAAATGGATTTTGATTGGGGATGATTTTTGCTATGGTGCAAAACGCGCCGGCAACTTTGCAAGCCTCAAAGCGGCTGGTGAAAAATTTGGTTTTGAAGTTTCCAGCATTCACACTGTACAAGAAGATGGTGAAAGAATTTCCAGCTCAGCGTTACGCAATGCCTTAGCCAATGGGGATATGGATCAAGCCACCAAATTATTGGGTCGACCTTATGGCATTTCTGGCCACGTGATTCATGGTCAAAAATTAGGGCGTACCTTGGGCTTCCCAACATTGAACTTGGCGGTAGCCAATCACCTGCACCATCGTAAGCCTGCATGCTCGGGCATCTACACCGCACAAGTAATGGGGCTTGGAGACAAACCCCTTCCGGCTGTAGCCAGTCTTGGTGTAAGACCAACAGTCGAAGATGAAGGTCGCGTTCTCCTTGAAACGCACATCTTTGATTACAACGCCGATGTTTACGGAAAAATTATTACCGTAGAGCTCTTAGAAAAAATTCGTGACGAGGCGAAGTACTCTGACCTCGAAACTCTTACCAAAGCGATTGCATCTGATGCAGCGCATGCCAGAAATTATTTCCAGAAAAAATCTTATGTCTGAAAAAGAAAACTCTTATCCCGTCAATCTTCTAGAGACGTCGTTCCCAATGCGGGGAGACCTCCCAAAGCGTGAACCTCAATGGGTTGCGCAATGGCAGAAAAATAAACTCTACGAAAAGATTCGTGCAGCACATGCTAATCAACCAAAGTTCATCTTGCATGATGGCCCCCCATATGCAAACGGTGACATTCATATTGGTCATGCGGTAAATAAGATTCTTAAAGACATGATCGTGAAGTCCCGCTGGTTAATGGGTTTTGACTCCGCATACGTCCCAGGCTGGGATTGTCATGGCATGCCGATTGAGATTCAGATTGAAAAACAGTTTGGCAAGAATCTCCCAACGGCAGAGGTACAGGCTAAGGCTCGAGCCTATGCGCAAGTGCAAGTAGACAAGCAAAAGATCGACTTTGAGCGCTTAGGCGTTTTAGGCGACTGGAATAACCCTTACCTCACTATGAACTTCCGCAATGAGGCCGATGAAATTCGTGCACTTGGGAAGATCTGGGAAAAGGGATACGTCTTCCGCGGACTAAAGCCAGTCAACTGGTGTTTTGATTGCGGCTCTGCGTTGGCTGAAGCTGAAGTGGAGTACCAAGATAAGACCGATCCAACAGTAGATGTTGGTTTTGCATTTGATGATGCACAGCGTCCACAGCTCGCAAAAGCATTTGGCCTATCTGAGCTCCCAGCAAAGCCTGGAATGATTGTGATTTGGACTACAACACCTTGGACCATCCCATCAAACCAAGCGCTCAATGTTCATCCCGAGCTCAGCTACGCATTGGTAGACACTGGCGATAAGTTACTTATCCTGGCAAAGGACCGTGCAGAAACTTGCCTGGAAGACTTTGGTCTTGAAGGCAAAGTGATTGCTACTTGCTTAGGCAGTCAGTTGGCGAATATTTCTTTCTGGCATCCGCTGGCACCATTACATGAGGGATATAAACGCCTCTCACCAATCTATCCTGCTGAATACGTAACCCTAGATACTGGTACAGGTGTAGTGCACTCTGCGCCAGCCTATGGCGAGGAAGACTTTAAGTCTTGCAAAGCAAATCAACTGGCTGATAAAGATATCTTGAACCCAGTCATGGGTAATGGCGTCTACGCATCTTGGTTACCACTCTTTGCCAATGAATATATTTGGAAAGCCAACCCGAAGATTGTTGAAGCCATGCGTGAAGCAGGCAGCCTCTTACGAGATAAAACTTACACCCACTCTTATATGCACTGCTGGCGCCACAAGTCGCCAATCATTTATCGTGCGACCTCACAGTGGTTTGCTAGCATGGACAAAAAACCATCTGATGGCAGCACAAGTTTGCGTGAGACTGCATTAGCAGGCATCGAGAACACGGAGTTCTTCCCGGCTTGGGGCAAACAACGTTTGAATAGCATGATTGCCAATCGCCCTGACTGGACTTTGTCACGTCAGCGTCAGTGGGGCGTACCAATGGCTTTCTTTGTTCATAAAGAAAGTGGTGAGCCGCATCCACGCACAGTTGAATTGCTTGAAGAAATTGCAAAGCGTGTTGAAAAAGAAGGTATTGAAGCCTGGCAAAAACTCGAAGTAGCGGAACTGCTTGGTGAAGAAGCCGCCCAATACGAAAAGAATCGCGACACCTTGGATGTGTGGTTCGATTCCGGCACCACTCATTGGCACGTTATTCGCGGCTCACACCGCAATGAGCTTTATCGCCCAGAAGCCGAGAATGCAGATGGTCGTTTAGCCGACTTGTATCTTGAAGGCTCAGACCAACACCGCGGCTGGTTCCACTCCTCTTTACTGACCGGGGCCATGCTCGATGGTAAGCCACCATATAAAGCACTCCTAACGCACGGCTTTACCGTTGATGGCCAAGGCCGCAAGATGAGTAAGTCTGTAGGTAACGTCATTGCTCCACAGCAAGTTGCCGATAAGTTGGGTGCAGAGATTATTCGTCTCTGGGTTGCCTCTACCGACTACTCCGGCGAGATGACCATCTCTGATGAGATTCTGAAACGTGTTGTAGAAAGCTATCGCCGTATTCGCAATACATTGCGTTTCTTGTTGGCCAACTTATCTGACTTTGATCCAAGCAAGCATACGATGCCTGCAAGTGAATGGCTAGAGATTGATCGCTATGCTGTTGCACTCGCCAATCAGTTACAGCAAGATGTGCAGGCACACTACAAGGCTTATGAGTTTCAGCCAGCTGTAGCACGCATGCTCACTTTCTGCTCAGAAGATTTAGGTGGCTTTTACTTAGATATTTTGAAAGATCGCCTCTATACCAGCGCTCCAGATTCGAAAGAGCGTCGTGCAGCACAGAATGCCCTTTTCCATATCACCCGCAACTTACTGAAGTGGCTTGCCCCTTTCTTGTCGTTTACCGCTGAGGAAGCATGGTTGTCATTCCCACATGGTGCGGATGAGAAACCAAGCGAATCTATCTTCATGGAAGAGTTCGGCGCTTTCCCAGAAATTGCCCAAGCTACTGAACTTCTTGCCAAATGGAATCGTGTTCGAGAAATTCGTTCCGAAGTGACTAAGGCTATTGAGATTGAACGGGAAGCCGGTAATGTAGGCTCATCCCTGCAAGCTGAGCTCACCATTAAATTGGGTGATATCGATTTTGCAATTCTGCATTCCCTAGAAAATGACTTGCGCTTTGTGACCATCACCTCCAGCGCTAATCTTGAGCTCAGCAATGCAGGCCTCGAAGTGCTCGTTCGCGGCAGCCAATATAAGAAATGTGGTCGTTGCTGGCATCACACTGCAGATGTTGATGCGAATGCCGAGCATCCAGAGTTATGCGGTCGTTGCATCAGCAATCTTTTTGGAGATGGCGAATCACGCTTGTTTGCGTAAACAAAAGATACGCAGACCAATCAAGACCTATGAACGCAAACCTATCATTTCTCCGTTATCTAGCAATTGCAATTGTTACGCTGTTGCTAGACCAGTTGAGCAAATGGTCTGCCTTAAGTAATTTGCAGTTAGGTGTGCCTGAACCTGTTTTGCCATTTCTGAACTGGCTCTTGCTATTTAATCCGGGAGCAGCGTTCTCATTCTTAGCGCAGGGTTCTGGTTGGCAGCGCTGGTTCTTTACCGGCCTTGGCTTAGCAGCTTCCGCTTATATTCTCTGGTTGCTACGCAAGAGTCTGGCCGACAAAATGCTCTGTTGGGCCCTCAGCCTCATTCTAGGTGGTGCCCTTGGTAATGTTCTAGATCGCATCATGTATGGCGCTGTAGTGGACTTTATTGACCTACATTACGCTAATTGGCATTGGCCAGCATTCAATGTTGCTGATAGTGCTATTTGCATCGGTGCAGCCCTCATTATTTGTGGCGAGCTACGCAAGTCATTTGGCAAAACCTCCCAATCCCTATAAGCTGGCGCCATGCAATCACTTTTAAATAAGAAAATCGTTCTTGGCATCTCCGGCGGCATTGCGGCCTATAAGTCTGCCGAGCTAGCGCGCCAATTGATGCAAGAAGGTGCGAGCGTACAAGTGGTGATGACAGAAGCCGCTCAGCAATTTGTGACACCAGTCACTATGCAGGCGCTCACAGGTAATCCGGTTTTCACCAGCCAATGGGATAGCAGTATTGCTAACAATATGGCGCACATTGAACTCTCTAGAGCTGCAGATGCGATTTTGATTGCACCAGCCAGTGCAGACCTCATGGCCAAACTCTCTCTCGGTTTAGCAGACGACTTACTCTCCACTCTTTGCTTAGCAAGAGATTGCCCACTGTTGCTGGCTCCCGCCATGAATAAGCAGATGTGGGAGCACGCAGCAACACAAAGAAGTGCAGAACGCCTCCTTGCTGATAAGGTCGCATTGCTTGGTCCGGCAAGTGGCTTTCAGGCATGTGGCGAAGTGGGCTACGGACGCATGCTCGAGCCTGCTGAAATTACAGAACAACTCATCGCCTTCTTTCAGAAGAAACCATTAGTAGGCAAGCGCGTACTCATTACTGCCGGCCCTACCTTTGAAGCGATTGATCCTGTACGCGGCATCACTAACCGCAGCTCAGGCAAGATGGGCTTTGCGATCGCACGTGCAGCTGTTGAGGCTGGAGCGGAGGTTCGTCTAATCGCAGGCCCTTGCGATTTGGATACCCCACTAGTTGCAACCGGAAAAATTACCCGCACTAACGTAGTCAGCGCCAAAGAAATGCATACCACCACAATGCAATCTGCTGACTGCGATATTTTCTTTGCGGTGGCTGCAGTGGCTGACTGGGGTATCGCCAAACCAGCGAAAGAAAAGATCAAACGCCAAGGTAAGCAAGCGCCAAGTTTAGAGTTTGTGGCCAACCCAGACATCCTTGCCGATATGGCCAAAATGGTCAAGACCAAAGGCGGCAAGGCGCATCCCTATTGCGTTGGCTTTGCAGCTGAATCCACCGACCTCCAAAAACATGCCGAAGAGAAGCGTAAGCGCAAAGGCATTCCGATGGTCGTCGGGAATATTGGCCCAGATACTTTTGGTAGCGATCTCAACCAACTCCTCATCATTGATGAGAGTGGTAGCAAGAAAATTGCTAAAGCTGAAAAGCTACAACTTGCACGTCAGCTGATTCAGATAGTCGCTAAAAAAATCTAGTCTCACCAAAATCTCATTCCAATTATTTTTATCCCGCTTTAGGAAACTCCATGCAACAACTTCAAGTCAAAATTCTCGATGAGCGTATGCGCGATCAACTGCCTGCATATGGGACCCCTGGTAGCGCTGGATTAGATCTGCGCGCCTGCATTGATGAGGCTATTGAAATTGCGCCAGGACAAACAGTCCTTGTACCAACTGGATTAGCAATTTATGTTGAAGACCCACGCTATGCGGCATTCATCCTCCCGCGCTCTGGCCTAGGACATAAGCATGGGATCGTTCTGGGAAATCTAGTGGGATTAATTGACTCAGACTACCAAGGCCAACTGATGGTGAGCACTTGGAATCGCGGATCTACAGCCTTCAAACTTGAACCAATGGAGCGCTTAGCTCAATTAGTAGTCATGCCAGTCCAACAAGTAGAACTTAAGGTGGTTGAAGAATTCACCGAGAGTAGTCGCGGAGCTGGTGGCTTTGGTAGCACTGGCAGGGCTTAATCATTTGTTAATGATGGCGCGCGGAAGCGTTCCTCGAGTATCAATGATCGTTTTATACCCAGTGACTGGATCGATAGTCTCCGTATAGGCGCCCAATAGGTTGACTGACACAAGCTGCTGAGGTTTTTCATATTGAGCAGCTTGAGCTTTTTGTAACTCCCTCTCGTATTGTTGGCGCAACCTAATGCAACTGGGTGCTGCCGCAGAATACTTACTAGTACATTTAATCGCTAAAGCATCTTCATGCATACCCGCCTGATCAAATGATCTTGCCGCCTCAAATGTCATACATTCAGTTGCCTCCCAGGATGAGCCAGCACTAAAACCAAAGAGCACTGCAGTACCTCCAATCGATGTAGATCCCATGCACGGAGCGGTGGGGTGATTGGCCGGAGAAAATGCAGTAGAGACAGGAATCTTAGGGGCAACATAGTTTGATGTGATGGTTGTATTCCCCGATGTATTGCCCTGGGAACTTGAGGCACCAGAAGTAGTATTACCAACCGATCCACCGGCCGAGGTGGAGGCGCCCGTTGTTAAATTGCCTACAGATCCACCGGCACCCCCGGCCGATGTTGAGGCTCCCGTTGTGAGGTTGCCAACAGATCCACCAGCACCGCCAGCTGAGGTGGAGGCGCCCGTAGATACGCTGCCTACGCTTGAAACAGAATTACTCAGAGGGCTACTAGTGACAGCGCCACCGGTAGTACCGCCGGTAGTGTCGACTGTAATTTGAGCGTATGGCTTCGTAAATACGAACGCAATCAAACTTGCCAATGCAAGTTTTTTAAACATATAAGAATTTTCTGAGAGGGGTGAGACCTACTCTAATTCGCTAGAGAGGACGACTGTTACGTGAGGTTGAAAAACCCAGTGCTGTAACAGTTATCAGCCTTGGATTGCCCTCAAGATACTCTCTAAGTACAACAATAGATACAACTCATTCCTAAAGACCTTCTGGGCCCCTGAATGAGACTTAGCCCATGAATTAAAGCGATAACATTAATTATCTAGGGCCATTGCGAAATGCAAAAACCACCCGAAGGTGGTCTTTGCAGTCTGTCATTACCTCAGGAATACATTCGTAAGACCTAAATCTCCTCGACTGGAGCTACATCAGCTTTTGGTCTCTTACCCGGAATCACCGGGGCATCAAACTGCAGTTGAACTTTGCCATCAGCATCGATGTCAACGTCCACATGACCGCCCTGAGCTAGTTTGCCGAATAACAATTCATCAGCGAGCGCTTTACGCACCGTATCTTGAATGATGCGCTGCATTGGTCTTGCACCCATGAGTGGATCAAAGCCATGTTTAGCTAAATGTGCACGTAGTGCTGGGCTAAATGTGGCATCTACCTTCTTCTCGTGGAGCTGCTCTTCCAACTGCATCAAGAACTTATCCACCACGCGCATGATGATGGTCTCATCAAGCGCTTTGAAGGAAACAATCGCATCCAAACGGTTACGGAACTCTGGCGTAAAGAACTTCTTAATATCAGCCATCTCATCACCAGACTCACGCGCATTGGTGAAGCCGATGGTGGACTTCTGCATCGCTTCTGCACCAGCATTCGTAGTCATGATGATGATGACATTACGGAAGTCAGTCTTGCGGCCATTGTTATCCGTAAGAGTGCCGTGGTCCATTACCTGCAAGAGAATATTGAAAATATCTGGATGAGCCTTTTCAATTTCATCAAGCAAGAGAACGCAATGTGGTTTCTTGTTAACAGCTTCAGTCAATAAGCCACCCTGATCAAAGCCTACATATCCTGGAGGCGCACCGATTAGGCGGCTAACTGCATGACGCTCCATATACTCAGACATATCAAAGCGTAAAAGCTCAATGCCCAAGATGTAAGCAAGCTGCTTGGCAACCTCAGTCTTACCCACACCAGTCGGACCTGAGAATAGGAATGAGCCAATGGGCCTGTCAACCTTACCCAGACCGGCACGAGTCATCTTAATAGCACTCGCCAATGCCTCAATTGCAGGATCTTGACCAAACACCACACTCTTAATATCGCGATCTAATGTTTGTAGTTTGCTGCGATCATCCACAGTTACAGACTGTGGCGGTATGCGAGCAATCTTGGCAACGATCTCTTCAATTTCTGGACGGCCAATGGTTTTCTTCTGCTTGGACTTCGGAAGAATGCGTTGTGCGGCACCAGCCTCATCAATCACATCAATCGCCTTATCAGGCAGATGGCGATCATTGATGTAGCGTGAAGATAGCTCAGCTGCAGCGACCAGAGCCGCAGAAGCGTATTTAACACCGTGATGCTCTTCGAAGCGTGACTTCAAACCACGCAAGATTTGCACTGTCTGATCTACAGTTGGCTCAACTACATCCACCTTCTGGAAGCGGCGTGAGAGCGCTGCATCTTTTTCGAAAATGCCACGGTACTCAGTAAAGGTGGTTGCGCCAATACATTTGAGCTGGCCATTCGACAGTGCGGGCTTTAACAAATTGCTCGCATCCAAGGTGCCGCCCGATGCAGCACCTGCACCGATCAAGGTATGGATCTCATCAATAAATAAAACGCCATGTGCGCTGTCTTTTAAAGACTTAAGAACGCTCTTTAAGCGTTGCTCAAAATCTCCACGGTACTTAGTGCCCGCCAATAGCGCGCCCATGTCTAATGAATAGACTGTGGCATCAGCCAAAATCTCAGGGACATCACCTTTCACAATTCTCCAGGCCAGACCTTCAGCAATTGCAGTCTTACCAACGCCAGCCTCACCTACCAATAAGGGATTATTTTTACGGCGACGGCACAGCACCTGAATTACACGTTCAACCTCACTATCACGCCCAATCAGCGGATCAATCTTGCCCTGCTTAGCCAGGACATTGAGGTTCTGGGTGTATTGCTCCAAAGGACTCTCTTTGCCACCAGACGATGCATCTTCTGTCTCTTGGGCAGCCTCAGCAGGCTTCACGCTCTCAGTTTGATCCTTGCGTACGCCATGACTAATAAAGTTCACTACATCCAAGCGAGTTACACCTTGCTGCTGCAAGAAGTACACCGCATGCGAATCTTTTTCACCAAAGATGGCTACGAGCACATTGGCACCAGTAACTTCTTTCTTTCCATTTGAGGTGGATTGCACATGCATGATGGCGCGTTGAATCACACGCTGAAAACCTAAGGTTGGCTGCGTATCGACTTCATCGTTACCAGGGACAACAGGTGTGTTGTCATTAATAAAGTTCTTGAGTTGCGCACGCAGCTCAGCAATATTGACGGCGCAGGCTTTTAAAACCTCGACTGCGGTTGCGTTATCTAACAAGGCGGCAAGTAAATGCTCCACCGTAATGAATTCATGTCTTGAAGCTCGTGCGTCAACAAACGCCATGTGCAAACTGACTTCTAGTTCCTGGGCAATCATGCTTCCTCCATAGTGCACTGTAGTGGGTGACCCGCTTCGCGGGAGAGCTCGATAACTTGATGCACTTTTGTTGCCGCAACATCTCGTGTAAATACACCGCAAATGCCTTTGCCAACTAAATGAACCTGCAACATGATCCGTGTAGCTGTCTCATGATCTTTATTAAAATACTCCTGAATAACCATCACCACAAATTCCATTGGCGTGTAATCGTCATTCAATAGTAAAACTTTATACATCGAAGGCGCTTTTAGTTTCTCGGCCTGCTTTTCGAGAAGAATGGTGTCTTCGATGTAAGGGCTGTTTGGATTGCCAACCGTGGGATTTTTCGTTGTACGACTCATGAGAAACATTCTAAACACAGATATAAAAATTTGGATTTGAGGGCTTTGTTGCAAAAAACCATCAAGAAAGGGCTCTTAACCCCATATTGGGGCATTTTTCGATAAAAAAAGGGGGCTTTATCAGTAACTATCTTTGCCCTACCCCTTGACACCCCACCATAAAGGGCAAACAATCAGGGGGTAGGCTTTATTTAAGGTCCTATTTAGGCGTGTTGTAGAGCGAGACTGATTAAAAAGTATTCACCCTCATCACGGTTGTTTTAAGTTTATGTAATGGAGTTCGC
>CANGNV010000034.1 GCA_947455485.1 Burkholderiaceae bacterium | reverse complement strand
GAAGAAATTGCTCATCTTCTTTACTTAGCAACCCATTAGCTCTTGCTGATTTAATTAAATCAGGTCTAAGCCTTAGCGTCAGCTCTAAAGACTTCTGCCGACGCCAATCCGCTATTTTAGCGTGATGTCCACCCAAAAGCACGTCTGGGACAGATAAATTTTCATATATTTCAGGTCGGGTGTAGTGCGGATAGTCCAAAAGGCCATTAATAAAGCTATCCTGGACGGCAGATTCTCCATCCCCCAAGGCTCCTGGAATGAGACGAATGACCGCGTCCATCATGGTCATAGCTGGCAATTCACCACCAGAAACCACAAAATCACCCATAGAAAGCTGTAAATCGACGTTTCGATCGATAAAACGCTGGTCAACAGCCTCATATCGACCACAAATAAAGGTTAAATTTCCGTAATTAAGGATATCTGTTGCTATCTTCTGAGAAAAGACCTCTCCTTGGGGTGCCAAGAGGCAAATTGGCCCAGAAGCGACATTTTGAGCTTGATGAGCTGCTTTAACAGCAGATATCGTGTCTTCCAATGGTTTTGCCATCATAACCATACCAGGACCACCGCCATAGGCGCGATCATCCACAGTCTTACGGGGATCGGAACAATAGTCACGAGGATTCCAGAGATTGACACTGGCAAGACCCTGCTCACAAGCGCGCCCAGTAATACCCCACTGCGTTAAAGCGGGGAACATTTCAGGGAATAAGGTAACTACATCAAAGCGCATATTGGAAATAGAAGATCAATTACTTTTTTGCATTTAGTGCTAACTACCAGTCAGCCTGCCAATCTAGAGTAATTAGCCTATTGGGTAAATCAACGTTTTGCACCACTTCTTTTACGAAAGGCACTAGCTGTTTTACTGTTTTGGTTTCTGGATCGCCAAGAGCAATGATTCCATGGGCACCGTTATCGGTGATATCAATTACCTCACCCAGACTCTCGCCTTGGAGGTTGATTGCTTTGCAACCGATCAGATCAACCCAGTAATAGCTATCGCTCTCTGCTTTTGGAAATACTTCGCGCGCAACTAAGATGCGGGCACCTTTTAAAGCCTCAGCCTGATCGCGATCAGTGATGCCATCTAAGGCAATCACTACGGTACCGCTATGCATCTTGGCCTGCTTCACCTTATAAAGCTTTAATGAGGCCTGCTCGTGAGACGCAGCAACACCCGCACTCCGACGAGGAATGAGAGATAACCAAAGTTCTTTGCTAGATAAGAGTGCTACGGGATCGGAAGAATGAGGGCGAACCTTAATCTGACCCTGTAAGCCTTGAGCGTCCTGAACTGCACCGAGCTCAATCAAATCATCTAGGGAAGGTGTATTCATATTGAAGCCACCTCAACTCCCCAAATAACACTACAAGTAAATTCTGCTACCAAAGACTTCATCGCTAAGAAAAAGTCTTTGGATTTGAAGTCTTTAAACCGCAGGATTGTTTTTGATCAAACGAACTACTGTTGGAGAGATCTGCGCACCAACACCAGTCCAATAGGTCAAACGATCTTGAGCAATACGCATTGCTTGCTCAGTCGCTGCTGCCTGTGGATTGAAGTAACCAATACGCTCGATAAAGTTCGAGTCGCGACGATTGCGCTTGTCTGTAGCCACGATGCTATAAAAAGGGCGCTTCTTTGAACCGCCGCGTGCCAGTCGAATGACGACCATACTTATTCCTTAAAATCTAAAATGAAAACAGGTTGATTACAACCCAATGAAATTACTACAAAATCTTGGGCTCCAACTAACTGAGCAAATTAACAAAACAAATGCACGGTATAGCGGAAAACCTCATATTCTAGACGAAAACCCCTACTTGATCCACCTATTTAAGCGGGCACCCTTTTGGCATCAACAGTAGAATAGAACCCAGTAGATCATAAAATAATTATTAAAAACAATAACTTACAGAAATATCGCCATGAAAACTGCTATTTTTAGACCCTCCAGAGGCCCTATAAAGCGCTTTTTTCTGATTCTTTCTTGCCTTGGCTTGGGTTTTTTGACCGCCTGCGCCAATGTCATTCCGCCATGCAACGCCAAAACTAGCCCTCCTAGTAGCGAGTTCCGAAATACCAAATGGGAGCTAGTCCGCTGGAATCTAGCGCCCAATGCCAAAGGCGAAGTTCGCTCCCGACAAATCCCTCAGGGTGACAATAGCAACCCAATCCAAATCATCTTTGATGCCAATGGTGAGCGCGTGAGTGGATCTACAGGCTGCAATCGCTTCACTGCACGCATTACTGAAGATGCCAGAGGCTTTACGTTGGATCAAATCGCCGCCACAAAAATGGCCTGCTCACCACAACGCATGGAGCTAGAAAATGACTTTCTCTATGAGTTAAATGATTACCGCTCGATTGTGCGCAACGGTGATCAACTCCTGATGATTGGCGCAGATCGTGAAGTTTTAAGCTTCATACAAAAAAATAATTCAGCAAAATAATTCAATCTTTATATAAATACATTACCGAAAGTCTGCATGAAAAAATACAAACTCCTATTTTGCTCACTTGGATTATTTTTTCCTGGGACCGGCTTGAACTGTTTTTATCTACAAGGATTTAAATCCTTTTGGGGATGGGCTCAACTATTTTCATTTGTTGGCGGAATCGCTGGTTGGCTGATTCTCAAAGAGGCGCACTTCCACTCTGCACCGGGCTGGGTTCTTGTTACTTTTGGCTTCATCACTCTTGAGGCAAGCTGGTTAACTACTATTGCCTATGGCTTACGCGCTGATGAAAAATGGGATGCGCAATTTAATCCAGACTTAGAACCCAGTAGAGCAACTAAATCAGGCTGGCCAGTTGTGTTGACAGTGATTTTTTCTTTGGTGTTTGGTGCAGGCGTCATGATGACCTTCTTGGCAATTGCATTTGAGCAATTCTTCATTTCCCAACTTCAAGAAGCAAGAAAGCTATCCCAGTAATGCGGATAGCTTTTTTGATGCGCAGCTTTTGATAGGCTGCGATAGTTTTTTAAATCTTAAAACTGCTCCGCTGTCAGCGCATTAGTAGATTGCCCACTCTCCAGGATCGATATTGCGAGAGCTTGAGATTGTGGCAATAGATTTTCCGCAAAGAAGCGAGCAGTAGCAATCTTGGCATCATAGAAATTCGGATCACCCGCACGTAACTCTTGCGCAGCCAGTAAAGCGCGTGCCATTTGCCAGGCGCCCAATACCAAACCACATAAACGCAAGTAAGCAAAACTGCCTGCATATACTGCTTTGATATCCGTCTTAGCATTCGCCACGATATATGCAACGGCGGATTCAAAAGCTAAGCGGGCTGGCGTTAATTGATTTAACACTGCTTTTGCATCCGCGGTGCCACTGCTTGCAAGATCTTTTTCGGTTTGCTGGATTTTTTCTGAGAATAGCTTTGCAGTGGCGCCACCATCACGCACTGTTTTTCTACCAATCAGATCATTTGCCTGAATAGCTGTGGTGCCTTCATAGATTGTCAGAATACGGGCATCACGGTAGTGCTGAGCTGCGCCCGTCTCCTCAATGAAACCCATGCCGCCATGAACCTGGACACCTAAACTTGCAACCTCAATCGACATCTCAGTCGAGAAGCCTTTCACAATCGGGACCAGGAATTCATATACCGCTTGATTCTGCTTACGAGCCACTTCATCCGGCGATGCATGTTGTGCATCATAAGCGGCTGCGGCGTAATACGCCAAGGCTCTAGATGCCTCAATATAGCCACGCATAGTCATCAGCATCCGCTTCACATCAGGCTGATGAATAATGGCTACGGGACCTGGAGAGCCAGCTAGGTCGCGACTCTGAACTCGGTCTTTTGCATACTGAACTGCCTTTTGATATGCGCGTTCTGCAACTGCAATACCCTGCATGCCGACTGCAAAGCGAGCGGCATTCATCATGACGAACATGTATTCCAGACCGCGATTTTCTTCGCCTACCAAGTAACCGGTAGCGCCGCCATGATCACCAAACTGCAAGACTGCGGTTGGGCTGGCCTTGATACCAAGCTTGTGCTCAATCGAGACGCAATGAACATCGTTACGTTCGCCAAGTGAACTATCTGCATTCACCAAGAACTTCGGCACTACAAATAAAGAGATACCCTTCACGCCTTCTGGCGCATCTGGTGTTCTAGCCAATACGAGATGGACAATATTTTTTGCCATGTCGTGCTCACCATAGGTGATGTAGATCTTGGTACCAAAAATTTTGTATGTGCCATTAGCATCAGGCACAGCGCGAGAACGCACCATCGATAGATCGGAGCCTGCTTGAGGCTCAGTGAGGCACATGGATCCAGTCCATTCCCCGGAGATCATCTTAGGCACATAGCGCTCTTGCAACTCAGGGCTTGCTGCAGTTAATAAAGCCTCAATCGCACCATCGGTCAGCATCGGACATAAAGCAAATGACAAGCTGGCTGAATGCACCATCTCAAAGCAAGCAGTGGCAATGAGTTTAGGCAAGCCTTGACCGCCAAACTCTGCGGGGTGCACAACCCCCTGCCAACCAGCTGCAGCAAATTGTTCGAAAGCCGCCTTAAAGCCTGGCGCAGTTGTTACAACCCCATCCTTCAATGAGCTGGGACTTTGATCGCTAGGCCAATTCAGGGGTGCTACAACATCTTGATTAAATTTGGCAGACTCCTCCAGAATCGCTGGGGCCAAATCCACATCGGCACCAGCCTCAGCATAGGAGGGATAGGAAACAACCTCAGATAGCCCCGCTAGTTCGTTCATCACAAATAGCATGTCTTTTACTGGGGCTACATACGGCATAAGTATTCCTATAAATCAGAGGTGAAGTTCGTTAAAGCGATATCTTGAAATACCTCAACCGAGTAAGTTAGTCAGTTCAGGTACAGCAGTATTCAAATCCGCAACTAAGCCATAATCAGCAACGCTAAAGATTGGTGCCTCAGGATCTTTATTAATCGCTACGATTACCTTAGAGTCTTTCATGCCTGCCAAATGCTGAATCGCACCAGAGATACCTACTGCGATATACAACTGTGGAGCAACAATCTTGCCAGTCTGGCCCACCTGATAGTCGTTCGGAACATAACCAGCATCTACTGCAGCACGTGATGCACCAAGTGCAGCACCAAGCTTGTCAGCCAAAGGCACAACAATCTCTTGATACTTCTCACCAGAACCTAAACCACGACCACCAGACACAATGATCTTGGCAGCAGTGAGCTCTGGACGATCGGATTTTGTAAGCTCACGGCCAACGAATGAAGACTTACCAGCAGAGTCGGCTACAGGAGCTTTTTCAACAGTAGCAGAACCGCCAGTAGCAGCCACTGGATCAAAGCCTGTTGTGCGAACCGTAATGACTTTAACTGGATCACTAGATTGCACAGTAGCAATCGCATTACCAGCGTAAATCGGACGCTCAAAGGTATCAGGTGAGACAACCTTGGTGATATCCGATAACTGCGCTACATCTAACTTAGCGGCAACGCGTGGCAATACGTTCTTACCATTGGCAGTTGCCGGTGCCAGGATGTGGCTGTAGCCATTAGCAATCGAGAGAATCTGGGCAGCTAAAGGTTCGGCGAGTTGATCAGCTAAAGATGGGGCGTCCACTTGAATTACTTTACGCACTCCAGCGATTTGAGCCGCGGCGGAAGCAGCAGCATCAGCGCCACTACCAGCCACCAATAGGTCTACCTCAGAGGAGCACTGCAAAGCAGCTGCTACCGCATTGAGCGTAGCTGCCTTTAAGGATTGATTGTCGTGTTCAGCAATAACGAGTGCGGCCATTTAAATCACCTTCGCTTCATTTTTAAGTTTATCTACCAAAGCCGCTATATCCGCCACCATCACACCAGCAGAGCGCTTTGGCGGCTCTTCTACTTTGAGGGTTTTGAGGCGTGGGGCAATGTCAACACCAAGCTCTTCAGGCTTCACGATTTCCAAAGTCTTCTTCTTAGCTTTCATGATGTTTGGCAAAGTCACATAACGTGGTTCATTCAAACGCAAGTCAGTTGTAATGACCGCGGGCAAAGTAATTGCAATAGTTTCCAAGCCACCATCTACTTCACGAGTCACGCTCGCTTTACCGTCTGTAACCACCACTTTGGAAGCAAAGGTTGCTTGTGGAATATCCAGCAAGCTCGCCAACATCTGGCCGGTCTGGTTGCTATCGTCATCAATTGCCTGCTTACCCAAAATCACGATCTGCGCTTGTTCTTTTTCAGAAAGCGCCTTGAGAATTTTTGCAACTGCTAAAGGCTGCAATTCAGCATCGGTTTCAACCAAGATGGCGCGATCCGCACCGATCGCTAATGCAGTACGCAGCGTTTCTTGACATTGAGTTGGTCCAGCAGAAACCACCACTACTTCAGTAGCAACGCCAGCCTCTTTTAGTCGAACAGCCTCTTCAACTGCAATTTCATCAAATGGGTTCATGCTCATTTTGACGTTTGCCAGATCGACACCGGAGTTATCTGATTTCACCCGAATTTTGACGTTGTAATCAACGACACGCTTTACTGCTACTAAGATTTTCATGCTGAATTCTCTATTTTTGAGTAACTTTTCTATTTTATCCGCCTAGCCCCAACTAGGGCTAGACATCGATTGCTGAAGCCGAGCCAGCCTGCTTGCGAAGTTCAAACTTCTGGATCTTTCCAGTAGAGGTCTTTGGAAGTTCACAGAACACAATGGCTCTAGGAACCTTAAATCCAGCTAGATGCTGCTTGCAATGGGTAATGATGTCGTCAGGAGTAACTTCCATGCCTGGCTTGATTTCCAAGAAAGCGCAAGGTGTTTCACCCCATTTAGGGTCAGGCTTTGCAACAACCGCAGCAGCTATTACCGCAGGGTGACGATAGAGAACATCTTCAACTTCTACGGAGGAAATGTTTTCACCGCCAGAAATGATGATGTCCTTGCTACGGTCTTTCATCTTTACATAGCCATCGGGATTCATCACCGCTAAGTCACCCGAATGAAACCACCCGCCCTCGAACGCCTCTTGGGTTGCCTTCTCATTCTTAAGATACCCCTTCATGGCGATATTGCCCTTAAACATAATCTCACCCATCGTCTCGCCATCAGCAGGAACAGGTTCAAGGGTTTCAGGATCAAGAACGGCAATCGCTTGTTGCATGTGATAACGAACACCTTGGCGAGCATTTAGGCGAGCTCTCTCACCAATATCCACTTCATTCCACTCGTCCTGCTTCACGCAAACTGCTGCCGGACCATAAACCTCAGTTAAGCCATAGACGTGTGTCAAATCAAATCCAAGCTTTTCCATACCCTCGATGATCGAAGCTGGAGGTGCGGCACCCGCAATTAAACCTTTCACGCCAGCAGGCACCCCCTCTTTCAATTCATCAGGGGCATTCACTAACAGGTTGTGCACAATCGGAGCAGCGCAGTAATGCGTTACACCATGATCTTTAATGGCAGCGAATATATGCTGGGCATCAACACGACGCAAGCACACATTAATACCGGCACGTGCAGCTACTGTCCATGGGAAACACCAGCCATTGCAATGGAACATGGGGAGTGTCCAGAGGTAAATCGGGTGCTTATTAATATCCCAATCCAAAATATTCGACACGGCATTAATCGCTGCGCCACGATGGTGATACACCACGCCCTTTGGATTACCAGTAGTGCCAGAGGTGTAGTTCAGGCAAATAGCTTGCCATTCATCTGCAGGGACTTGCCATGCAAATTGAGGATCGCCCTCAGATAGGAATTTTTCATAAGTGAGTTTGCCAAGCTTCTCACCAGGAACATCAAACTCATTTTCCTCGACATCAATCACTAAAAATTCACGACCACCTTCCTTCTTAGCGATCTCAAGGGCTTTTTTCATTACCCCAGAGAATTCAGGATCCACGATCACGACTTTTGCTTCGCCATGATTCAACATAAAGGCGACAGACTCTGGATCAAGGCGCGTATTCAAGGCATTTAGCACCGCCCCAGCCATCGGAATGCCAAAATGTGCCTCAACCATGGGTGGTGTATTGGGCAACATGACGGCAACCGTATCCCCCAAACCAATGCCATGCTTTTGCAGTGCGCTTGCTAAGCGACGGCAACGCTCATAGGTCTGGCTCCAAGTCTGACGCAATTTGCCATGAATAACCGCTATGCGATCTGGATACACTTCAGCCGATCGCTCAAGAAATAATAGTGGAGTGATCGGAGTGAAGTTCGCTGGGTTGCGATCTAAACCCTGCTCAAAAATATTAGCCATGCATTCCTTGGATATTGATCTTTTTTTAATCTACATTTCTATGACATTTACATGTCAGCAAGTGCTTTAACGTGAGCCACCACACTGCGCCCTAGCGCGGAGAGGTTGTAGCCACCCTCCAGGCAACTGACGATGCGGCCTTGGGCATATTGATTAGCAACGCCTTTGAGCTGCTTGGTAATCCAGGCATAGTCGTCTTCTACTAAGCCCATCTGCCCTAAATCATCCTCACGGTGAGCATCAAAGCCTGCGGAGATAATGATGAGCTCTGGCTCAAAATCCCGTAAACGTGGCAACCACTGCTCCTCTACTATCGAGCGCACTACATCGCCTCGAGTAGAAGCAGGCAAGGGGACATTCACCATATTATTAGCTCCATCCAAGCCGCTGTATGGATAAAACGGATGCTGAAAGAAGCTGCACATCAGCACATTGGGATCATTAAAAAATGCCGCCTCAGTACCGTTGCCGTGATGTACATCAAAGTCGATGATGGCCACACGTTCGATGCCGTATGTCTCCATCGCATACCGCGCAGCTACAGCGACGTTATCAAAGACACAAAAGCCCATCGAGCGGGTTGGCTCAGCATGATGGCCCGGGGGGCGAACCGCACAAAACACATTTTCAACTTCACCCTTCATCACCGCATCAACACCAGCAATAGCAGCACCTGCCGCACGAAGCGCGGCGCTCCAAGTATGGGGGTTCATAATGGTGTCACCATCGAGCATGAAGTAACCGCTGGCTGGTGATCGCTCTTTGACAAAGGCAATGTGTTCTGGACTGTGGACCAACTCCAGTTGATCTTCAGTTGCTAGCGGCGCATCGAGATGATGTAGAAAGCGATCGATACCACTGCGAATTAACTGATCATTGATCGCCTGAATGCGCTCCGGGCACTCGGGATGATGACTGCCCATCTCATGTTTTAGAAAATCTGGATGAGTTATGTATCCTGTTGTCATTACTAGAAATCCTCAATAGCAAAACTGTAATTTTTATAATCTAATAAAACCTGCCAACTCTTCAAAAACCCATTTTCTTATCCATGAATTTTCGCGTCCCCTACCTTGCTTCAATACTATTCATAGCGCTACTGCTTGGTGCTTGCTCCAGCACCCCTACTCAGCAAGTTAGCCCTACAGAGACTATCGTAAACCAGTCTGAGGATGCCGCAACAGAAGCCCGCTTTAGCCAAAATCTCAATCAATTAATCACCCAAATTGCCCAAACCCAGGGAATCCCTCAGACAAGCCTCGAATTAGGCTTCTCAGATGCTAAAACGATTCCGTCCATACGCAAATTGGTGTTACCCCCATCGGGTAGCTTTAAAAAGAATTGGGTTGCCTATCGCAAGCGCTTCATTGAACCGGTACGACTTAAGGCCGGCAAGGCCTTTTGGGAGCAAAACCAGACATTCTTGACTAAGGTTGAGCAAGATTCAGGAGTTCCAGCGGAAGTCATTGTCTCCATTATTGGGATCGAAACCATCTATGGCCGTCAAACTGGAAATTTCCGGGTAAAGGATGTGCTTTCTACGCTGGCCTTCAGCTATCCAGATACACCCAACAAAGCCAGTCGAGAACAACTCTTTAAAGACCAGCTCCAAGAACTCATTCTCATGTGCTGGACCGAGGGCGGCGGCATTTTGCCTGCCAATAATAGTAAACAAGGGCTGAATCAAGCTCGCTTTAATGCCTGCTTAAATCAGAACAGCTCTTATGCAGGCGCCATCGGCTTACCCCAATTCATGCCAAGTAGTATTCGCAGCTTTGCAGTAGATGGCGACGGCGATGGGCATATTGATCTCAAGCAGAGTCCTAAGGACGCGATTGCTAGTGTGGCTAACTTTATGAGAAAGCATGGCTGGCAACCAGGAATGCCCATTTACTTCCCTGTACAGGAAAGCGCCATTAGCGAAGCGAAAGCGCTGGCGGACGGTGAACCTCAGCTGAAATACTCAGTTCAAGAACTCATTGCAAAAGGCATCTTGACTAAAGAGCAGGGTGACCTTCAATTGGGCGGAGTTGAGCCGCAAAGTAAGGCGCTCATTGTCGATCTTCCCTACCCCGATAAGGATGGTAACGATCAGGTTCGCTATGTTGTTGGTTTAAATAATTTCCTGACGATTGTGCAATACAACCGCAGCTACTTTTACGCACAAAGCGTTGCTGAGTTTGCAGAAGTGCTGGGATACAAGAACCAAAGTGTGGTTCCCGTAGCTTCAACTAAAGCGAAGCCAGAAGTAAAGTCAGGTGAAGCGGTTAAATCTAAACCCAAGAAGACTGCTAGCAAGAAAAAACCAAAGCAGACTTAATCAACTTCCGGCTAAATGTCTTACGCTGGGAAGACTCCAGTTGAGAGGTAGCGATCACCACGATCGCAAACAATAAAGACAATCGTTGCATTATCTACCTGGCGAGCGATTCGTAAGGCAACCACCAAGGCACCGCCAGCTGAAATCCCACAGAAAATACCCTCTTCAGCCGCGAGGCGGCGGGCCATTTCTTCGGCATCTGCTTGACTCACATACTCAATGCGATCAACCTTATCACCTTGATAAATCTTTGGGAGGTACTCTGGAGCCCATTTACGGATACCTGGAATTTGCGAACCTTCCTCCGGTTGAGCGCCAATAATTTGAATATTGGGATTCATAGACTTCAGATAAGTAGAAACTCCAGTGATTGTTCCGGTGGTTCCCATTGCTGAAATGAAATGGGTAACTTGGCCATCCGTATCGCGCCAGATTTCTGGACCAGTCGTTTCAATGTGAGCGCGTGGGTTATCCGGATTTGCAAATTGATCAAGCAATCTGCCACGGCCCTCTTTCTGTAATTGCAGCGCATAGTCGCGGGCAAACTCCATACCACCAGAAGCTGCCGTCAAAATTAACTCAGCACCATAAGCAGCCATACTTTGTCGACGCTCAATACTCTGGTTCTCAGGCATCACCAAAACCATCTTGTAACCCAACATCGCAGCAGTCATTGCTAAAGCAATGCCAGTATTGCCGCTAGTGGCTTCAATGAGAGTATCGCCAGGTTTAATTTCACCACGCTCTTGAGCGCGCAGGATCATCGACAGCGCAGGCCGGTCTTTCACCGACCCCGCTGGATTATTACCCTCCAACTTTCCTAAGATCAGATTATTTTTGGAATCATTTTCTGCGCCAGGAATGCGTTGCAAACGAACCAGGGGTGTATTACCCACGGTCTGTGAAATAGTTAAGTAAGAAGGTGTGCTCATGAAACCATTTTAGCCATAAGCTAGCTTAGACGTAAAAGGGTTTAATTTCGGCGACTTGGTTCCGCACGATCCGCAGGATGGCGCGAACCGCTTTGAACGCGTGAGCCACGTCTGCTAGCCTTGGAACCCTCTTTATTAGTCCTGCCGTGTGGCTCACGAAAAGAACTGGGCGCCTCAATGGTTAAACCGTTATCCACCATCTTTTCTACCGATTTCATGCCGATGCCACGTACCCGTTTTTGTAAATCATTGGCATCCTGAAAATGTCCACCATCCAAGCGCTCAGCAATAATTGTTTTCGCTTTTGATGGCCCAATTCCTTTAATGCTTTCTAACTCAGACTGAGTGGCGGTATTGACGTTGACTGGTGAAGCAGCAGCCAATCCTGAGACAGCTACAAATACTGAAAATACCAAAGACTTTAATAATTGATTCATTTAATCTCCATCGGTTAATAAAAAATCCACTCACACAAAGTGCAAGTGGATCAGTTACAACGAATGAAGATTCAGTCGGTTGACTGTTTTTAACTACCTATAGCGGGCTTGCCAAGAAATCCGCATTGGCTGATAGCCAGGCGATATAACGACTGACGCCCTGCTCTACATTCAGGAAGGGTTCTGAGTATCCAGCGGCGCGTAGCTTGGTTAAATCCGCTTGCGTAAAGCACTGGTACTTGCCTTTGAGTGCATCTGGAAATGGAATGTACTCAATCGCCTTTTCTTTTACCAACTCTTCCAAGCTAGCGGGATTGGCCTTATCAATTTTGCGCATGGCATTAGCTACCGCATGAGCAACATCATTGAATGGCTGTGCACGACCACTACCCAAATTAAAGATACCGCTGATTTCTGGATGATCCAAAAAATATAGGTTCACTTTCACGACGTCTTCGACTGAGACAAAGTCACGACTTTGCTGGCCAGCGCCGTAACCACCATATTCACCAAACAGCTTAACTTTGCCATTGGCTTTGTACTGATGATATTGATGAAAGGCTACTGAAGCCATACGACCTTTATGTGATTCACGTGGCCCATAGACATTAAAGTACCTAAATCCGACTACTTGCGCCGTATTAGCTTTTTCAGCAAAGCGCTTACGCATTACTTGATCAAATAAAAACTTAGAGTAACCATAAATATTTAATGGCTTTTCATGCTCGCGGCTCTCTACAAATACATCAGAACCACCATAAGTAGCTGCGGATGAAGCGTACAGCAACTGCACTTTTTGCTCTGTACAGATATCGAGCAAGTCCATGGTGTAACGGAAATTATTCGCCATCATGAAAATACCGTCAGTTTCCATCGTGTCAGAGCAAGCGCCCTCATGAAACACTGCCCTCACCTTGCCAAAGCGACCACTTCTAAATGCTTCCAGGAATTCATCTTTATCAAGATAGTCAATGATGTCTAAATCTGCCAGATTGCGATACTTATCGGCGGGACGTAAATCATCGACCGCAATAATATTTTTCTCGCCACGCGCATTGAGCGCCTGAACAATATTGGCACCAATAAACCCAGCGGCGCCGGTTACGATAATTGTCATTGCAATTCCTCAGAAGTAACAGTGGCTGTACCCAGCTTGCCAACCACAATACCACCAGCCCGATTGGCCAAAGCCATCGCTCTTTCAAGTGGCCAGCCGGCCGCTAAGGCCACTGCAAGAGTGCCAATAACCGTATCACCCGCACCAGACACATCAAACACTTCACGTGCCTGTGCCTTAACGTGGCTCACTCCAGCATCGGTAAATAAACTCATACCCTCTTCAGAGCGGGTAAGGAGAAGGGCCTTGAGATCTAAAGATTTTCTAAGGTCCTGCGCTCTCTTGGTGAGATCTTCTTCACTAGTCCATTGACCAACTACCTGACGCAACTCACTACGGTTAGGCGTGAGCACGGTGGCACCACGATATTTAGCGTAGTCATCGCCTTTAGGATCCACCAAAATCATTTTCTTTTGAGCGCGAGCTTGTTCAATCATTAAAGCCACTTGACCTAAAGCGCCTTTGCCGTAGTCAGACAAAATCACCACATCAGCATCGCCTACGAGTTTTTCGTAACGCTCAAGTTTGTGGGCAAGGGCAGTCTCGCTAGGCGCCTCTTCAAAATCTAAACGAATCAATTGCTGCTGTCTTGCAATGACGCGCAACTTCACAGTAGTCGGCACTTTGCTATCGATTTCAAGCTGGCTATCGACACCGCTAGACTTCAACAACTCCGTCACGCGATGGCCCGGCTCATCATCACCAATCACACCTAAGATCGTTGTCTTCGCACCGAGAGCGGCTACGTTACGAGCAACGTTGGCAGCACCACCTAAACGCTCATCAATCTTGCCTACTTGAACAACAGGTACCGGCGCCTCAGGAGAAATCCGATTCGTATCACCAAACCAATAGCGATCAAGCATGACATCACCCACCACTAATAAGCGGGCTTTAGAAAATTGTTCTCGGTTAGCTTTTTCCACGATGTAACTAATCTCTCTAATCTTTCGAATGGATTCTTTTTTACTTCTAATTAATTATGACGGCCAATACCTTGGTACTCAATGCCTAATTCTTGCATAGCTTGTGGCTCATACAGATTACGGCCATCAAAGATGATAGGGTTCTTGAGTTTGGCTTTGAGAAGCTCAAAATCCGGACTATGGAAGGCTTTCCACTCAGTAACGATCACTAAGGCATCCGCGTCTTGGGTTGCAGCTAATGGGTCATCTACCAAGGTAACTTGTTTAAGGCCTTCTGGATTGCCTTTGAAGTCCACCTCAAGGCAGTGTTTGGTTTCTGGCATAGCTACTGGATCGTGAGCCACAATCTGGGCTCCGCGTTTGACCAGCTCTTGAATAATCACACGACTTGGGGCTTCGCGCATATCGTCGGTATTGGGTTTAAAGGCTAAACCCCACATGGCGAACTTCTTGCCTTTAAGGTCAGCACCAAAGCGTTTCTCAATCTTTTCTACCAAGATGTATTTTTGAGCCTCGTTCACCGCTTCTACTGCATCGAGGATCTTCAGATCTCTGCCATACTCAATAGCTGTTTTGGATAAAGCGGAAACATCCTTCGGGAAGCAAGAACCGCCATAGCCAGTACCAGAGTACAAAAAGCCATAACCAATGCGAGAGTCTGAACCAATACCCTGGCGCACCGCTTCAATATCGGCACCAACTAAGTCGGCCAGATTGGCTAACTCGTTCATAAAGGAAATGCGGGTAGCTAACATGGCATTAGCAGCATATTTAGTCAGCTCAGCACTTTTCACATCCATGTAATAGGTGCGCTCGTGATTACGGTTAAATGGGGCGTAGAGCTTGCGCATTTGCTCTTTAGCGCGCAGGCCCGCTGGCGTATTTTGCGTACCGATCACGATACGATCTGGGCGCATAAAGTCTTCTACCGCTGCACCCTCTTTAAGGAACTCAGGATTGGAGACTACGGAGCATAACTCTGGTGAGAGACTTCTTTTTTGGAGCTCTTCAGTAATAGCAGCGCCAACCTTATCAGCGGTGCCTACTGGCACAGTCGATTTATCAACGATCACTTTAGGAGTGGTCATATGACG
>CANGNV010000033.1 GCA_947455485.1 Burkholderiaceae bacterium | reverse complement strand
TTATTGCCGTTTCACTGTTGCTGGCGTAGAACAGATTGACTACAAAGATGTAGACACATTGAAGGACTTCATTGGCGAAAACGCCAAGATCACTCCTGCACGTTTGACAGGCACAAAAGCTAAATATCAGCGTCAGTTAGACACTGCTATCAAGCGTGCTCGTTACTTGGCTTTGTTGCCATTCTCCGATCAACACAAGAAATAATTGGGAGCCCTCAATGCAAATCATTCTTTTAGAAAAAGTAATTAACCTGGGCAACCTCGGTGACATCGTTCGTGTTAAAGACGGTTACGCTCGTAATTTCCTAATCCCACAACGCAAAGCTCGTCGTGCAACTGAAACAGCTATCGCTGACTTTGCAGTTCGTCGCGCTGAGTTGGAAAAATTGGCTGCTGAGAAATTGGCTGCTGCTGAAGCAGTTGGCACAAAGCTCAAAGACTTGGTTCTCGAAATCGGTCAAAAAGCGGGTGTTGACGGTCGTTTGTTTGGTTCTGTAACCAACCATGACATCGCTGATGCTTTGAAAGCTAAAGGCTTTGTAATTGAAAAAGCTTCTGTACGTATGCCTACTGGCCCGTTGAAGATGGTTGGTGATCACCCTGTAGCGGTAGCTGTTCATACCGATGTAGTGGCTGACATCACTATCCGCGTAGTTGGCGAGCAAGCGTAAGTTTTAGATCTGTAAGCTAGCCTCATGGCTGAATCCCGCTCACGCTCTCTTATGTCAAATCCTGGCATGATGGGTTCTGGGGATGCAGCCTTGCAGGCTTTAAAAGTACCGCCGCATTCTGTAGAAGCCGAGCAATCTTTGCTCGGCGGTCTACTGATCGATAACACAGCCTGGGATCGCCTAGGTGGCGTGTTAACTGATAAAGATTTCTATCGTCCTGAACATGCTCTGATCTATAAGGTCATTCAGCGTTTAGTTGGCGACAATCATCCCGCTGACGTCATTACTGTTCATGAGGCCGTTAAGTCCGAGCAAGGTGGCGATTTAGTTGGGATTGATTACCTAAATTCATTAGCGCAAAGCACTCCAAGTGCAGCGAACATCAAGGGCTATGCCGATATTGTTCGTGACCGCAGCATTCTGCGTCGCCTAATCGAGGTGTCTGACAACATTGTGAACTCTGCATTTGTTCCTGAGGGTCGTTCAGTGAGAACGCTCTTGGATGAAGCGGAATCACGCATTCTCCAAATTGGTGAAGAGGGTAGTCGCAAAGCAGATTACCTCGAGATTGAGCCTTTGCTCAAAACCGTTGTTGCTCGTATTGATGAGCTCTACAACCGTCAAGGTGGAAGTGATATCACTGGTATTGCAACGGGATTTATTGATCTAGATAAACAAACTAGCGGTCTTCAAAAAGGCGACTTAGTGATTGTTGCTGGAAGACCGTCGATGGGTAAGGCGCAGCCGCTAGATGCAAAAGTCAAAACGGTGGATGGCTGGAAGTTAATGGGGGATTTACGTTTTGGTGATCGCCTCGCTTCTGTGGATGGTCAGCACTCCATGGTTACCGGCATCTATCCGCAAGGCGCTAAACAGATCTACAAAATAACTTTCTCTGATGGTCGTGAAGCTGAGTGCTGTGATGAGCATCTCTGGCGTGTCATGTATCGCGATTGGGATGCTCCCAAAGTGATTAATACTGCGCGTTTAATGGAAATGCTTTCTTGTGTTCGCTACAAGAATCGTCTGTGGATAGATCCTGTCTCGGGTGATTTTGGTCACTCAAATGCATTGCCAATTAACCCATGGGTTTTGGGTGCATTACTCGGAGATGGAACTTTAGCCTTATCCCATGGCAGCGTCATGTTCTCGACCAAGTCTCCAGAGCTGATTGAGCGTATGAATGCGTTAGCCGGATATGAGATGGAGTTGGTTCATGCCAATGCATATGACTGGAGATTGGTTTCAAAAACCAGAATTGCTGCCAATGGCCAACGTCAGTCAGTGCCAACAAATTATTTCCGCTCCGCCTTACAAGATATAGGTGTGTTGGGCTGCAGGAGTTTTGATAAATACATTCCTGCTACTTATCTTGAGGCAAATAAGACTTCTCGCCTCGCACTGTTTCAGGGTCTGATGGACACTGATGGCTGGATTGAGAAGTGGGGCTCGATTCGCTTTTGTACTTCAAGTAAGCAGTTGTCAGAGGACGTTGCCTCTTTGGCTAGATCATTGGGCGGTTTTTGCTCAATCGCTCAAAAACAGACAAGCTACAGCTACAAGGGTGAGAAGAAGCGGGGGCGCCCATCTTATGTTCTGAATATGAGTTTTGGCCCTGGCTTTCAAGCATTTACCTTGCCTGAAAAGAAGGAAAGACTCAGATCAACTTGGGATCGCCAACGCAGACTGTCATTTAAGAGTATTGAGCCATCTAGAGTTGCTGAGGCTCAATGCATCTCGGTTAGCCATCCAGATAGAACCTACATCACCAATGATTATGTGGTGACTCACAACACTGCATTTGCCCTAAATATTGCGGAGAACGTTGCGCTGGCAGAAGGTTTGCCGGTTGTTGTTTTCTCAATGGAGATGTCGGGCGAGCAATTAGCAGCCCGTTTGCTGGGTTCAGTAGGGCGCGTTGATCAAGGTCGTATGCGTACCGGCAAGTTGCAGGATGATGAGTGGCCACGCGTTACCGATGCGATTGCCCGCTTAAGTAATACCCAAATTTTGATTGATGAGACTGGCGCTCTTTCCAGCTTAGAGTTGCGTGCTCGTGCGCGTCGTATTGCTCGTAACTTTGGTGGAACACTTGGCCTCGTTGTGATTGATTATTTGCAGTTGATGAGTGGCTCTGGTTCTGAAAACCGAGCAACTGAGATTTCAGAAATCTCACGCTCACTCAAATCGCTCGCAAAAGAATTGCAATGCCCGGTTGTTGCACTCTCACAGTTAAACCGTGGTCTTGAGCAACGCCCTAATAAGCGTCCAATCATGTCTGACTTGCGTGAGTCAGGTGCGATCGAGCAAGATGCCGACTTAATTATGTTCATTTACCGTGATGAGGTGTATCACCCAGACACCACTCAGGACAAAGGTATGGCGGAGATCATTATTGGTAAGCAGCGTAATGGACCAATTGGTACTGTGCGCTTAAGCTGGCAGGGCCCATATACCAAGTTTGATAACTTGGCGATGGGATCAGTTGGCTACTCTTCTGGTGGATACGAACCGTTTTAATTCAAAAGAAAAAAGCTGAAATCCTTAAGGAAAATAAACAACAATAAAAAAGCCTCGCAATGCGAGGCTTTTTAACTTAATGCGAAAGATATTTACTTCCCGCCTTCACACTTCTTGATGGATGCAGTTTTAGCAGCACCATAGAGTGGCTTACCATCTTTGCTTACTGCCTTAGCTTCGCAATCATTAGGCTTGGCATCACCCATACATTTTTTCATAGATGCATCTTTAGCTGCGCCATAGAGTGGCTTGCCTTCTTTGCTAACCGCTTTAGCTTCACAAGCAGCTTGATCAGCAAAAGCGATAGATGGAATTGCAAAACTGAATGCAATGCTTAAAGCGATGATGATTTTCTTCATGCGAACTTCTCCTTGGGTTGGAATTCAATCAATTTATAGGCTGTAATCCATTATTTCCAATAAGTAAGTCTAAGAGTATTAGCTTTAGGGTTAATAGATATTCACTTTATAGCTAATTATCATAACCAGTAATCCCATGCACGAGCTTATTAAGCCATCTTATCTGACCCATTTCAGTTTAAAGCTATGAAATTGATAGAAAAATTATCCCAACATTCAGCCCCTTTTATTTTGGCGACTGCTTTTATCTTAACGCCCAATGCAGCATCGGCAGTGGCGGCGGGTGGTTGTGACAGCTATACGCCAAACACACCAAACGGCTCTTCTCAGACGGTTTCTTGTAATTCAAGCATTACCCCAGTGGCAACTGCTGGTGTAATTACTACTCAGAATACAACTTCCGTTGGAAATAATGTCACGGTCAATATTGCCAACGGCACTTCATTAATTATTGATGGTTCCACCATCGGTCTTGGTAGTAATGCAAATATTAGTAACCATGGAAATTTAAATACCAGCTCTTTTTATTATGGGTATGGCATGTCTTCCGGTGCAAATGGCCGATCTCAAGCAGGTGGCAATACTTTTGTTAATGAATCTAACGGAACGATTTATACCGGAGGTGGATATGCTGCAGGCATGTATGTCAGCGCTACAAACGCCTCATCGGCTGCCAATTCTTTAACTAACGCAGGCGCTATTCAAACGGCTGGTGTTGGTGCTGCAGGCATTCGCTTGATATCAGGCGCCACCTCAAGCAGCGTAGTGAACGCTATTGTTAATAGCGGAACCATTATTACTAATGGCTCGGCAGCTCACGGCATTCAAGTATCGGGCTTAGGCTCCGTCACTATTGAAAATACCGGAACAGTCACAGCCAACGGAGCGAATGCTTTTGGTATTTATAGTGCCGGAAAAATCACTACTTTAACTAATGCACAAGGTGGCTCAAACCCGCTGACATTTTCTGGTGTACTGCCGACAAATTACAATGCGACCATTGCAAGCCCAACCGTTTACGGTAAGTTGGATGCTAGTAATGGCACTGTAACTGGTGTGATGAATTTCGCAATTGCTAATGGCTCAACTGTTTCTGCAACAACTTACTCTACTGTGCTCTCAGGGATCAAGGTTAATAATTTAGGTAACTCCTATGGAACCATCACTCTTGGCAGCACTCAATACCAATGGGCCTTAGTGCATCGAATTAATGGCTCTGCCGATCAGACTGATTTGGTATTGAGTACCGTTGTGCAGCCGACTTTAGTCGCACTTGAGGAAACTCTTGCTACACAATCTTATTTAATCGCACCGATTGAGTACGACACTCAAGTCGCTTTATCCTCGATGGGTACCGCTCTTCAAGGCCTCTTTGCAATGCAATCTGCCGGCGTGATAAATGGCATGAGCTATGACTGCTCACTATTCGGAGCTAATAATGTTTGCGTTTCTGCCGGTGGTAGATTCACCAATGTCAGTGCATATCCTTATAACAATAGTAGCGCTCTGATTATCGGTGGCTATCGCCTGTCCAATACCATTCGAATTGGTGGATACCTAGATCAAAACCTTTCTCAAAGCACACCAGGTGGAATCGCTCAATTGAATAATGGCAGTCCGATGGTTGGGGTATTTGGAGTGTGGTCGCAAAATCCTGATGGTACTGGTGCAGAGGCAAAGCTTTCTGCGGGATATGCCAACAAGGGCGCAACCTTAACTCGTCCAGTGGTTGGAGTCTCTGAGGCGGGCTCAGGCTCTACCTCTTTAACATCGCAAGGCGTTCTCGGATTACTCAAATATGGTTTTGGTCTTGGCAATAAAACTGTTGTATCGCCTTATGCCGGAATGCGCTACCTAGTGGGGGGAATGGGTGGGTATAGCGAGAGTCAATCGAGCACTGTTTCTAGTCCATTAAGTTACAACGCTATCAATAACTACACGACCACTGTGCTCACAGGAGTCTCTGGAGTTTATAAGTTGAGTGAAAAAACAAGCTTACTTGCGAGTGCTGGCGTAGAAAAAGATACCAATGCTAATGTTGGAAATTTAGTGACTACCGGTAATGGCTACTTCAATATTGCCATGAATAACAACTACCGAAGCACAAGACCAACAGCAAGTTTGGGTGCTTTTCATGATCTTAGCATCAATGAGCGCATCGGAATTTCAGCTATCTGTCGTCAAGAGGCTTATCAAGCTCTTACCTCAACTACAGTAATGGCTACCTACACAGTTGGTCTGTAACTAGTTCTGCGTAGTTGCTGAAGTTAGTCTTCTTGCCTCAGTAAATCTAGCTGCCCAGTAGGGCGTAGTGATGTACTCCAAGCGCACGGTTCCTCCAGCGCTTGGGGCGTGTACAAATCTGCCTTGACCCACATAGATCCCCGCATGTGAATATTTTTCACCGGTGGTGTTAAAGAAAATCAGATCACCTGGTGCGGGCGGTTGGTTTTCAACACTTTGACCTTTGGCGCTCATTTCTTGAATAGTCCGCGGTAGTTTGATGTTGGCTGACTTCTGATAGACGTAGGCAATTAGCCCGCTGCAATCAAACCCACCCTTAGGATTATTTCCGCCGTAGCGATAGGGCACTCCAACTAAACCTACTGCCGCAATAGAGATGTCCTCTGTGCCTACACTCGTATCTTGTTTGAATTGAGAAACTTTAGCTGCATTATTTTTTGAGCCAAAGCTACTACACCCTGAGAGCGAGAGCAGGGCGCAAATAAAAATGCCGCACCCCAGAAGAGTGCGGCATGAGAGGGGTTGCTTAGAGTGCGTCAGCAGCATGATCCGCAAGACGTGAACGCTCACCGCGGGCTAGAGTCACATGTCCACCATGACGCCAGCCTTTGAAGCGATCCACCACATAGGTGAGTCCAGAAGAGCCCTCAGTTAGGTAAGGTGTATCGATCTGCGCAATATTACCCAAACAAACAATCTTAGTTCCTGGACCTGCACGAGTGACCAAAGTCTTCATTTGCTTAGGTGTTAAGTTTTGTGCTTCATCAATAATCACAAACTTACTCACAAAGGTTCTACCACGCATGAAGTTCATGCTCTTTACTTTGATGCGTGAGCGAATCAGTTCCTGAGTGGCGGCACGACCCCATTCACCGGCACCATCCTCATTACGTTGCAACACCTCAAGGTTATCGTCAAATGCACCCATCCAAGGCTGCATTTTCTCTTCTTCAGTGCCAGGTAGGAAGCCAATATCCTCACCGACAGGAACAGTGGCGCGGGTAATGATAATTTCGTTATAGCGCTTACTATCTAAAACTTGCTCAAGGCCTGCAGCTAATGCCAGTAAGGTTTTACCGGTACCCGCTTGACCCAGCAAAGTGATGAAATCCACATCAGGGTTCATCAACAGGTTCATAGCAAAGTTCTGTTCGCGGTTACGCGCAGTCACACTCCACACATTATTTTTCTGATGTGAAAAGTCTCTCAAGGTTTGAAGGAGGGCGGTCTTGCCGTTAATTTCTTTTACTTGAGCGTAGAAAGGTGTAGAACCATCGGGGTTTTCTTGATAGACGAACTCATTCACTAGCATGCTCGGTACTGAAGGGCCAGTTACGCGATAGAACATCGTTCCGGATTTTCCATCAGCCCAGCTTTCCATATCTTTGCCATGCTTTGGCCAAAAGTCTGCTGGCAAGGTCATGACTCCGGAATACATCAAGTCACGATCTTCTAGTACCTGATCGTTGAAGTAATCTTCGGCAGGCAATCCTAAGGCGCGTGCCTTAATGCGCATATTGATATCTTTGGATACCAATACCACCTCTTGGCCCTTGCGGGTCTTTTGTAGCTCACTAACAACTGCCAAGATGAGGTTGTCACCTTTGCCCTCAGGCAAGCCTTCAGGCAATGCTTGGGTAGTGAGTTTGGTTTGGAAAAAGAGTCGACCAGAGACGTCCTGATTACCGAGCTTATTTAGCGGAATGCCTTCATCTAGGGTGCCGCTGGTGCCAGCAACTAGTTGATCTAATGAGCGGCTCACGGTACGAGCATTGCGAGCAACCTCAGTCATTCCCTTCTTGTGATTATCTAACTCTTCTAAGGTAGTCATTGGTAGGAAGAGGTCGTGCTCGGAGAAGCGAAATAGCGAGCTTGGATCATGCATTAAGACGTTTGTATCCAAGACAAAGAGGCTTGGAGGGCCAGTGCGAATGATGCGCTTTGGTTTTTCTGGAACGCTTGCTGCCCTCTTATCGCTACGCTCATTACGTGGCGCAACTGGACTGCGATCACTTTTGATTTTCTCAAGCGCTACTTCAGCGGCAGAGAGATCCTCTTCAGCATCTGTTGCCCAATCTGGCGCATGGCTTTCCATCACAACAGTTTTTGCTGGTGCAGGGCGCTTCTTTAAGTTTGGAGTGTCCTTACTGCTAATTTTTACTTGGCCAGCAATTTGAGTTGGGATTGGGGGCAATGGCATGCAGACTCTCCTAAAAGAAAAAACCGTCAAGCGGATTGCATTGACGGTTTATAACGAAACTGGGTGTAAAACGATCTGTAAAACGGCGGGGGTTGTTTACCGAGCCTGTTCTTAAATATTCAGGCTGATGAGTTAAACGGATTGTTAGACTTTCCCGTCGTTTACGATGCATATAAACAACTTTACCCCAAATTTTGGGCTTTGCAAGTACCCCGGATTAAATTAATTTAAAAAATTATTTAGCGGCTTGAGCTGCTTGTAATACCTCTGTCACATGTCCCGGAACCTTCAGGCCGCGCCACTCTTTTACGAGATTGCCTGAAGAGTCAAAGAGGAAGGTACTGCGCTCTACACCGCGTACCTGCTTGCCATACATATTCTTGAGCTTCATTACGCCAAAGAGCTGACAGAGGGTTTCTTCGGTGTCGGCAACGAGCTCGAATGGCAGCTCAAGTTTGCTACGGAAGTTATCGTGAGATTTGAGGCTATCTCGAGATACGCCAACGATCAAGGTATTAGCATTAGTGAAGGCATCAATATTGTCGCGGAATTCACCAGACTCGGCGGTACAACCGGGAGTCATGTCTTTTGGGTAAAAGTAGATAACCAGTTTTTTGCCTTTAGCGGAATCTGGCGTAAAAGTTAATCCTGATGTTGCTGGGATTGCACACTGGGGCATTGGCTTGCCGATTTCTACTGTCATGATGGTCTCTCTAATTTAACTTTATGTATTACGTATTCTGATGCTACTTAAACTGCTTGCAAAATGAGTTCGCCGCTTCGGTTGGGGATCTCACCCCAGGTGACTGGCTGTATTGCTATTTTATCGAGTTGCTTAGTGGCTTCCCAGGATTGATGCAGTTCTCCCATGGTGACTAGGTCATGACCTTGGTTTAGCCACCCAGCGAGCAATTGCTCAAAGGCGGGGAGCAGCTTTTGACCTTCCAGCTCAGCATGAAGGGTAAAGACTTGATCATTCGGATTACTTTGGGTGATTGCCAAGAGTTTCTTCACTGCACCAAACTCATCGGCATCATCAATGCCAATCAATTCATCAAACGTTGGCAATGTCGTTGGGTACTGGACATGCTTGGCTTTGCCAGAGGGTAGCTCAAAGCGATAAGGCATCAAGTTGGGTTCGGCTCTACCGTCGGAAGAATATTTAATGCCCCATTGATCAAGTTGCTCAAAAGCAGCTTCATTCATTTGCCAACCAGCGGCACCATAAGTGACCGGTGGGTGACCAAAGATCTCTAAAAAACGATCCCAACTTTTTTGCATCTGCGTTTTAGTCCATTGAGCATCACGATTGCGCACGGCATCTTGCCAAGCCACATGATCCCAAGTGTGAATACCAGTCTCATGACCAGCCAAATCAATTGCACGCATTTCATCGGCAGCTTGTTTACCAATGTCAGGTCCAGGTAAGAGGACGCCGTAGAGCAAGGTTTTAATGCCGTAATGTTCAACAACGGAAGTGCGACTTACTTTCTTTAGAAAGCCTGGCTTAAATACCCGCTTGAGAGCCCAACCTGTGTGGTCGGGGCCTAAGCTAAATAGGAAGGTGGCTTTAAGGCCAAAACGCTCAAGAGTACGCGCTAGATTAGGGACGCCTTCTTTGGTACCACGTAAGGTATCAACGTCTACTTTGAGGGCAATCTTAGCCATGAACCTCTGTACTTACTCGCTATCAACTAAGTGACGTGCTTTTTCCACATCTTCACGATAGGCTTCGAAAATATTCTTCAGCGCATCGCTCATATTGGTAGTTGGCTTCCAGCCCAATTCACTCATCGTGTTATCGATTGCAGGAACACGGTTTTGAACATCTTGATAGCCCTCGCCGTAATAAGCGCCAGAAGTAGTTTCCACAATCTTCACTTCATTCGCTGTCTTTGCATATTCCGGAATGCTACGAGCAATTTCCAACATCTGATTAGCAAGTTCGCGAATAGAGTGATTATTCTTCGGATTACCGATGTTGTAGATCTTGCCGTTAGCAACACCATCTTTGTTGTCGATGATGCGCATTAAGGCATCGATGCCATCATCAATATAAGTAAAGGCACGTTTCTGCGCACCTCCATCAACCACGTTGATCGATTCGCCACGAACGATGTGACCCAAGAACTGAGTTACTACGCGGGAGGAACCTTCTTTTGGTGTGTAGATGCTATCTAGACCAGGGCCAATCCAGTTAAATGGACGGAAGAGGGTAAAGCGCAAACCTTCCATGCCATAACCCCAGATCACCCGATCCATCAATTGCTTTGAGCAGGCATAGATCCAGCGTGGTTTATTGATTGGGCCATAAACCATATTGGATTTAGCGGGATCAAATTCACCATCTTCACACATGCCATAGACTTCGGATGTGGATGGAAATACCAAATGTTTTTTATATTTAACAGCTGAGCGAACGATGGGTAAGTTGGCCTCGAAGTCGAGTTCAAATACTTTTAATGGTTGCTGAACGTAAGTCGCTGGTGTTGCAATTGCTACTAAGGGCAGAATGACATCGCATTTGCGGATGTGATATTCAACCCATTCTTTATTGATGGTGATGTCACCTTCAAAGAAGTGCATGCGTGGATGGTTCACCAAATCACCGAGGCGATCGTTTTGCATATCCATGCCGTAGACATCCCAATCGGTTGTCTCAAGGATGCGCTTTGAGAGGTGATGTCCAATAAAGCCGTTTACGCCAAGAATGAGTACTTTTTTCATCTTTACTGCCTCGTATTTAATCTAAAGGGTGCTGCTTTTAATTTGTTAGTCACTTGCTGGGAACCAGTCCAGTATCGCTACCGCTCTCTGGTCGCCGCAAACACCGAATACCTGATTATCAACCACTTGGATACCGGGAGCCTGAAGATCTAGCTGCCCTGGGAATGGCCCTTCTAGGCCAGTACGAGCCACGATCCTGCGCTGACCTTGCCAGTCGGTAAAAGCCCCGGGATAAGGGGGTGCAACAGCTCTGACGAGGTTGTGAACCTGCTGAGCCGTCTGATGCCACAGAATTTCACCATCCGCAGGTTTGCGACCCCCAAAATAGCTTCCCTGAGCCAGATTATTGGGTTTTCTGGGTACATGACCTTGAGCAAGTTCCGGCAGGACCTGGTTCATGACCGTAACAGCTGCTTGGCTAACTTTTCCAAACACTTCTGTAGCGGTTTCATTGGGGCCAATGGAAACTGCAGATTGCCCGACGATATCGCCTGCATCTGGCTTAATTTCCATAATGTGCAATGTGGCACCAGTTTCGGTTTCTCCATGAAGGATGGCCCAATTGACTGGAGCGCGGCCACGATACTTCGGCAGTAGTGAGCCATGCATATTCAGCGCGGCAATTTTTGCGCATGCCAAGAGCTCCGCCGGAATCATATGGCGGTAATAAAAAGAGAATAAATAATCGGGGGATAGCTTTTGGATCTGCGGAATTAAATCCATCAACTGATTTGCATTTGGTGTGACGTAAGGAATCTTTTTTTCCTCACAGAGCTTGGCAACACTCCCAAACCAAACATTCTCATTAGGATCATCTTGGTGCGTTACTACCAAATCAATTTGTATGCCTGCATTCAGTAATGCCTTCAGGCAATTAACGCCAACATCGTGATAAGCAAAGACGACTGCGTGCAATTATTTTTTCTCTAAAACAGTTTGCACGACATAGCGTGGACGCTCGCGAACCTGTTGGTAGATGCGGCCAATGTACTCGCCAAGTAAGCCAAGGCCAAATAGCATTACGCCAATCAAGAAGAAGGTAAGAGCAAATAATGTAAATACGCCTTCAACCTCGGCGCCCAGTACAAAGCGGCGAACCAAGAGGTAAATAAACAAGGTGCCTGCAGCCATTGCCAGGAGCATTCCCAGTATCGAGAAAATCTGCAAAGGCATTACGGAGAAGCCGGTTACCAAATCAAAGTTCAAGCGAATGAGTTGATAAAGACTGTACTTGGACTCACCAGCAAAACGCTCTTCGTGCTTGACGCTGATTTCTGTAGGGTTTGATGCGAATGTATAAGCCAGTGCCGGAATAAAAGTATTGCTTTCATCGCACTGACGAACGAGATCGACGATGCGACGGCTGTAACCGCGGAGCATGCAACCTTGGTCAGTCATCGTGATGCGAGTGATTTTTTCGCGCAAATGATTCATTGCGCGGGAAGCAAATTTTCTGAAGAAGCTATCGCGACGATTCGCGCGAATAGTGCCAACGTAGTCATGACCTTTGAGTAATTCATTTACCAAGGCGTCAATTTCTTCAGGGGGATTCTGTAGATCAGCATCTAGGGTGATGATGTATTCACCGCGAGAGTATTCAAAGCCAGCCATGATCGCCATATGCTGACCAAAGTTGCTATGAAATAACACTGCACGAGTCACATCCGGGCGCAGTTCAACTTGTTTGGCCAAAATGCCAGCAGAACGATCTTTGCTGCCATCATTCACAAACACCACTTCATAAGCAATGTTGCGCTTGCTGGACATGACATCTAGCGCAGGATATAGGCGATCAAAGAGAGCTTGAAGACCGTCTTCCTCGTTGTAAACGGGAATGACAATGCTGAGTGTCGGATTGCAGGCTTGGGTAGCTAAATTTGCAGTCATGCTGCAATTTTGCCTGATTCCGCTCTCGATACTAGTTTTTACGATGTTTCTTCAGAATTCCAGTCAAAGCACTAGCTATACGGCCAATATCTTCATCTGCCATGCCCGGAAAGAGTGGGAGGGTCAAAATAGAGCGGCCAATACGCTCTGCTACTGGGGTGGCTTCAACTTTGTAACCTAGGTTTTGGTAAAGCGTGAATCCAGTAATGGTGGGGTAATGAACACCAGTGCCAATACCCAAATCTTTTAGCTCAGTCATCACTTGCGCACGATCTACATTCAATTGATCAAGCGGAAGTACAACTTGGAACATGTGCCAGTTGCTATCGGTGAAGTTTTCTACTGGCAGCTCTAAATTGAGATTAGCTAGGCCAGCGGATTTCAATTCGCTGCGAATGGCATCAAAGTACTGCCTAGCCAAAGCGGTTCTGCGCGCCTGAAATCCTGGCAGTTGTTTGAGTTGATGTAAGCCAATCACAGCGTTTACATCAGTCAAATTATCTTTACCGCCAAGGACATCGACATCCATACCATCCAAACCTTGTCGTGTCACGCCTTGTAAGCGAAGCTTTTCGGCAAGCTTCGCTTCGTCAGCATTATTGAGAACAAGGCAGCCGCCTTCAACAGTCGACAAATTTTTATTTGCCTGAAAACTAAAGCTCACGAGATCACCAATACTGCCAATCTTTTTGCCTTTCCACTGCGATCCAAATGCTTGCGCTGCATCTTCAATCACTCGTAGCTTATATTGCTTGGCCAAGTCATAGAGTTGATCCATATTGACGGGCAGCCCAGCCAAATAGACTGGCATGATTGCGCGCGTCTTCGGTGTAATCGCTGCAGCCAACTTACTTAAATCAATATTGCGAGTGATGGGATCAATGTCCACAAAGACGGGGGTTGCACCAACACCCAGAATGACATTGGAAGTAGCTACCCAAGAGATTGGGGTGGTAATGACTTCGTCACCAGACCCGATACCAGCAACCTGAAGAGCGATTTTCATGGTGGCAGTGCCATTGGCAAAGCAACGCACGGGACGACCGCCAAAGTATTCACTCAGGGCGGCTTCAAACTCCGCCAGTTTCGGCCCTGAAGTTACCCAGCCAGAGCGTAATACCTCTGCAACCGCATCAATCGTTTCTTGATTGAAGTGTGGACGCGTAAAGGGAATGAAAGGCAGGGTGTTTTGAGTGACTGACATAGGAGCCTTAAGAATTTATTGTGTAGAGTTACTTGGTGATTCTGGGTGTTTAACAATGACACGCCGAGAGTCTCTTCCCACTTCTTGCATTGGGACATTCAGTTTTTGTAACTCGATATATTGCTCTGGGACCATCAAGGCGTAAGCAGTTTGATCTTCTTTCCAGTGCTCGATAAAAGCATCAAAGGTGGAGAGCCACAACTCAGGCTCTTGCTTTACTCCGAACTCTAGCTCGTCTGGAGATTCGACCATGATCATGGTTCTACCGAGATAGAAGGGCACTGTGTGATCAAGGATTCTTACTGAATAGAAGTTCGCTTTCTCTGGAATGCCCGCCTTTACTTTCTCCACCAAATCAATGCCAGATACCGCACGCCCCAGAGTCTCATGTCCTGTACCAGCAATGATTGCGCAGAGAAAAAAGCCAGAAGCAAAACTGGTAATACTGCTTAAGCCATTGCGCTTACTTTGAATGAATGCTAGTAGGCTAAATGGAATCAATGCTGTCAGTGCCGCAATGATCCAATAGGTGTATTGCGCGTAGGATTCAATTTCATCTGGCCTTGCTTGTTTGCCAACTTCATTTAAAAAGAAAAATCCAACGCCACCCAGGATTGCAAAGAAGAGGGCTTGTAATTTCCAAGGTAACCCTAGTGAATTACTAAAACCCAAATTACGGTCCAAGCGATGACCAACAAGCATTGCTAGTGCTGGAAAGACTGGGATGATGTAGCCTGGTAATTTCGATTGAGATACGCTAAAGAAGCCCATAATCACGGCAAACCAGCAGGCGAGTAACCAGCCGCTGGAGAACTCACGGTTGCGCTCACGCCAAGCCTGAGCAAGGGCTCCAGGGGTTTGTGCAATCCATGGCAAGAAGCCCAGCAGCAGCAGTGGAATGAAGTAGTAAATCGGACCCGTTCTACTGTGCGCTGTTTGCGTAAAGCGTTGCAGGTGTTCATGAATAAAAAAGAACTCTAGAAACTCTGGGTTGCGTTGTGCCACCAGAACAAACCATGGTGCAGTAATTGCTAAGAATAAAGCCGTACCGCTAATGATGTGCAGGCGCTTCCAAATTTTCCAGTCCCATGCAGTAACGGAATAAGTTATGAACACCATGCCGGGGATGGCGACTCCGATGACGCCCTTGGATAGTGTTGCTAGGGCCATGAAGGCCCAGCAGGCCCACATCCACTTTCTGATGCCGCTCGAGTCACGCGAGGTTTGAGCTAACAAAAGACTACAGAGTGCGGCAACTAAAAAAGCTGACAATCCCATGTCTAGTGAGTTGATGTGTCCGCCAATCACCCACGTTGGGCTGGATGCTAAAGCGATAGCAGCTAACCAACCCGCCCTTGCGCTGTAGATACGCGCACCCGTAAACCCAATAAATATTATTGTCAGAAATCCAGTGAGCGCAGTCCATAAGCGCGCTTGCCAATCACCAATGCCAAAAAGATTAAAGGCAGTAGCAGTAGCCCAAATTTGCAATGGGGGTTTTTCAAAATACTTGTAACCGTTGTAGCGTGGGGTGACCCAATCTCCGGTCACAAGCATCTCGCGAGCAATCTCGGCATAACGTCCTTCGTCAGACGGGATGAGGTGACGGTAGTTGAGGGTGCCAAACCATAGCAAGGCATAGATCAGCACCAGAATCAAAATCGATGCTGGATTGAGGGCGCTAGACTGCCGAATTTGGCCAAACTGCATTAGGCGGCTTCCACGATGAGGGCGAGCAGAACCTGACGACCTTCGCCAACAAGAATGTTGTAGGTGCGACAAGCTGCTTGAGAATCCATTACTTCAAAGCCAATCTTGGCCTCTATAAGGGTCTTGAGTAACTCAGGCTTTGGAAAGCGCTGGCGTTTACCGGTGCCAATAATGATTAATTCAGGCTTAAGGGAAGCCATTTGAGCGAAATCTGCTGGACTCAGATCTTCAAAGGACTTGATGGCCCATTCGAGGATTTCGCCGTCGGAACTCAATAAAACCGCGTGACTATAGGGGATCTTATTGATCTCGATGTAGCCATCGCCGTAACCGGTGATCGTATTGGCTCCGGAATGGGGGTCAGATTGAAGCTTCACATGGACTCTCTGTCATAATTATGAGGATTATAGCTAGCT
>CANGNV010000032.1 GCA_947455485.1 Burkholderiaceae bacterium | reverse complement strand
CGGAGTGCGGACGCTTAGCGCCCTTAGCAATCAAGGCCATACGACCATGCTGCCGAGTAAAGACATCCAGAATTAAGCTGGTTTCCTTATAAGGAATGCTGTGCAATACAAAAGCGGGTTCGTCAGCAACACGAATGGAGGCCATGAATAATTACTCTAACCCTTGTGCCCGCAATTCAGCACGATCATCTGCCCAGCCACGTTTGACCTTCACCCAAGTCTCCAGAAAGACTTTGCCGTCAAAGAGTTTTTCCATATCAATGCGGGCATCAGTAGAAATCTTCTTCAGTCTCTCCCCCTTAGCACCAATAATCATCGCCTTATGGCTATCGCGATCAACCAAAATCGTTGCTGCAATCCGGCGCATCTTGCCATCCATCTTGAACTGATCAATTACAACGGTACTGGTGTAAGGCAACTCTTCCCCTGTAAAGCGGAAGACCTTCTCACGCAGGATCTCAGCAGCCAAGAAGCGCTCACTGCGATCAGTAATGGTATCGCCATCGTAGACCGCTGGCGCCTCTGGCAAGTAACCCTCAAGTACATCCAACAATCTCTCAACATCCCCAGGACTCTTGGCGCTCATCGGCACGATTTCAGCGAACTCAGACTTCTGATCTTCATGACCACCTAATTCACACCAAGGGCGGGCCATCTCTTTAATAAAGTTCAGAAGCGCCTGATCTCGCTCAGAAGGAGTCTGAAAACGACTATTAAATAGATCTAATTTATTTAAAACCAAGACAATCGGTAAGTCATCTGGCAGTAATTTCAAAACCTTCTTGTCATCTTCACCAAAGTAACCAGCCTCAACCACAAAGCAAGCTACATTCACATCTTGTAGTGCTGTAGTTACTGTACGGTTTAAGGCCTTGTTCAGAGTATTCATTAAACGCGTCTGAAAGCCTGGCGTATCAATGAAAATGAACTGCGCCTCTTCACGATTCTGAATACCTAAAATACGGTGACGCGTAGTTTGCGCTTTACGAGAAGTAATACTGATCTTCTGACCAACCAAAGCATTCAAGAGGGTCGATTTGCCCATATTGGGACGGCCAACAATGGCGATAGTGCCGCATCTAAACACGATTAGCCCTTCAGCTTAAGATTTAACTGCTCTTCGGTTGCCACTTTTTTTGCCGCTTTCTTTTTAGCCGACCGAGTCTTTTTAGGTTTGCCTAACGCTTGTGGCAAAGCTTTTAATGCAGCGATTAAAGCGATCTTCGCAGCCGCCTGCTCTGCAGCACGTCGAGACGCGCCCTCACCCTTAACCGATACCTTGAGGTTAGGGATTAAACACTCCACCTCAAATTGCTGGTTATGAGCCGCACCGCTGGTACCCGTGACGTTATAAGTCGGTAGAGGCAATTGGTAGCTTTGCAAACACTCTTGCAATAAAGTTTTGTCGTCTTTACCCAAGGTTTTGGGGTCAACATTGGCCAGAATAATGGAATAGAGTTTGCGTAAACACGTCTTAGCAGCATCAAACCCGCCATCTAAGAATATTGCACCAGTGACTGCCTCAAGTGTGTCTGCCAAAATAGATGGGCGACGAAAACCGCCACTCTTCAACTCACCTTCACCTAAGCGTAGGTAGTCTGACAGCGATAGAGTTTGAGCAATCTCATAGAGTGCTTGCTGCTTGACTAAGTTAGCCCGCACACGAGACAGATCGCCCTCATCTAGATCGGAATAACGCTCATAGAGCATTTCAGCAACAACGCAGTTCAGAATCGAGTCGCCTAAAAATTCTAGGCGCTCATTATTTTTCTTACTGTGACTACGATGCGTTAGAGCTTGATTCAGCAGCTCTAGTTTTTTAAACGTGTAGCCCAGTTGCGCTTGTAGCGGTGCAGTTTCGATGGCGGCGCGGGCGTTCATGACTTTATTCGAAGCCGCCAATACGGCCAAGATTTCCGAGGTTCAACCAAACAAAGAACGCCTTACCAACAATATTTTTATCCGGCACAAATCCCCAGTAACGAGAATCAGCGCTGTTATCGCGGTTATCACCCATAGCAAAGTAATGCCCCGCTGGCACAGTACAAGTCAATCCAGCATTTTGATACTGGCAATTTTCAAACCCAGGAAAACGTTCTGCAGGGAACATGCCGGCAGGACGATCGGGATCGTTGAGAATCTCATGCCTGTTGCCACCTAAATCTGCAGGAAAGGATTCTACAAACCGTTTGGCATAACGCATGTTTTCTGGATCTAAGTACGGCTCACCACCACTATATTGAAGCGGCTGACCATTTACTGTTAAACGCTTATCTTGATAGGTAATAGTGTCACCAGGCAAAGCTACGACGCGTTTAATGTAGTCAACTGATTCATCACGTGGATAGCGAAATACGACTACATCGCCGCGTTTTGGAGATCCTAGGTCGACAACCTTCTGATTAATTACCGGCAATCGAATGCCGTAGGTAAATTTATTTACGAGAATAAAGTCACCAATCTGCAGGGTTGGGATCATCGAGCCTGATGGAATTTTGAATGGCTCCACAATAAAAGAGCGCAATACAAATACCGCGCAAATTACCGGGAAGAAACCAGCTGTGTACTCCAGCCATAATGGCATGCGCTCAATACCAGCGATACGTCTTTGCGGGGCAAAGTAGTAACGATCAGCAATCCAAGCGATACCCGAAACCACTACCAAGATAAATAGGATAAGTGCAAAGTTCATTAGTCGTCTACCTGCAAAATGGCCAAGAAGGCTTCTTGTGGAATCTCCACGTTACCCACTTGCTTCATGCGCTTCTTACCTTCTTTTTGCTTCTCTAACAATTTGCGTTTACGAGAAATGTCGCCACCGTAACACTTAGCCAATACGTTCTTACGTAAGGCTTTCACGTTTTCACGAGCAACGATATTGCTACCAATCGCCGCCTGAATGGCCACATCAAACATTTGACGGGGAATAATCCCGCGCATCTTGGCAACCACTTCACGCCCGCGATGTTGGCTATTGCTACGGTGAACAATCACCGACAGCGCATCAACTCGCTCACTATTAATCAGGATATCGACCTTAACCACATCGGCGGGACGATATTCTTTGAACTCGTAATCCATCGATGCGTAGCCACGAGAGATCGATTTCATTTTGTCAAAGAAATCCAAAACAATCTCGGCCATTGGTAACTCATATGTGAGTTTTACTTGGCGACCGAGGTAATTCATATCCATCTGTATGCCACGCTTGCCAACGCACAGGGTAATGATTGCGCCGACATACTCTTGCGGCATATACAGATTGACTGTCACAATCGGCTCAAGAATCGTATTGATCTTGCTAGCCTCTGGCATCTTCGATGGGTTGTCTACCGACAGGATCGTGCCATCAGATTGCTCCACTTGGTACACCACCGTTGGTGCGGTAGTGATGAGATTCATGCCGTACTGACGCTCTAAGCGCTCTTGCACGATCTCCATATGGAGCAACCCCAGGAAGCCGCAGCGGAATCCAAAACCAAGCGCTTGCGAAACCTCTGGCTCATACAGGAGTGAGGCATCGTTTAATTGCAGCTTCTCTAAAGATTCGCGTAATTGATCGTATTCACTCGACTCTACTGGGTACAGGCCTGCAAAGACCTGAGGCTTCACTTCTTTAAAGCCTGGAAGTGGCTCGGTAGCGGGGACTCGGCCTTGCTGCCCAGGAGTATGGGTAACTGTGTCACCCACCTTGGCAGCTTTTAACTCTTTAATACCGGCAATCACAAAACCTACTTGACCAGCAGACAACTCTGGACGATCCACAGACTTTGGACTAAATACACCAACATGCTCAACAAGATGGCTTGAGCCATTGGACATCAAGGTAATTTTTTCTTTTGGCTTTAAGGTGCCATTCACAACGCGCACCAACATCACCACACCAACATAGTTATCAAACCAAGAATCAATAATCAAAGCTTGCAAAGGATCTGCTGCATTACCTTTTGGTGGGGGTACGCGAGCAATCATCTCTTCGATGACATCCTGTACGCCTAAGCCAGTTTTGGCTGAGCAGGTCACCGCTTCAGATGCATCAATACCAATCACATCTTCAATTTCTTTTTTAGCGCGCTCAGGGTCAGCCTGTGGCAAATCAATCTTGTTAAGTACTGGCACCACTTCAACGCCTAACTCCAGCGCCATGTAACAGTTAGCAACAGTTTGAGCCTCAACACCTTGACTGGCATCCACTACCAACAATGCACCTTCACATGCTGACAGAGAACGGCTAACCTCATAGGAGAAGTCAACGTGTCCCGGGGTATCAATCAAGTTGATGTTGTATGTTTTGCCATCCTTGGACTTATAAGTCAGCGCTGCTGTTTGCGCTTTAATCGTGATGCCCCGTTCCCGCTCGATATCCATCGAGTCAAGCACTTGAGCTTCCATTTCACGATCAGATAGACCGCCACAGAGTTGAATAATGCGATCAGCAAGCGTTGATTTGCCGTGATCAATGTGGGCGATGATAGAAAAATTGCGGATTAAATCCATAGCGTCTTATGTGGTCTTCAAAAAACGCCTTGTCAGAACGCACCACAATGATGCGCTGCAAAAAGCCGTCTTAAAGTGATTGTAATGGGTGGCGCTAAATTAGCGCCGAACCCGTTTATTCCATGCAAAAACCCAGGTTTTGGCTTATTTTGGCCTAACTGGAATAATCATGGTGCTATCAGCCCTGCGGACAAAAACTGGGACCGCCTTATTGGCATCCAAACCCTTAACCAGGCTCTCAAACTGCTTTACCCCAGTAATGTCGGCATCTGCAATCCGAATAATGACATCGCCAGGACGCACCCCCGCACGCGCCAGGGGGCCGTCTCCCAGGCCCGTAACCTCAACACCACCACGGATATTGAGCTCCTTCTTCTTGCTATCTGAGGGCTCAGAAACCGCCACTCCAAGAGAGTTGGCATTCCCACCAGATGATCCAGAGTTATCTGATTTCTTCACAGCGGCCTGACCAGCTTCGGTATCAGCTACGGTCACCATCAGGTCCTTGGTGCTTCCTTTACGCCAGACCTGGACTGATGCGCTAGTTCCAGGCTTGGTTTCACCAACTGTTCTAGGCAGATCGGTGGATTTTCCAATATCACGGCCATTAAAGCTCAGAATCACGTCGCCCGACTCAATACCACCTGCCGCAGCTGGGCCACCAGGCTCAACATTGCGAACATAGGCCCCACGTGGTTTTCCTAAACCTAAGCTCTCAGCGATCTCTTTAGTCATTTCACCTAAAGCAACGCCAATACGACCACGAGTCATTTTTCCATTGGTACGCAATTGATCCGCCACACGCATGGCCTCATCAATCGGAATCGCAAATGAAATACCCATATAACCGCCAGAGCGGCTAAAGATTTGTGAGTTAATGCCAATGACCTGTCCGGCAGTATTCAATAAAGGGCCGCCTGAGTTACCAGGATTAACCGCCACGTCAGTCTGAATGAATGGTAAATAGTCTCCAGTGTCTCGACTCTTGGCGGACACGATGCCTGCAGTCACGGTATTTTCTAAACCAAACGGGGAGCCAATTGCCAACACCCACTCACCCACCCTTACGCGAGAAGAATCTCCCAATGGCAGCCTGGGTAAATCGCGTGCATCAATTTTGACAACCGCCACATCAGTACGCTTATCCATACCTAGCAACTTCGCTTTGTACTCACGCTTGTCAGTCAAGGTAACGTAAATCGTATTCGCACCTTCAACCACGTGGGCATTTGTCAAAATCAAACCATTGGATTCAATAATGAAGCCTGAACCTACGCCACGATCAGCCTCTTGAGGCTTGCCTGGATTCGGTTGGGCTTGTTTAGGTGTACCAGGCAAACCTGGAATAGGCACTCCGAAGAAGCGACGAAAGAATTCAGCCTGATCCTCTGGCATTCCTGGGAAGCCACCCTGGGCTTGCTGCTGCATTACTTTTTCAGTGGTACGAATATTGACTACAGCTGGACTGGCTCTTTCAACCAAATCAGCAAAATCTGGAATGGAGACGCGAGGGCTCTGGGCGCAGGCCTGAGGAATGAATGCAATTTGCCCCAAGCTAAAGATAGCTAAGAGCGCAATAAGATACTTTTTCATGATGCTATCAATCTACTTGGTAAAAACCAATAATTAAGGAAACGAAGAAAGGGGAATAACCTAGTAAGAATATTAGGTCAGTTTGCCAAAAATCAAGGTACCGTTAGTACCCCCAAAGCCAAAGTTGTTTTTGACGGCATGGTCGATCTTCACGTCACGAGCAGTATTGGCGCAGTAGTCCAAATCACACTCTGGATCTTGATTGAAGATGTTGATTGTTGGTGGAGACTTCTGGTTATGTAAAGCCAGAATAGTAAAGACAGACTCTAAGCCGCCCGCACCGCCTAAAAGGTGGCCAGTCATCGACTTGGTAGAGTTAATCAGGGTCTTCTTAGCGTGATCGCCAAGAGCGGCTTTAATCGCAGCAGTTTCATTCTTATCACCCAAAGGCGTGGAGGTGCCATGGGCATTGATGTACTGAATCTGATCGGCGTTCAAACCAGCATCGCGCATTGCATTGAGCATGCAACGACGTGGGCCATCCATATTTGGGGCAGTCATGTGATACGCATCACCACTCATACCGAAGCCTAAGAGCTCACAGTAGATTTTTGCGCCACGTGCTTTAGCGTGCTCATACTCTTCAAGCACCACGACACCAGCACCCTCACCTAGAACGAAACCATCACGGTCTCTATCCCATGGGCGTGAAGCTGTTGCAGGATCATCATTGCGAGTAGATAGCGCTCTAGCAGAAGCAAAGCCACCTACACCTAAGGCAGAAATCGTAGATTCAGCACCACCAGCAACCATCACATCGGCATCACCATACTGAATTAAGCGGGCTGCCAATCCAATGCTGTGCAAACCTGTAGTGCAAGCTGTCACTGCAGCAACGTTTGGACCCTTAAGGCCAAACAAGATACTGAGGTGACCAGAAATCATATTGATGATTGAGCCTGGTACAAAGAATGGGGAGATGCGACGAGGACCGCGAGCGAGCAACTCAGCGCCAGTCTCTTCAATCATCGGCAAACCACCGATACCTGAACCAACCATGACACCAACGCGCTCGGCGTTCTCTTCGGTTACCTGTAAACCACTATCGCGAATTGCTTGCGTACCAGCAGCGATACCGTAATGGATAAAGGTATCCATATGGCGCGCCTCTTTGGCAGAAACATATTCTTCGACATTGAAATCTTTCACCTCGCCGGCGAAATGCACGCTCAGCGGAGTGTGGTCAAACTTCGTGATGGTAGCGATGCCTGATTTGCCCGCGAGCAAATTAGACCAAGCTACATCAACCGAGTTACCAACTGGTGAAATAAGGCCTAAGCCGGTAACAACAACCCGGCGACGGCCATTTGATGCTGACACAGTAATAGCTTTTAACTAAGCGAGGGAATTAACCCTGAGCTTTTGACTGAGCAAAATCGATAGCGAGCTGAACAGTAGTAATTTTTTCAGCTTCTTCATCCGGAATTTCAATCCCGAATTCATCTTCCAAAGCCATTACCAATTCAACAGTGTCAAGAGAGTCTGCGCCTAAGTCGTTCACAAAAGAAGATTCATTCTTGATATCTGCTTCTGCGACGCCCAATTGCTCAGCGACGATCTTCTTAACGCGTTGTTCGATGTTATCCATTAATTCCCCCAAGGGTTGTAAAAAAACGATGAAAAGAATTTTATCAGCTTGGCGGACCGAATTAGCAAATCCGCCAAAAAATGATCAAATTTCTGCTTTATTTTTAGGCTAAATACAGGCCGCCATTGACATGTAAGGTATTACCCGTAATGTACCCAGCCGCCGGGGATGCCAAAAATGCCACTGCCTGGGCCACATCTTCTGGGCTACCCAGACGAGCCAAGGGAATGTTCGCTTTTAGGCTATTTTGCTGTTCTTCACTCAAAGCGCGAGTCATATCGGTATCAATAAATCCCGGCGCAACACAATTTACAGTGATATTTCGGCTACCGATTTCACGGGCTAAGGCACGGGTCATGCCAGAAACGCCTGATTTGGCAGCCGCGTAATTGGCCTGTCCAGGGTTGCCCATATGACCAACAATCGAGGTGATGTTAATAATGCGGCCAGCGCGTGCCTTCATCATTGGGCGCATTACCGCCTGGGACAAACGGAAAACTGCGCTTAAGTTGGTGTCGATCACATCGGTCCACTCATCTGTTTTCATGCGCATGGCTAGGTTATCGCGGGTGATACCTGCGTTATTCACCAAAATATTGATGCCACCAAAATCCTTCACGATCAAATCAATGATGTCTTCGCAAGCCTTTGGGTCAGTCACATTCAGTACTTCACCGCGACCACCACTCGCTTGTAAACGCGCATTGATAGCCTTGGCACCATCTTCAGAAGTAGCAGTACCAATTACCTTAGCGCCACATTTCACTAACTCATCCGCAATGGCTTGACCAATACCGCGCGATGCGCCAGTTACCAATGCAATTTGTCCGCTTAAGTCGAGATTCATATTTGTCTTCCGTCGTTTCTTTATTGTATTTTTACTTTACTGTAGCCAAGGCTTCAGTGAGACTAGCTTCATCAAAAATAGGAATGCCAACAACATTCTCATTAATACGCTTAGTCAGCCCAGCCAATACCTTGCCAGGACCGCATTCCACTACCTGAGTGATGCCCTGCTGCGCCATGGCATTGATGGTCTCTTGCCAGCGCACAGGCTTAGCGGCTTGACGCACTAAGGCATCTTTAATAGCTGCTGGATCATTCAGAACATTCACATCAACGTTATTGACTACAGAAATAGTGGGGACCTTAAATTCAATATCCGCCAAGTAAGCTTTGAGTTTTTCAGAAGCAGGTTGCAACAATGATGAATGAAATGGTGCAGATACTGGCAATGGCAGAGCACGCTTCGCACCAGCTGCCTTGAGTAATTCGCAAGCCTTAGTCACGGCATCGCTACCACCCGCAATCACGACTTGTCCTGGCGCATTGAAGTTCACCGCCTCTACTACGCCACCGGAGGCTGCAGCAGCTTCAGCACAAACCGTTTTTACAATCGCATCATCTAAACCTAAAATCGCAGCCATACCACCCGTACCAACTGGTACTGCTGTCTGCATCGCCTCAGCACGAAAGCGCACTAGAGGCACTGCATCTTTAAAAGAGATGACGCCAGCAGCAACTAAAGCAGAGTATTCACCCAAACTGTGACCGGCCATCATCTGAGGAACCGCACCGCCAGAGGCCAACCAAGCGCGATAAAACGCAATTGCTGCAGTCAACATCACGGGTTGTGTATTGGTCGTTAAAGACAATGCTTCGGCAGGACCTTCAGCAATCAGTTTTGCAACATCTTCACCCAAAGCCTCTGAGGCTTCCTGCAAAGTCGCGCGAACTTCTGGGCGGTCAGCAATGGAGTTAAGCATCCCAACTGATTGGGAGCCTTGGCCAGGAAATACAAATGCAAATGTCATAGGAATAATCGCTGAATAATAGTTGTGAATATATTTTTAGCTTTAGTACTTTGCTTCAATACTTAATTGCTACTGCACCCCAAGCAAAGCCACCACCCACACCCTCTAACAAGAGGTGTTGGCCGCGTTGAATTTGACCAGAGCGCACGCCGACATCCAATGCAAGCGGAATAGATGCAGCAGAAGTATTGCCGTGCTCATGCACAGTCACAATCACTTTATCCATCGACATACCCATCTTGCGAGCTGTGCTCTCCATGATACGAATGTTAGCTTGGTGTGGCACCAACCAATCAATTTGCTCTGGTTTGAGATTGGCTTTTTCTAGAGCCTCATGCGCAACTTGCTCAAGCACCTTAACGGCCAGCTTAAATACCGCAGGTCCATCCATAGTTAAGTACGCAGAGCCTTCTACGCCACCCTGCTTTGCACGTCCTGGAACACAGAGGATGTCGCGTTGACTGCCATCAGCATGCAAGGCAGTAGCCAAAATGCCAGGCTCTTTCGAGGCTTCAAGAACCACCGCTCCAGCACCATCACCAAATAAGACAGAAGTAGTGCGATCTTGGAAATCCAAAATACGGGAAAAGGTTTCTGCACCGAGAACCAAAACTTTTTTGTAAGTGCCTGTACGAATAAAAGCATCCGCAATCGCAAGAGCATAAGTAAAGCCGGCACATACCGCCTGGACATCGAATGCCGCACAGTTTGTATGAGCGCCTAACTTATCTTGCACTACGCAAGCAGTGCTTGGAAAGCCACCCAAATGATCCGGCGTAGAGGTTGCCAAAATAATGAGATCAAGATCTTCTGAGGTGCAGCCAGCCGCCTCTAATGCGGCTTCAGCAGCTTTGACCGCCAAGTCACTCGTAAGTTGATTGTCTGCAGCAAAGTGACGAGCAGAAATGCCGCTACGAGTCACAATCCATTCATCGCTAGTCTCAAGACCAATCTTCGCTAAACGCTCAACGAGATCTTGATTGCTTAAACGCTGCTCCGGAAGATAACTTCCAGTTCCCGCTATCCGTGAATAAGTACTCATGATTATTTTGTCTCCGCCACAAAAGCTTGAGCGATGCGCTCTACCATGCGATTTTTTGCTGCTTCATATGCGCGATCGAGCGCAAAACCAAATGCAAAACGATCTGCTGAGCCATGGCTTTTAATCACACAGCCGCGCAAACCTAAGAGTACTGCGCCGTTATAACGACGATGATCCACGCGCTTGCGTACACGCAACAATGGCACCATGGCGCAAATCGCCATTAGCTTCGTAAGCCATGATCGATTGAATTCTTGTTTGATTAAACCGCTCATCATCTTCGCCAAGCCTTCGCTTGCCTTGAGGACTACGTTACCAACAAAACCATCGCACACCACGATATCCGTAGTGCCTTTAAAAATATCATTGCCTTCTACGTTGCCATAAAAGTTTAAGCTTGTTTGGCGCAGCAACTCACTCGTCTGCTTAACCACTTCATTCCCTTTAATCACTTCTTCACCAATATTGAGAAGACCGATTGAGGGGTTTTGTGTGCCATCCACCACTTGAACCATCACGTTAGCCATTTGTGCAAACTGCACCAAATGCATTGGTTCGCAATCCGCATTTGCGCCAAGATCTAGCATGGTGGTACCGCGCCCTTTTTCATTGGGGATCGCAGTAGCAATTGCAGGGCGATCAACGCCATCAAGGGTTTTGAGAATGTAACGGGAGATTGCCATTAAGGCACCCGTATTGCCAGAAGAGATGACTGCATCTGCCAGACCCTCTTTCACCTGCTCGATAGCAACGCGCATGGAAGAATCTTTTTTACGACGCAATGCCACCTCAATGGGATCATCCATCAAGACAACTTCACTAGCGGGAATAATTTGAATGCGCTCCATTGGCGCTTTTGGAAATTTACTCAAGGCTTGCTTGAGCACTTCCGGATTACCAACTAAGGCAATCTTCACATCAGCATGTTTTTCGAGAAAATCACAACAAGCGGGAACCGTAACAACTGCTCCGTGATCTCCGCCCATGGCATCGATAGCAAGAGTGACACTCATAAAATCAAGTATTGCTGCAAGTAGTATTTTTCAAAGAAAAAAGCGGCTTTTATTGGAGCCGCTTCTATCTTTTAGACTAAAAAATTAGTCGTTTTTAGTTTTAACAACTTTACGGCCACGGTAGTAGCCGTTTGGTGAAATGTGGTGGCGCAAATGAGCCTCACCAGTTGTGGCTTCAACAGCCGTAGCAGGTGCGGTCAAAAAGTCGTGCGCACGGTGCATGCCACGTTTGGATGGGGATTTTTTATTCTGTTGGACGGCCATATTGAACTCCTAAGCAAGGCGACATTCTAGCATGAGAATTGAGCTAAATGCTTGATTAATTGATAAAGCGGGTTTGAAAAGCCACTCCCAATGCGGGTGGTCTATTCAATTTTTCTTCATATTTTTCAATATGTTAAAGGGATTTTGGGGCGCTTCAGAGGCATCTGCAGCTCCACCTCCTTCCCCGAATGAAGAGGCATGTGGTTTGCAACTGCCCTCTGGATGCTTTGGAATTAAGGGCATAGACAGAAGGATTTCATCCTCAATTAAGCCCAAAAGATCAAAGTGCTGGCTTGCCACCAAAGGCTCTTGTTGGTCATCCTCTATTGGGAAGGCATCCGCCTCCTCCTCGGAGGCCACCATGACAAATCGGCTCTCTTGAGCCAAATCTAGGCCGCAGTCCTGCAAACAACTCTGACAAACCAGGTGAATACGCCCTTTAACGGCTAATTCCAGAATTTGCTGAGGCTCAGAACCCGGAGAATCAGCAAAATGGGTCTTGACCTGCCAATGGAAGCCATCGCCCGACTCGATGCTGGAGGCCTCCTCAGCCACCCGCGGTAAGGCTGCAATCTCCAAAAATCCAGACCCCTGATAGGACTGTGGGGCACAAAAATCGATCCGGCTCAAAGCCTTGGGATCGGTGGATAGCTCAACTTGAGGTAAAACTTGATTACGATTCATGTCATCAGTCTAAATGAAGGCTTCAGCGAAAGTACAAGTAGTGATGAGTAATTCTGCAAAAAAACTAATTCTGGCATCCACCTCGGTCTATCGCCGAGAGCTCTTAGAGCGCCTGCGTATTCCTTTTGACGTCATCTCCCCCAAGGTGGATGAAATCCCCTTGCCCGGTGAAAGTACCTTAGATTTAGCCTTGCGCCTAGCAAAAGCCAAGGCTGCCGCAGTAGCGAAAAATCACCCTGAGGCTTGGGTCATTGGCTCTGATCAAGTCGCCGACCTCTGTGGTGCGGCGATTGGCAAACCAGGAAACTTTGAGCGTGCCATGGCGCAACTCCAACTCATGCGCGGTGCAACAGTGACTTTTCAAACAGCGCTATGTCTGATGCATGGCGATGTCGAAACCACAATCAATATTCCTACGGAAGTGAGCTTTCGCAAACTATCGGATGATGTTTTAGAGGCATATCTTCACACCGAAGAACCCTACGACTGCGCTGGTAGTGCCAAATCCGAAGGCTTAGGAATCTCACTCTTGGAATCCATTAAGAGTGATGATCCCACTGCATTAATTGGCTTGCCATTAATTGCGCTGAGCGGCCTCTTACGTGAAGCTGGCTTTGTTATTCCAGCCAAGAAGTAAAAAAGAAAAAAAGAAACTAAATAAATGAGCTCAACACTAGGCACCCTCTTTTTAATTCCCAATACTTTGGGTGATGATTCTCGAGTTGAGCAATTGCCTTGGGTCTTGCCAAGTGAAACTATCGCCCAAACCGCCAAGCTCACCAACTGGATTGTTGAGGATGCAAAAACAGCCCGTGCTTTTTTAAAAGCAGTCGATAGCGTTTCACCTTTAGCCTGCACTATTCAAGAAATGCAAATGAGTGAATGGCGTGGCGTTGCTCGCAATGCCAAGTACGGTGATGCCGTTAAACCAATGGATTTACTCAAGCCGCTCATCGCTGGTAAGGACATGGGGCTCATGTCAGAGGCAGGTGTTCCCGGTGTTGCGGATCCTGGTGCGGAGCTCGTACTAGCAGCACATAAGCTAGGCGCCAAAGTAAAACCTTTGGTCGGTCCAAGCTCTATTTTGTTGGGCCTGATGGCCAGCGGCTTGAATGGTCAACGCTTTGCATTTCAAGGCTATGTTCCGCATGATGCACAAGATCGCATTGCACGACTGAAACAGTTGGAAGTGGAATCTAAAAAATTACAGCAGACGCAAATATGGATTGAGACACCCTATCGCAATACTGCCATGCTGATGGCCTGCCTGAGTGCACTGTCACCGCAATCGTTATTGTGTCTTGGAATGGATCTCAGTCTTCCAAGTGAAAGCATTACAACGCTCTCGATTGCAGACTGGCGCAAGCGCTTTCCGAATGAGGCTGCCTGCGCTTCATTACAAAATAGGCCAGCAGTATTTCTATTGCTGGCCTAGGTGTTTTGTTTGCTACCTGGTTGATCTATCGTTTTTTACTTTAGATCAGGTGTTTTAATCAATGCCTTGCCTGCTGCAGAACCCACCTCAGCACCAAAACGTTTAGCAACACGTTCAGCGAAATTCTCTTTCATGGTGTAGTCCAGAATATCTGGCGCCTTAAAGATATCGCGCGCTACAGTCTCTACTGTTCCATACCCATCCACTAAACCAATTTTGATTGCCTGTTCGCCATTCCAAACGCGGCCCGAGAACATTTCTGGAGTTTCTTTTAAGCGATCACCACGACCTGCTTTAACCACCGCAATAAATTGCTGATGAATCTCATCGATCATGGTTTTAATCATTTCAACTTGCTGCGGGTTTTCTTTAGAGAACGGATCCATCATTCCCTTGTTTGATCCTGCAGTAATCATGCGGCGCGTTACACCTAACTTATCCATCAAGCCAGTGAAACCAAAGCCTTCCATGATCACGCCAATAGATCCAACCAAGCTCGCCTTATCAACCAAAATCTGATCACCAGCAACAGCGACGTAGTAGCCGCCTGAAGCGCAGATATCTTCCACGACGACATAAAACGGCTTACTTGGATAGAGTTTTCGTAAGCGATGAATCTCATCATTCATCATGCCCGCCTGAACCGGAGAGCCTCCAGGGCTATTGATACGCAAGACTACGCCCGCACTATTTTGATTTTCAAAAGCAGCCGTTAAGGATGAATTGATATCCAAAGCATTGGCCATCGAGCTTGAAGAAATCTCACCCTCTAGCGTGACTAAAGCCGTATGCTTCTCCATCCCCATACCGTGACCTGGCAGATGGAAATCAAAAACTGATAGCACTACGCCAACAAAGACGATCAGAGTGAGAATACGAAAGACTGCTTTCCAGCGACGCGCCTTACGAGACTCTTTTAAATTCTCAAGCAACAAATGCTCTAGAGCTTGACGTTCCCAATTTTGATTGGCGCTCTCGGATTGATTCTGATCCATCTTTTTAATCCTTAATGACTAACTAATTTTTAACAGTGAGATTGTCGCTAAGCCATTGACCTAACTGCGAGACATCATCCACATGAATCAGTGATGGCGCCTCTTTTAAAGTGCTCGGAGGATGTGCGCCATACGTTACAGCTACGGCATCTACGCCTGCATTAGCTGCCATATCTAAATCATGGGTGGTATCGCCAATCATTAACATGCGACGCATCGGCACCTGCATGACATCCGAAAGCTCTAAAAGCATTCCAGGGTGGGGTTTAGAGAAAGACTCATCTGCTGTACGTGTTTCATGGAACATCTGCTCAAGCTGGTGGTGCTTTAAAGATCGATCCAATCCAACGCGAGATTTACCTGTAGCTACACCCAATAGGTAACCATCCTCACGCAAACTGTGTAGCAACTCACGAATACCTGGAAATAAATCGAGTTCATGATCTTTAGCAAGGTAGTGATAACGAAAACGTTCGGTTAATTTTGGGAAGTGTGCCGGCTCAATCCACGGCACCGCTCTTCTGAGTGAATCCTGAATGCCCAAGCCAATAACAGAGCTAGCCAAAGTGTCATCCGGCTCCTTGAAACCCAAATCGCGACACGCTTGCTGAATGCAGTTCACGATCGTCGGCGTGGAATCCATAATGGTTCCATCCCAATCCCACACAATCAGGTCGTAACGCCTATCGGGTTTTTGCTCTTCAGGCATTGTTTGGCACTTCAAAAGTTTTCATCATCGCTGTAAATTCAGCGGGTAATGGTGATTCGATACGCATTTTTTCGCCAGTACGTGGATGAGTAAAGCCAGCCAAATGAGCATGTAGATACAAGCGTTTAGATTTCACGATCTTGTCCTGATCTTCAAAGCCATACTTATCATCGCCCAAAATCGAGTGACCTAGTTTTTGGAGATGCACGCGGATTTGGTGAGTGCGACCGGTTTTCAACTGAGCCTCGGCCAAGGTAATGGCTAACTCTCCGCGCTTCATCACTTTTGTTACACGCAAAGCGGTATGGCTTGGTAGGCCATCTGGGTCCACACGAACCCGACGCTCGCCATTGGCTAATAAGTATTTATGTAATGCAAACTTCAGCTGCATCGTGCCCGCACTCTGTGCAATTTCGCCATGAGCTAGCAAGTAGTAACGCTTGTCTGTTTGGCCTTCGCGGATTTGGCGATGCAACTCCACTAGAGCGCTGCGCTTCTTTGCCAAAAGCAAGACGCCGGAGGTGTCTCGATCTAAACGATGAACCAATTCCAAGAATTTGAGCTCGGGGCGGGTAATACGCAGGGTTTCAATTACACCCAGGGCGATACCCGAACCACCATGAACCGCCAAACCTGCCGGCTTATTGACTATTAATAGGGCTTCATCCTCAAACAAAATGGGCATTTTGTCGGAATATCCCTGTGCCCGAGACTTGGTTTGAGCGGTATTGACTGCCGCCATTTGAGCGGGCTCAGCGATCCGAACCGGGGGAACTCGAACCACATCCCCCTCAATTAAGCGCGTAGTTGGCTCCGCCCTTTTCTTATTCACCCGGACTTCGCCAGAGCGAATAATCCGGTAAACGTGGCTTTTGGGGACTCCTTTGGCCCACCGCAAGAGGTAGTTGTCCAAGCGCTGGCCGGCCTCTTCTGGACCAATGGTCTGGAGATGGACGGCGGCCGGAGCGGTGGTTTTTGCCTGTGAAGGCTTGGAAATGGGTTCGGATTTCATGATTTATCTCTCTTGTCGCCTCGACAGGGGTCGACAAGGGACTTAACAATACCCCATTGTCGTTCAACTTGTGCCGTATAATCAACGCTCTAGCCAATTTATTGGTCCGAGACTGACCTGATTCAGGTTCGAATCGTGGAGCTTGGAGTCGCCCTTAATAGACTCCCGGGGTTGCCCCTCCCCCGTTGTAATGAGGCGCAGGGTTGGTGTGCCGTATGCCGCGACCCGCGATTAGAAGACAGTTTTCAGGCGCGCGCCTGCATTG
>CANGNV010000031.1 GCA_947455485.1 Burkholderiaceae bacterium | reverse complement strand
TAAGTAAGTGTTAAAAAATATATATAGGAATGATACTCTAGCGCCCCATGAAACTTGATGATGTCCAGCGCATTGCGCACCTTTCCAGCCTTGAGTTAAGTCAGGCAGAAGCCGAGGCAGTTTTGCCCCAATTACAGGCAGTTTTTGCCCTGGTTGAGGAGATGCAGGCTGTTGATACAAGCGGCCTTGCTCCTTTGGCTCACCCCATCCTCTTTTTGCGCGATTTGGCGCAACCCCTGCGCAGTGATGCGGTGACGGAAGCTGACCAGCGCACCGAAAATATGCAATCTGCCCCTGCCGTGCAGGATGGTTACTTCTTAGTTCCGCGGGTGATCGAATGAGTTGGCACCAAACCCCCATCGCCTTAATGGCTAAAGCCTTGGCAGCTAAAGAGGTCTCTAGCACCGAGCTGACGCAGTACTTTCTCGACCGCATTGAGGCTGGAAAGCACTGGAATGCATATCTTGATGTAAGTGCTCACTTAAGTTTAGAGCAAGCTTCTAAAGCAGATAAAATTATTGCTTCTGGGAAAGCTGGAAAATTGACGGGCATCCCTGTTGCCCATAAAGATGTCTTTGTAACCCGTGGTTGGAAGTCCACAGCAGCATCCAAAATGCTGGAGGGTTACCTCAGTCCATTTGATGCCACGGTAGTCGCGAATCTCGGAATTCCAGATGAACTGAATCCCAATGGTGCCGGTATGGTTTGCCTAGGCAAGACCAATATGGATGAGTTCGCAATGGGCTCCTCCAATGAAAACTCAGCCTATGGGCCTGTCTTAAACCCTTGGAATTCAGAATATGTTTCAGGCGGTTCTTCTGGGGGTTCTGCAGCGGCAGTAGCCGCAGGATTGGCTCCGATTGCAACAGGTACAGATACTGGCGGCTCCATACGTCAGCCAGCCGCTTTTTGCGGATTAACTGGAATCAAGCCTAGTTACGGGCGCGTATCTCGCTACGGAATGATTGCTTATGCCTCTTCATTGGATCAGGCTGGCCCAATGGGTAAGACTGCAGAAGACTGCGCTTTGTTGCTATCAGCAATGTCTTCCCATGATCCACGTGATTCCACTTCTTTGGCAGATTCTGGCGAGGACTACGGCCGCTATCTCACCCAGTCATGGAAGGAGGGTGACTCCAATCCAGCAAAACCTTTGGAAGGCTTGCGCGTTGGCTTGCCAAAAGAATTCTTTGCAGAAGGCCTTGCGCCAGAGGTGGCTAATGCCGTCAATGCCGCAGCAAAAGCCTTGCAAGATTTAGGCGCAGTGTTGCTTGAAGTGAGCCTACCTAAAACTAAGTTATCTATCCCGGTGTATTACGTTTTAGCCCCAGCCGAAGCCTCAAGTAATTTGAGTCGCTTTGATGGAGTACGTTATGGACATCGAGCAAATGAATATCGTGATTTATCCGACATGTATAAGAAGTCTCGTACCGAAGGTTTTGGTGCAGAGGTAAAGCGTCGCATCATGGTTGGCACCTATGTGCTTTGTCATGGTTATTACGATGCCTACTATTTACAAGCCCAAAAAATTCGTCGCATTATTGCGGCGGATTTCCAGGCAGCGTTTGAGAAATGCGATGTAATCTTAGGGCCTGTAGCTCCTGATGTAGCTTGGCGCTTAGGTGAAAAATCAAAAGATCCTGTGCAGATGTATTTAGAAGATATTTATACGCTCTCAACTAACTTGGCAGGGCTGCCGGCGATGAGTGTTCCTTGTGGATTTAACCCAAGCAATCTACCAATCGGCATGCAGCTCATTGGCAATTATTTTTCTGAAGCGCGCTTACTTCAAGTGGCGCATCAATATCAGCAAAATAGTGACTGGCATTTGCGTCAAGCAAGCGAGGTGGCATGATGCAATGGGAAATCGTTATTGGTCTAGAGACCCACGCGCAACTTCAAACGCAATCGAAAATTTTCAGCGGTGCGAGCACGCGTTTTGGCGCTGGCCCGAATACCCAGGCCTGCGCTGTTGACTTGGCATTACCGGGTGTTTTGCCGGTATTGAATCGTCAAGCAGTTGAGCACGCCATTCGTTTTGGTTTAGCAGTGGGCGCGAAGATTTCTCCAGCGAGTATTTTTGCGCGCAAGAATTATTTCTATCCCGACTTACCAAAGGGATACCAAATTAGTCAGATGGATCTCCCCGTAGTCGTTGGCGGCCATTTGGAAATACTAGTTGGCGATCAAGTCAAAGTAGTTGAGCTCACGCGCGCCCACATGGAAGAGGACGCAGGTAAGTCAGTTCATGAAGAGGGCTTCTTGGGTCCGCATGGCGAAGCATCTAGTGGCATCGATTTAAATCGTGCCGGCACACCATTGCTAGAAATTGTGACTGAGCCAGTGATGCGCAGTGCTGCAGAAGCAGTTGCGTATGCAAAAGCTTTACACACATTGGTAATGTGGTTGGGTGTTTGCGATGGCAATATGCAAGAAGGCTCTTTCCGTTGTGATGCCAACGTATCTGTTCGGCCTGTTGGTCAAAAAGAGTTTGGTACCCGTTGCGAAATTAAGAACTTAAACTCTTTCCGCTTTTTGGAAGAGGCGATTCAATATGAAGTGCGTCGTCAAATTGAATTAATTGAAGATGGCGGTACAGTCGTTCAAGAAACCCGCTTATACGATCCCGATCGTCAAGAGACTCGCAGCATGCGTAGTAAAGAGGATGCAAACGACTATCGCTATTTCCCAGATCCGGATTTATTGCCGGTAGTGATTGATGATGCATGGATTGCCGATGTGCGCAGCAAGATGCCAGCATTACCAGCACAGCTTCGTGAGCAATGGCAAAGCGAATTCGGCTTGAGCGCTTACGATGCGCAATTGCTCACGCAAGATCGTGACACTGCTAAGGTATTTGAAGAGCTGTTGGCTATTGTTGGCAAGTCTTTGGCAAAAGCCGCAGCCAATTTGATTGCGGGTGAGTTTGCTTCATCACTAAATCGTGCTGGTATTGCTACTGCAGATGCGCCTTTGAAAGCAGAACATTTGGCGCCACTATTAACTCGTGTAGCGGATGGGACCATCTCCAACAAGATCGCAAAAGATATCTTTGCAATTCTGTGGGAAGAGGCTATCGCCGGCAAAGTTATTAGCACTGTTGATCAAGTAATTGATGCCAAAGGCCTGAAGCAGATTAGCGATAGTGGCGAGCTTGAAGCCATGATTGATAAGGTCTTGGCAGCTAATGAAAAGTCTGTTGAGGAGTTCCGCTCTGGCAAGGAAAAAGCATTTAATGCTTTGGTTGGTCAGATCATGAAAGCTTCACAAGGCAAAGCCAACCCAGGCCAAGTAAATGAGCTGCTGCGTAAAAAGCTGAGCTAAAAGTTAAATCAGAAAATAAGCGAGAAAGAAATAGATGAGCGCAATCGATCCTAAGCAAGCCGAGCAAGAAGAATTGGTGGCGGAGTGGTTGCGTGCCACTCCTGGTTTCTTTGAGCGTTACGCCAATCTCTTAAATGAAATTCGCTTGAAACATCCGCATGAAGATCGCGCAATCTCCTTGCAAGAGCGTCAGATGACTTTATTGCGCACACAGAATCAAGAGCTCAATCGCCGTCTTAGTGAGATGCTGCACTTTGGTAGTCGCAATGACAAAACTCAACAGAGCTTAGTTGCTTGGTTGTTGCGTCTGATGCGTGCAAATACAAAGGCAGATGTGGAGTCTGCGGTGACTGCTGGATTGGCAGAAGTTTTTGAAGTGGAGTCGGCGCAACTCCTTGCCCCTAATACGGCATTTGGCCCTTGGATTGATACGCCTCTATGTGGTTCTGCTAAAGAGTTGGCTGCTGCTAGCGTAGATTTGTTGGCAACTCAAGCAAGCATTGATCCTGAGTGGCAAAGCATGGTGGCTATTGGCTTGCCGTTAGGTAAAAGTATTGGAACGGTGCAATCACCAGCCGTGCTTTTACTAGCAAGTAAAGACGAGTCTCGCTTTACTGCGGATATGGGCGCATTCTATTTGCGTCAGATTGCTGAACTCACTGCTGCAGCTTTGGATCGTATCCAGGCTTATGAGCCAAGCACCAGCTGATCTTCATTCCTTGGTGCAAGAGTATCTGCACGAGCTGCATGTATTAAGGCAGCTGTCACCTCATACGCTTAAAGCGTACCGCATGGATCTCGGCGAGTTGCAGGCATTGGCAGCGGATGATGCTGTTGATTTGTTAAAAGTTTCCAATGCACATGTTCGTCGCTGGGCTGGCCGCTTGCACTCCAAAGGAAAATCATCTCGTACGATTGCTAGAGCACTATCTGCGTGGCGGGGCTGGTATGACTGGTTGACTGAGAAAGATGCGCGTCGTGATGCGCAGGCGGGAAGAGTCACTGCAAACTTAGTCGCCAACCCTGTTGATGATGTGAAGGCGCCTAAGCGTTTGAAGTCTTTGCCTAAAGCACTTTCAGTTGAGCAAGCACTCTCTTTAGTAAATCAAGCCGTAAAAGAGGCTGAAGAAAAAAAAGATTTAGAGACTTTACGTGACGCAGCAATCATCGATTTGCTGTATTCCTCAGGTCTTCGTTTATCAGAGCTTCTTGGCATTGATGTAATGCAAAGTAAAGATCGTCAGCACGAGTCTGCTGGATGGTTGGATTGGGATGCTGCAGAGGTAACGGTTTTGGGTAAGGGTGGCAAGCGCCGCTCAGTCCCGATTGGTGGGCCTGCAATGCAATCCCTTAAAGCCTGGCGTACGGTCCGCGACCAACTGGAGCAGGCAGACGTATCGATGGCTTTATTTATCTCCGCTACAGGTATGCGCCTATCCCCACGGACGGTGCAGGCGCGCCTACGGACTTTGGCAATGAGGGCTGGACTGCCAACCCATGTGCACCCGCACATGATGCGCCATAGCTTCGCTAGCCATGTACTGCAATCGTCCCAAGATTTGCGAGCAGTACAGGAGATGCTGGGGCATGCCAGCATAGCCAGTACGCAGATTTATACCTCTTTGGATTTTCAGCACCTAGCGCAGGCATACGATAAAGCCCATCCTCGCGCAAAGGCTGGCAAAGCCTGAGGAACTCGGTAAGATAGAAGGTTTCCCATTTGGGAAATGTATTTATAGATTTTGAATGGATCAATGATGGCGTTAATTCCAGTAACAATTCTCACAGGCTTTTTAGGTAGTGGCAAAACGACTTTGCTCAAACATATCTTGACTGAAGAGCATGGCAAAAAAATTGCCGTGATTGAAAACGAGTTCGGCGAAGAGAATATCGATAACGACATCTTGGTTCAAGACAATCAAGAGAATATTGTGCAAATGAGTAATGGCTGTATTTGCTGCACGATTCGCGGGGACTTGGTCGACGCTCTGAATGAGCTTTGGGAGCAGCGCAAAGATAAAAAGATCAGCTTTGATCGCGTAGTCATTGAGACTACTGGGGTGGCTAATCCAGGCCCAGTGGCACAGACATTCTTTATGGATGATGATGTTGCGGACCATTACGTATTGGATGCGGTAGTCACACTTGTGGATGCCAAGCACGGCCCACAGCAGCTGACTGAACATGAGGAAGCGCAACGCCAAGTGGGCTTTGCTGATCAAATCTTCATTACTAAGACTGATTTGGTGACGCCTGCTGAAGTAGATGCCTTACGCAATCGTTTGATGCATATGAACCCCCGCGCCCCAATTCAGGGTATTTCTAAAGGGGTGGTTCCTTTGGAAGCCGTTTTAGATCTCAAGGGCTTCAATTTGAATGCGAAACTCGATATTGACCCTCATTTCTTAGAGCAGGACGATCATGACCATGCCACTTGTGGCCACGATCACAGCCATGACCACCATGATCACAGTACTTGTGGGCATGATCATAGTCACGATCATCATGGCCATGCGGGCCATACAGACCGCATCCAATCCTTCGTTTTTCGTAGTGATAAACCCTTTGATCATAAAAAATTAGAGGACTTCCTGGGAGGCATTTTGGAGGTCTTCGGAGAGAAGATGTTGCGCTATAAGGGCGTCCTCTACGTGAAGGGTAGTAACCGAAAAGTCGTGTTCCAGGGCGTCCATCAGATGATGGGGAGCGATTTAGCGGGTGTTTGGGGTGCTGAACCGAAGCAAACGCGGATGGTCTTTATTGGTATTGATTTGCCTAAAGACACCCTGCTGGCTGGGCTTGAAGGCTGTTTGGCCTAGGAAATATAAAGTACAATCCGGCGCCACGGCCAATATTGGTAAATATTGGCAAAAGGGCGGTAAAAGTTTGGCAGAATGAAGTAATAATGGTTTAGATCCATGGAAAGAATGAAATGACGGTAAAAACACCAACGAAATCTACGGCTACAGCAAAAGCGCCTAGTAAGGCTGCAAGTGCAAAGGCTGCTAAGGGTGCCCCTTTAACAGAGGTTGAATTGCTCAAGATGTCCGAAAAGGACTATATGAATGCAGCTCAGCTCGATTTTTTCCGTCAAAAGCTTCTGACCTTAAAAGACGATATTTTGAAAAATGCTTCTGAAACTACAGAGCATTTACGTGAAAACATTTTGGTTCCTGATCCTGCAGATCGGGCAACGATTGAAGAGGAGCATGCTCTTGAGTTGCGCACACGTGATCGTGAGCGCAAGCTATTGAAAAAAGTAGAGCAGGCTTTGGCTCGTATTGAGTCTGGTGACTACGGTTGGTGCGAAGAAACTGGTGAGCCGATTGGCTTAAACCGTTTAATTGCACGCCCAACAGCCAATCTTTCTCTCGAGGCGCAAGAGCGTCGTGAGCTTCGTCAAAAGTTGTTTGGCGATTAATTACCAGATCAAATAAAAAAGTAGCAATGACAAAGCAATCCCCATCTATTAGCGAAATCTCTCCTTTACTGAAGGCGGAGATTTTGGCCGAGGCCTTGCCTTATATTCGTGCGTATCACGGTAAGACTATTGTGATTAAGTACGGTGGGAATGCAATGGTTGAAGAGCGCCTCAAAGAAAGTTTTGCGCGCGATGTCATCTTGCTAAAGCTGGTTGGTATGAATCCCGTAGTTGTTCACGGTGGTGGCCCTCAAATTGATGAGGCCCTCAAAAAGATTGGCAAGACCGGTACCTTTATTCAAGGTATGCGCGTAACCGATGAAGAAACCATGGAAGTGGTGGAGTGGGTTCTCGGTGGCGAAGTGCAGCAAGATATCGTGATGTTGATTAACCACTTTGGTGGTCAGGCTGTTGGCTTGACTGGTAAAGATGGCGGCTTGATTCGTGCGAAGAAAATGTTGGTTGCTGATGAGAAGAAAGCTGGCGGAACGATTGATTTAGGTTTTGTTGGTGAGATCGAAGCAATTAACCCAGCAGTTGTAAAAGCATTGCAAGACGATGCCTTTATTCCGGTGATCTCCCCGATTGGATTTAGTGAAGAAGGTCAGGCATACAACATCAATGCTGACTTAGTGGCTGGCAAGATGGCAGAAATTTTGCATGCAGAGAAGTTAGTCATGATGACAAATATTCCTGGTGTGATGGATAAAAACGGCACGCTCTTGACGGATCTGACTGCACGTGAAATCGATGCTCTATTTGCTGATGGCACGATTTCTGGCGGAATGTTGCCAAAGATTTCTTCTGCATTGGATGCGGCAAAGAGCGGTGTGAATTCAGTTCACATTATTGATGGACGAATCGAGCACTCTCTATTGTTGGAGATTCTGACAGAGCAGGCGTTTGGAACAATGATTCGCTCTCGCTAAGAGTTGAATAAGAGATATATACATGCGTGATTCTTTAGACCCTACTGCATCAGAGATCGAAGCGACAGCTGCCGAAGAGGGTAAGACACGTAAGCGTCCGCGCCCTGGTGAGCGCCGCCTCCAGATCTTGCAGGTATTGGCTGAGATGTTGCAAAACCCTAAGGGTGAGCGTGTAACCACTGCAGCGTTAGCTGCAAAAATTCAAGTTTCAGAAGCGGCCCTTTATCGACATTTCGCTAGTAAGGCGCAGATGTTTGAAGGTTTGATTGCTTTTATCGAGCAAACAGTTTTTGGTCTGATTAATCAGATTAATCAGAAGGAAGAGTCTGGGCTTGCTCAAGCCCGCGGTATTTTGCAGATGCTTTTATTCTTTGCGGAAAAGAATCCTGGCATGACTCGCGTCCTGTTGGGTGACGCTTTATTGCAAGAGGACGACCGTTTGCAAGAGCGGATTACCCAAGTACTTGATCGCGTAGAAGCTTCTTTAAAGCAGGCATTGCGTATTGCGCAAACTCAGGGCGGCACATGGGCAAACGTGTCTCAAGATGAAGTGAGTATTCGCGCGGCGATGTTAATGAGTTATGTCTTGGGCCGCTGGCATCGTTTTGCTCGTAGCGGCTTTAAGAAGCTTCCAACGGAAGCGTCTGATATTAGTCTTCGCATTCTTCTATCCGAATGAGCGAGCTACACCTCTCTAGAAACACTATCCACTTTGCCGAGCCCTTGCCTTTGCAAAGTGGCGCCATCTTATCGGGCTACGATTTAGTTATTGAAACTTACGGCAAACTCAATGCCGATAAAAGTAATGCCGTATTGGTTTGCCATGCACTCAATGCATCACACCATGTAGCTGGTCCTAACCCAGATGATGCAAGCGATATTGGCTGGTGGGACAACATGATTGGTCCGGGTAAGCCTGTTGATACTGATCACTTCTTTGTTATTGGCGTCAATAACCTAGGCTCTTGTTTTGGATCCACAGGTCCAATGAGCATCAATCCAGCCACCAGCAAGCCTTATGGCGCAGACTTCCCAGTGATTACGGTGGAAGATTGGGTTAATACCCAGGCACGCTTGGCTGATAAATTAGGCATTCGTCGTTTTGCTGCAGTAATGGGCGGAAGCTTGGGTGGCATGCAGGCATTGGCCTGGTCAATTCAGTTTCCAAAACGCCTTGCGCATTGCCTAGTAATTGCATCAACACCAAAGCTGAGTGCACAGAACATCGCCTTTAATGAAGTGGCGCGCAATGCCATTTTGTCTGATCCAGATTTCCATGGCGGCAATTACTACGAGCATGGCGTGGTGCCAAAGCGTGGCCTAAAGCTAGCCCGCATGGTTGGGCATATTACCTATTTGTCTGACGATGACATGGCAGAAAAGTTTGGGCGCGAGCTGCAAAGGCCTAACGGTGAATCGCAAGATTATCGTTTTAGCTTTGATGTCGAATTTGAGGTTGAAAGTTATCTACGCCACCAAGGCGATAAGTTTTCTACTTACTTTGATGCCAATACCTATTTGTTGATTACCAGAGCATTAGATTATTTTGATCCATCTCGTCGTTATGAAGGCAGTCTCAATCGCGCTCTAGCGGAAGTACAAGCTAAGTTTTTAGTTGTCAGCTTCTGTACTGATTGGCGCTTCCCGCCAAACCGCAGTCGCGAGATTGTGGAATCCTTACTCAGCAATAAGAGTGAGGTGAGTTATGCAGAAATTGATGCGCCACACGGTCACGATGCATTCTTGTTAGATGACCCTCGTTATCACAATCTAATTCGTGCATATTTTGAACAAATGCTAGAGGCTAAATCATGAAGCGCGCAGACTTTGCTGCAATAGCGAACTGGATTGCGCCGAATAGTGAGGTGCTTGATCTCGGTTGCGGTGATGGTAGCTTCCTGGAGTATTTGCAAAAGAAAAAGCCCGTTCATGCCTACGGAGTAGAGATTGATGATGCACGTGTGCTTTCATGCGTGCAAAAAGGCTTGAACGTCATTCAGCAAAATCTTGAGGGGGGCTTGGCGCTCTTTGAGAACAATAGCTTTGATACGGTAGTGCTCTCACAGACATTACAAACCATTCATGAAACTGAAAAGATCTTGCGTGAAGTAGTCCGAGTTGGCAAGGAGTCCATTGTTTCTTTCCCGAACTTTGGCCATTGGTCTCATCGTCTAGCGGTTGGCTTTGGACGCATGCCCGTCTCTAAGAGCTTGCCATATCAGTGGTACAACACCCCTAACGTACGCGTTCTTACTGTGGCCGATTTTGAAAAGCTAGCTTCGAGCTTAGGATTGCAAATTTTGGATCAATGCATTTTGCATGAGGGTCGTCAAGTTACTTTGATGCCCAATCTTTTTGGAAGCCTAGCGCTGTTCCGCGTTCGACGTGCTTAGTACGATTGAGTCCTGGCTGAAAGATTTTCGGGTTTATCTCGAATGGCCTTGCCTCCGAATGCTCTTCTTGGGCTTTTCTGCAGGTCTACCCCTACTACTGATTTTAGGAACGCTAAGCTTTTGGCTGAGAGAGGCCGGCATTGATCGCAGCACCATCGGTTATCTCACTTGGGTTGGTTTGATCTACGCGTTTAAATGGGTGTGGGCTCCCTTAGTAGATCGTCTATCCATTCCCCTGTTATCCACTTTATTTGGCAGAAGGCGTAGCTGGTTACTTTTTGCACAGTTGCTAATTGTTCTGGGTTTGGTGGGTATGGCTAGCATTGACCCCAAAGCTCAGCTCACCCCGATTGTGTGGTGTGCACTCCTAGTTGCTTTTGGTTCTGCCACTCAAGATATTGCTTTAGATGCTTTTCGAATTGAGTCTGCTGATAGCGATCATCAAGCCGCTTTAGCCGCTACATATCAAACAGGTTATCGTCTTGCGTTAATTTGGGCTGGTGCTGGCGTTCTTTGGTTGGCTGCCCGCGCTGAGTCAGGTAGTGCTGGCTATGATCCTGCTGCATGGCAATTTGCCTATCTTTGTATGGCGCTTTCGATTGGTGTGGGTGTGATTACTACTTTGTTTAGTAAAGAGCCTGTTCGTATTGAACTTGCCAAAGCTCGTAATGCAAAAGCATGGCTGCATCAAACTTTGATTGAGCCATTTGCAGACTTTATTAAGCGCTATGGTTGGCACGCTATTTTGATTTTGTCCTTAATTGCCATCTATCGCATTAGTGATGTGGTTATGGGCATCATGGCCAATCCATTTTATGTGGATATGGGTTACACCAAAGATGAGGTAGCAGCAGTTAGTAAGGTCTTTGGGGTGGTGATGACATTGGTCGGCGCCTTTGTGGGCGGTGTTCTCACGTTGCGCTTCGGAGTGATGCGCATTTTATTTCTAGGTGCGATTTTATCGGCCGTCAGCAATTTATTATTTGCTTGGCTTGCCACTCAGGGCCATGACTTGCATGGCTTGATCTGGGTAATTTCTGCGGATAATCTGAGTTCCGGAATTGCTTCGGCCGCCTTTATTGCGTTCTTATCTGCACTGACGAATATTCAGTACTCTGCAACCCAATATGCATTGTTTAGTTCGATGATGCTCTTAATGCCAAAGTGGCTAGCCGGATTCTCGGGCGTCTTTGTAAATAACTTTGGTTACTCAAACTTTTTTATTAGCACCGCAATTATTGGTGCGCCAGTATTAATTCTGATTTGGCTCACCATTCACTTCAAAGTGGTCGAATTTAAAAAGCACGATTCACAGGTCGCTAAATAGACCAGTCGTAATCCACTGTGAGTGGAGCATGATCTGAGAAGCGCTCATCTTTATACACAGCAGTTTTTTTGGCGCTTGCTGCAATCCCCGGGGTGGTGATGTGATAGTCGATACGCCAGCCCACATTCTTTGCATAGGCTTGACCGCGATTACTCCACCAGGTGTAGCAGGACTCAGTCGCTTCGGGCTCTAGTTTTCTATAGACATCTACGTAGCCAACTTTGCCAAACAGGTTTGTTAGCCAAGCACGTTCTTCCGGTAAAAAGCCCGAGTTCTTCAGATTGCCTTTCCAGTTCTTGAGGTCAATCTCATTGTGAGCAATATTCACATCCCCGCACAGGACAATCTCACGCCCGGACTTTTTGAGTTCAACTAGGTGTGGCAGGAAAGAGTCTAGATAACGATATTTAGCCTCCTGTCTTTCTGGTGAGCTTGAGCCTGAGGGCATATATACCGAGATTACTGAGAGCTTCTTGAATCGGGCTTCTACATAGCGCCCCTCAGCATCAAATTCTTCATTGCCATAGCCATAGAGCACCTCATCAGGTTTATGAGGGGTGTAGATACCGCAACCGCTATAGCCTTTCTTTTCGGCATGATGAAAGAAGCCATGTAGGCCATCTGGATTAAGGATGGCATCCTCCAAGTCGTCCTGTTGAGCCTTGAGCTCCTGCATGCAGACAAAGTCAGCCTTTTGCTTCACAACCCAAGGCATAAAGCCTTTTTTGACTGCAGAACGGATACCGTTGAGGTTGGCAGAAATGATGCGTAACATATAGGCCTATGAGCTCAAAAAATTCTAATCAAGATAACTTTATTCAATTTGCCTTGGAGGCAAATGTTTTGTCGTTTGGGGAGTTTAAAACTAAAGCGGGTCGCCTTTCTCCTTATTTCTTTAATGCAGGTGGATTTAACGATGGCGCACGCTTGAGCGCCTTGGGCCGTTACTACGCCAAGGCTTTGCAAGAGTCTGGACTGCAATACGACATGCTTTATGGACCAGCCTATAAAGGGATTGCTTTAGCTGCTGCCACTGCAATCGCTTTGGCCGATGCTGGCCGTAACGTGCCTTATGCCTATAACCGTAAAGAAGCCAAAGACCACGGTGAAGGCGGCTCACTGGTCGGCGCTCCAGTCAAAGGCAAGGTAGTCATTATTGATGATGTGATTTCTGCTGGGACCTCAGTGAGAGAGTCTGTAAAACTCATTCGGGATGCAGGTGCAGAGCCAGCAGCGGTATTGATTGCCTTAGATCGCATGGAAAAGTCAGGGACGGCTACGGAGATTGGCGATAAGTCAGCAGTGCAGGCTGTCGAACAGGAATTTGGATTGCCGGTGGTGGCAATTGCGAACTTGGCAGACTTGATGGCTTTCTTAACCACCTCCAGCAATGCCGAGCTAACAAATTATTTGCCAGCAGTAAAAGCCTATCGCGAGAAATACGGGATTTAATCTAAAGAGCAGCTCCGCTCTTTAGATTGTTGCTTCACCTTCGAACACGGTAATCGCTGGCCCAGTCATGATGACGGGTTGAGCAACTTCATTGATCATGCCACCCCAAGCAATTTGCAAATCGCCACCACGGGTGTGCACTTTTACAGGGGAGTCGAGCAAGCCACGACGAATGCCGGAGACCACTGCAGCACATGCACCGGTGCCACATGCAAGAGTCTCACCAGCGCCACGTTCATAGACGCGTAACTTGATTGCATTGCGATTGAGGATTTGCATGTAACCGGCATTTACTCTTTTCGGAAATGCTGCATCTTTTTCGATTGATGGACCTTCCTCGAGTACGGGTGCGCTATCAACATCACCAACTACTTGCACTGCGTGGGGGTTCCCCATCGACAAGATGCCTATCCAGCTGTCGTGTGTAGCGGGCGTAGCAATCGGCAGTGCGTAGAGCATTTCATGAAACTCTTGCTTATTTGCTAAGCCACTTGCGTTAAAAGGAATTTGGCTGTGCTCAAAAATCGGTGCGCCCATGTCCACCTCTACCTGACCATCATCATGAGATCTCAAGGTGAGGACGGTATGTGCCACTTCTACGCGTAAGGGGTTTTTTGTAGAAAGGCCTTGGTCGAGCACAAAGCGAACAAAGCAACGTGAACCGTTGCCGCATTGTTCAACTTCGCCGCCATCCGCATTAAAGATGCGATAACGAAAATCAGCATCTGGGCGTGTAGCTTTTTCAACGAGCAGAATTTGATCGGCACCAATGCCAAATTGGCGATGAGCTAGTTTTTGCCACTGCTCACGTGTAATGTCGCCGAGATCTTGATTAATCCCATTGAGCACAATGAAATCATTGCCGGCACCATGCATTTTGGTGAAGCGTAAAGTGCGTGCTGGCTTGTTTAAATTCGTGCTCAAAAGAATTCCAATTATTTGTAAAGATTTGGCTCGCCAGGCGGCCGATGTTTAAAGCGTTTGTGTACCCAATAGTACTCCGCCGGCCTTTCTCTAACAAGCTCTTCAATATATTTGTTCAAGCGTGCAGTATCGGCTTCCACATCATCCGTTGGAAAGTTGGGAAGTGGTGCGCTAATGTTGCAGGTATAAGCTTTGCGATCCGAATTCAAAGTGGTAGTCATAAGACAAACTTCCGCACCACTGAGTCTGGCTAAGCGTGAGACCGACGTGATCGTATTAGTTTGGATTCCAAAAAAGGGAACAAATACAGAGTCGCGTGGACCAAGATCAATATCAGGTGCGATAAAAATAAAGTTACCCGTTTGAATTTCACGAATCAAATCACGTAAGCGACTTTGACGCTCAATCGATTTGCCTCCAAAACGATTTCTCCATTCAATCATCTTTTGATTAAAGAATGGATTCTTCATGTTTTGGTAGAGGCCAGCGCCACGTGGCCAATCATGCTGACTAGCCAAAACAGAAAGCGCCATGAAGCCGCCCTCGAGTCCGACAAAGTGAGGGTTGATTAAGAGTCGCGGCTTGCGATCACCCAGCGTAATCGCAGAGTTGATGGTGACGATGTCAGTAATTTGCTTTCCACTGCCAAGCCAGATGCGACTTCTCTCAATCACGCTGCGTCCAAATAATTTCCAGTGCTCCAGTGCTAGCGAATCAATTTCATCTTCACTCAGATTGGGAAAGCACAGACGCAAGTTAGTTTTAACAACCTTTGCACGCTCATTGGGTATGTGCGCTGCTAACCAGCCGAGTCCATAGCCAATATAAATAGTGAGGGTATAGGGCAGAAATGCAAAAAGACGCAGTAAGCTCAGCGCCAGAAAATTAAAAACGTTTTGTAACCAGGTCATGTTGAATAAATTATAAATTTATTAACTAATTGCTTGGCGGTAATTCTGCTCCGCTGGGATGTTTGTAGCGGTTATAGGCCCAGATGAATTGATTAGGCGCGACTAGGATCGCATTTTCAATAGCGACATTAAGTTCGGCGGCAGCAAGCATGGAGTCTTCAGAGAGTGGCGCTAATCTCTTGGCCTGCATGAGCCAGCCTTTACCAAGACCTTTGCGTTTAGCGGTAAACATTACAACCGGCGTGTTGTTGCGATTAGCTAAGCGAGCAGGAAGCGGGGTCGTGTAGGCGGGGCGGCCAAAAAAGGGCACCCAAACACCTTCACCGCCGCTTGGGACTTGATCTGGAAGAATGCCAATGGCTTCCCCGCGTGTCAGCGCCCGTGTCATTTGACGAACGCCATTCAGATTGGTCGGAACGAAATGCATATTCGGATAGGCGCGACCTTCTTCTACTACTTCGTTGAGCCATTCTTGGCGTGATGGGCGATAAAGGATGGTGGCTGGGAAGTGCTGAGCTAAGACTCGAGGAATGATTTCAAAGCCACCAAGGTGAGGCGTGAGCATGACTAAGCCATGACCTTCGTTAATGGCCGTCTCGACGATGTCCCAATCTTGCACTTCGACTAGCTTGAGGGCTTTGGCAGGATTACGCCAAATCCATAGACTATCCGAGAAGAGTTGTCCCGAGGCAGCCGCCGCACGCCAGATTTGCAGGGGTAAATGATGGCTTTTAACAACCGCCTCATATTGAGGGCGGAAAAGTGATCGATATTGCTTGGAGCCTACGTAAGCCAGAATTCCTAAAGCTGCCCCAATCATCTGAACCAGGAATAAGGGCAATACCGCTATTGCAGCGAGGGTTAGCTTGAGGAAGAGTTTACGCACCCTCTAATGATATTCAATGCTGGCGCTAGGGCCAAATTTACTTAGCGGCTTGATGAATAGAGCGTTTTTCGGATAGAATTCGTGTATCGCTGAGTTAAGGCAACTTGCAGGGCGATTCATAAATTCTGCTAAAGCGTCGCCGTTGAAGTTCCTGGCACGTCGAGTTGTCCCATAGATCGTGTTAATTTTTAAAGGAATATGCAATGGCAAATGATTACTTCTTTACCTCAGAATCGGTTTCTGAAGGTCACCCCGATAAAGTAGCAGACCAAATCTCTGATGCCATCCTGGATTCAATCCTGGCTCAGGATCCAACTGCACGCGTTGCTGCGGAAACTTTGTGTAATACCGGCTTAGTAGTTTTGGCTGGTGAGATCACAACGAACGCCAATGTCGATTACATCCAAGTGGCTCGCAATACTTTGCGTGAAATTGGTTACGACAATACTGACTACGGCATTGATTACAAAGGTTGTGCCGTATTGGTTGCTTATGACAAGCAGAGCCCAGACATCGCTCAAGGCGTTGATAAAGCGCATGACGACGGCTTAGATCAGGGTGCCGGCGACCAAGGTTTGATGTTTGGTTACGCTTGCGATGAAACTGCAGAGCTCATGCCTTTGCCAATTCATTTGTCGCACCGCTTGGTAGAGCGTCAGTCTCAACTGCGCCGTGATGGCCGTTTGAACTGGTTACGCCCAGATGCAAAGTCCCAAGTGACCTTGCGTTACGTCGATGGCAAGCCTGACTCAATCGATACCGTGGTTCTCTCCACGCAACATGATGAAGAAATCTCTCTCGAGAAATTGCGCGAAGCAGTGATCGAAGAAATCATCAAACCAGTGTTGCCAAAGCATTTGATCAAAGGCGCAATTAACTTCTTGGTAAACCCAACCGGTCGATTTGTTATCGGCGGCCCGCAAGGCGATTGCGGTCTGACAGGTCGCAAGATCATTGTGGACACCTACGGCGGTGCAGCCCCTCACGGTGGTGGCGCGTTCTCTGGTAAGGATCCATCCAAGGTTGACCGTTCTGCTGCCTATGCTGGTCGTTATGTAGCGAAGAACGTAGTTGCTGCTGGTTTGGCAAGCAAGTGCTTGATTCAGATCTCTTACGCTATTGGTGTGGCTAAACCAACTTCAGTGATGGTGAGCACCTTTGGTACTGGCAAGATCTCAGATGAGAAGATTGCACAATTGGTATCTGAGCACTTTGACTTGCGTCCAAAAGGCATCGTCAAGATGTTGAACCTCTTGCGTCCGATTTATCGCAAGACTGCTGCTTATGGCCACTTTGGTCGTGAAGAGCCGGAATTTACTTGGGAACAGTGCGATAAGGCGCCTGCCTTACGTGCAGCCGCAGGCTTGTAATCTGCTTTCTAGGTAGTAAATTTGCGGTTTGTTTTGTATTGAGGCGAAATATGGCGAAATTGATTACAATTTCGCCATACCTTCAAGGAGCGTTGCAAGGAATGCTGAGAACCAGCGTTTCCCCAGGCTTGAAGGGAGTGGACTCCTAGGTAACCCCAGAGTTTGCTAATTGCAAC
>CANGNV010000030.1 GCA_947455485.1 Burkholderiaceae bacterium | reverse complement strand
GATTTCAGTTGCACGGCGTACTTTGCAGGGAAAAAAGGGGTTCAAATAAGGGGGTAAAAATTATTACTAAAGTGGGAAGATGATAGCAAGCTTAAGGCTCCTTACACGGGTTTTTGCCCCACCGATATAATGATTAATCTACTTCCAGGGGCAAAACCCCTTAACAATCTGATAGTTAACTGAAAAGCATGAGCCAATCACCACAAAGCATCATCGAACAAGCCTGGGAAAACCGCGCAAACCTGTCTCCTGAGGCCGTTTCCGGGGAAATCCGCAACGCTGTGAACGCCGTACTCGAAGGCCTGAATACAGGCAGTATTCGTGTAGCCGAGCGCCGTAGCGTCGGCAAATGGGAAGTAAACCAGTGGGTAAAGAAGGCAGTTTTGCTCTCTTTCCGCCTGGAAGACAACAAACCCATGGGTGCTGGCGGCTATACCCAGTTCTACGACAAGGTTCCAAGTAAGTTTGAGCACTACACCGCTGAAGACTTCGCCAATGGCGGTTTCCGCGTAGTTCCGCCTGCAATGGCTCGCCGTGGCTCATTTATTGGCAAAAATGCCGTTTTAATGCCTTCTTACGTCAATATTGGTGCTTATGTAGGCGAAGGCACCATGGTTGATACTTGGGCAACTGTAGGTTCATGTGCCCAAATCGGTAAAAATGTTCACCTTTCTGGTGGCGTTGGTATTGGCGGTGTTTTGGAGCCAATCCAGGCTGGCCCAGTGATTATTGAAGATAACTGCTTTATTGGCGCCCGTTCTGAGGTCGTTGAAGGCGTGGTTATTGAAGAAAACGCCGTTCTCTCTATGGGCGTATACATTGGTCAAAGCACCAAGATCTACGACCGTGAAACCGGTGAGATCCATTACGGCCGTGTACCAGCAGGCTCTGTTGTGGTTCCTGGCTCACTTCCATCTGCTTGCGGCAAGTACAGCCTGTACGCCGCGATCATCGTGAAAAAGGTTGATGCTCAAACTAGAGCCAAGACTGCCATTAACGAACTCTTACGCGATTAAGCTGAATTTATGAGCGCTACCCTTGAGCTTACTGAAGCCCTTATCTCCTGCCGCTCGGTAACCCCAGCGGACGGGGGCTGTCAGGAGCTCATTGCTAAACGCTTGCAAGCTATTGGCTTTCATACTGAGAGTGTTGTCAGTGGTCCTGAGAGTTTTCAGGTAACCAATCTGTGGGCTATTAAAAAAGGTGTAGCCGGCGATCAAGGTGAAGTGTTGGTGTTTGCTGGTCACACCGACGTAGTGCCTACTGGCCCACTCGAAAAATGGACTAATGATCCGTTTACTCCAACCATTCGTGACGGCATGCTCTATGGCCGTGGCGCTGCGGATATGAAAACCTCTCTTGCGGCATTCGTTGTTGCTACAGAAGAATTCGTAATCACCCATCCAAATCACAAGGGCTCGATTGCCTTTTTGATTACCAGTGATGAAGAAGGTCCAGCCAACGATGGCACCGTCATCATGTGCGAGCGCTTGCAAAAACAAGGGCAGCGTTTAGATTACTGTGTCATTGGCGAGCCAACCTCAGTCGACCAATTGGGTGACATGATTAAGAATGGTCGTCGCGGATCCCTCTCAGGCAAGCTCCGGGTTAAAGGCATTCAGGCGCATATCGCCTATCCCCACCTAGGCAAAAATCCCATCCATCTTTCAGCACCAGCAATTCAAGCGCTAGTTGAGACTGAGTGGGATAAAGGTAATCAGTATTTCCAACCTACTAGTTTTCAGATTTCCAATATTCATGCGGGCACTGGCGCAAACAACGTCATTCCTGGCGAGCTGGCAATTGATTTCAACTTCCGCTTCTCCACCGAGAGCAAGCCAGAAGAGTTGCGTAGCCGTCTAGAAGGTATTCTCACTGCTGCCGGTCTCGACTTTGAGATTGATTGGGTCTTAGGCGGCAGCCCATTCATTACAGGTGATGGCGCCCTTGCTGGCGCTCTACGCACAGCCATTAAAGCTGAAACCAAAATTGATACAGAACTCTCCACCACTGGCGGTACTAGTGATGGTCGCTTCATTGCCAAGATCTGTAAAGAAGTGGTCGAATTTGGCCCACTTAATGCTACAAGCCACAAAATTGATGAGTGCGTGATCGTGGATGATGTTGTGCCGCTCAAAAATATCTTCCGTAAGACTCTCGAGCAACTTGTTGCTTAAGATTATTCAGTCAATTACTTAGCTCATAAAAATTTCTAATGGACCCTGCGCCCCAGCAATCTCTGACGCTTGATCAATGCATTGATCAAATTGCACAACGACTAGAAGCAGCAGATTTACATTATGGTCATGGCGCCATCGATGCCCAGAGTGAAGCTCTGTGGATTGCTAGCAAACAGCTGGATCTCAGTCCTACTGATGCGTTAGATCACCTAGAAAAAGCAATGAGTGCCGAGCAAATTGCTAAGGCATTTGAGGTTGCAGAAATCCGCATCTCTTCACGCAAGCCTTTGGCCTATATTTTGGGTGAAGCCTGGTTAATGGGTGTGCCATTTTTCTCCAGTGAACAAAGTATTGTGCCCCGCTCCTGGATTGCCGAGCTAATCGTTGATGGCTCACTCGAGCCTTGGTTGCCGGCAGATGGCAAAGCTCTAGATCTGTGTACCGGCAACGGCTCTCTAGCGATTTTGCTGGCCTTAGCCTGCCCAGATATCCATGTCAGCGCCTGTGACATCAGCTTGCCTGCATTAGCAGTGGCATCTCGCAATCTCGATCGCCATAGCCTTACTTCTCAAGTGGAACTTTTTGAGGGCGATCTCTGGGATGCGCTTCCAGAACCCCATGAAGATAATCTCTTTGATCTCATCATTTGCAACCCGCCTTACGTCAACGCCAATTCCATGAATGCCCTTCCTGCTGAATATCATGCGGAGCCTGCTCTCGCATTAGCAGGTGGTGATGATGGCATGGATCTCATTCGCAAGATTATTGCTGGTGCTCCTGACTACCTATCTGAGCGTGGCGCCATTCTGATTGAGATTGGTAATGAATATGAGCACTTTAAAAAAGCGTTTCCCCAGATCCCCGTTATTTGGATGGAAGTATCTGCGGGCGACGAGCAAGTATTACTGATTCAAGCAGAAGACCTGCGCTAAGTTTATTGTTGCCTTAGCTTAGCTCTGCTGCTGCAGAGATAGCCTCATCAATCCGCTCTACTGGTATCACCCTTAATCCCGGAATCTTTGTCTTCGGCATGTTGGCCTTCGGAATAATTGCGACTGTGAAGCCAAGCTTAGCGGCTTCTTTCAGACGCTCTTGGCCACGTGGGCATGGACGAATCTCTCCAGCAAGACCAACCTCGCCAAAGACAATCAATTCTTTTGGTAGAGCCTTATTACGAATCGAAGATTGAATTGCCAACAACACTGCCAAGTCGGCCGCTGGCTCTGAGATCTTCACGCCACCTACTGCGTTCAAGAAGACGTCTTGATCAAAACAGGCAACACCAGCATGACGATGTAATACCGCTAAGAGCATAGCCAAACGCGCCTGCTCCAGCCCGACAGCCAAGCGGCGAGGATTGGGGATATGTGCAGTATCTACGAGGGCCTGAATCTCTACCAAGAGTGGGCGACTGCCCTCTTGCGTAACTAATACGCAGGCACCAGGCACCATCTCAGCATGTTGCGATAAGAAAATAGCTGAAGGATTAGCAACTCCACGCAGACCTTTTTCAGTCATGGCGAATACGCCGAGCTCATTGACTGCACCAAAACGGTTTTTAATCGAGCGCACCAATCTAAATGAAGAATGGGTATCGCCCTCAAAGTAGAGAACGGTATCCACAATATGCTCAAGGACGCGAGGACCAGCTAAGTGACCATCTTTAGTCACGTGACCCACCATCAAGACACAGATACCACTGGATTTAGCAGCCCTAGTTAATTGCGCGGCACACTCTCGCACTTGCGCAACTGAGCCCGGAGCAGAGCTCAACACTTCTGAATACAAGGTCTGAATAGAGTCGACTACCAAGACCTGGGGCTTTACCGTATCCATGATGGACAACAGCTTTTCCAATTGAATCTCAGCCAACACCTCTAATTGAGGAGCATCCAATGCAATGCGTTTTGCTCGCAGTGCAATTTGGGCGGCAGATTCTTCACCGCTACTGTAGAGGACGTTCATGCCTGCAGCACTCATTTCAGCGAGCGCCTGTAGCAATAAGGTGGACTTACCAATCCCTGGGTCGCCGCCCAAGAGCACTACGCCTCCAGGGACCAATCCGCCACCCAGTACGCGATCAAACTCTTCTACGCCAGTACTAAAACGCGGGAGATCTTCCGCGCTAATTGCTGAGAGCTTTTGACGTGGGAGAGATTGCGCTAGACCTTGAAAGCGGGTATTCGAGCTCACCTCAGGCAAGCCCTCTTCTAGCGTATTCCATGCTTGGCATGAAGGACACTGCCCTTGCCACTTGGCAGAGCTTCCACCGCATGACTGACAGATATAGATTGTTTTAATCTTGGCCAAAGTATTACCTGGTAATTAGTGAGTGTGGCTGAAAAATCAATTAATCGAGCTGTGTGCCCGCTTTATTCTCTTGGGCACGCTTAGGTGCATCTTTACGGCGCTGCTCAACGTCTGCAGCACGGGCAGCTGCCGCCTTTTGCTTCTCTTCGAATTCTTTTTGATTGGCTGAGCGCTCAGCTGCTTTTTCAGCAGAGGCGCGTTCAGCGATCTTCGCCGCATCGCGTTGATCCTTAATACTTGCTCGCAACTTACGCTGCACTTCATGCAACTCTACTTCCTGCACGCGAATGGGATCGATCTCTTTACGATACTCAGCACGAGAGTCCTTGAGGCAGCTATTAACCCAGTACTTTTGATAGCACTCAGAGTTCTTTTGATCCCAACGATATTTAGCCCAATCGCGCTGCAACTCCAATTCACCCTCAATCTTATCTAGCTGCTCTAACTGTGCTTCTTCGGCAGGTGTAGCAAGAACTAGGCTGCTGAAGGAGCAAACCAACAGGAATGCCCCCAATGAAAGCAGTGAGCGAAAGGTGATCGGCTTTCTCAAATCTCTACCTTAGCGCCGAGCTCAACCAAGCGATTGGCAGGAATCTTGAAGAAGTCAGATTGGCGACCCGCGTTCTGGTACATCCAGCAGAATAGGCGCTCACGCCACAAAGCCATTCCAGGAGCATCAGTAGCAACGATAGTGTCGCGAGATAAAAAGAAGGAAGTGTCCATCAAGTTAAATTTAAGACCGGATGATTTCTCAATCAACTCAATGATCCTACCCATATCTGGAGTCTCATTAAAGCCGTATACCGCGCGCACTACGAAAATATTATTTCCCAAGTCTCGCAAAGTAATACGCTCTTCATCCTTAACATAAGGGACATCCCAAATACTCACCTTGAGGAAGAAAACCCGCTCATGAAGAACGTGGTTGTGCTTGAGGTTATGCAAGAAAGAGACTGGCAGGTAATCAACATGAGCAGTCAAAAAGATAGCCGTACCCTCAACACGATGAGGAGGATTTTTCATCAATACGTCAATGAATCCTTTTAGCTCAATACCCTCCTCCATGGCGCGTTGACGCAGCAACTTTCTTCCCTGATACCAAGTCATTAGCAACAAGAAGCAAGCTGCGCCTAGTAGCAGAGGGAACCAACCACCTTCCATAATCTTCAAGAGGTTGGCAGCTAAAAAGGCAAGGTCAACAATCAGAAAAGCGCTAATCACTAGCGTAACGAGTAGCGTGTTCCAGCGCCAGACCACACGCATGACAATAGCAGCCAAGAATGTCGTCACGATCATGGTGGTAGTGACTGCAATGCCGTAGGCAGCAGCTAAATTAGCGGATTGCTTAAATGCTAGAACCACGGCAATCACTAGAACCAATAAGGTCCAGTTCACCAGCGGCATATAGATCTGCCCAATTTCACGATCAGATGTGTGGCGAATTTTCATGCGAGGTACAAAGCCCAACAAGATAGCCTGACTCGTCATAGAAAACGCGCCAGAAATTACAGCCTGGGAGGCAATGACGGTAGCAAGTGTGGCTAAGATCACCAAGGGAATTACAAGGGCATCAGGCACCATTAAGAAAAATGGATTGGTGATGTTCTCGGGATGACTCAAAAACATTGCGCCTTGACCAAAATAATTTAACAGCAAGCAAGGCATCACAAATAAGAACCAACCCATTCGTATGGGCTTGATACCAAAGTGCCCCATATCCGCATATAGCGCTTCAGCACCTGTCAGAACTAAGAAGACTGCGCCAAGAACGATAAATCCCTGGAGCGCGTGCTCCCCCATAAATCGAATGGCATACAGGGGGTTGATAGCTGCAAAAATTTGGGGATTCTCAATTACTTGATAAAGCCCCATCAGACCAATAGCCAGAAACCAGACCAACATCACCGGCCCAAATAAATTACCGACTACAGCAGTACCCGTTTTCTGAATGAAAAATAGTGCTAGCAAAATAATAATCGTGCCCGGAATAACAAAGCGCGTTAACTCCGGTGAAATCACCTCCAAACCTTCCACCGCAGAAAGCACAGAGATCGCCGGTGTAATGATGGCATCCCCATAAAACATGCAGGCACCAAAAACCCCGGCCATGATGATTAATAGAGAACGTTTAGAGCCAGTAGGTGCTGTTCGTAAAGCCAAGGCCATCAAAGCCAGAATGCCGCCCTCACCATGATTGTTTGCACGCATCACAAACATCACATACTTGAGTGAAACCACAATGGTGAAAGCCCAAAAAACCATCGAAATCACACCATAGACAGCCTCATTAGAAAAAGGGATGCCATGCTCTGGGCTGAAACATTCTTTAAGCGCATAGAGAGGACTTGTTCCGATATCTCCGAAGACCACTCCAATTGCTGCAAGCATGAGGGAAAATGAGGCCCCCTTTGGATGACCATGCTCTTGCCGAGAAATCTCAACTGGCCTCAATAAAGAGGATTGGGAAAACTCTTGGTTACTGACTGACATTAATAGGCCTCATAACAATGTTGCGTGGCAATATGTTACTCCTTATGCAGCATGACTCAGGAGTGATATTTACCGTTTAAAAGCGCTTATTTCAGCTCCATTTGAAGGGATAGCTCGACAGGGACCCCTAAAAAATGGTAGAATTTGAGCTTCAGACGCGGGGTGGAGCAGTCTGGCAGCTCGTCGGGCTCATAACCCGAAGGTCGTAGGTTCAAATCCTGCCCCCGCAACCAAACAAGTAGAAGGCTTCTAGGTCAATTGACTCTGAGGCCTTTTTGCTTTTCTAAGCCTAGAACATATACTGGTTATGCCCCAAATGAGGGAAAAAATCGTGTTTATTAACCCCGTCATCTACTATCCTGGGTTCAGGGGTTAATTCAGGACCTCTCTGCAGCCTATTTTGGAGAGTAAGTTATGTCATTAGTAAGTAAATTGATCGCGATAGCCTGCGGCACATTCATCGGCTTTGGCGCAATCGCCCAAACCTATCCTACTAAGCCGATTAGGCTCATTGTTCCATTTGCACCCGGTGGTAGCACCGACATCATTGCGCGCAGCATGGCAGACCCCTTGAGCAAGCAATTGGGTCAATCTGTCATTGTTGAGAATAAAGCCGGTGGAGGTGGATCCGTAGGTGCATTGGAGGTAATGCGCGCACCTAAAGATGGATACACACTCGGTATCGCAACAGTTTCCACTACCGCATCCAATCCTGCGATCAACAACAAGATTGGTTATGACCCCATCAAAGATTTCACGCCAATTACCAATATTGCGGCCACACCGAATGTGATTGTGGTGAACCCATCATTTCCAGCAAGAGATTACAAAACCTTTATTGAGGTTATTAAAAAGAATCCCGGCAAATATTCTTATGCAAGTTCAGGCACTGGCGGTATTGGCCATATGCAAACTGAACTCTTCAAGAGTTTAACTGGCACTTTTATTGTTCACATTCCTTACCGCGGCGCAGGGCCTGGTTTAGTAGATGTAGTGGCAGGCCAAGTTCCCATCATGTTTGACAACTTGCCTTCCGCCCTCCCCTTCATTAAAGATGGCAGACTAATACCGATTGTGATTGCAGCGCCTAAGAGGCTAGCGCAATTACCAAACGTACCAACATTTGCAGAAGTAGGCTTGGCGCCAGCCAACAGAATGGCTTACTACGGCCTACTCGGCCCAGCCGGCCTGCCAAAAGACGTGGTGGATAAGATTTATGCAGCCGCTCAAAAAGCAGCATTAGATCCTGCTGTGAAGAAGCGCATTGAAGATACAGGCTCCATTATTAACATCAATGGTCCAGAAGCCTTCTCCAAAGAAATTGCTGCAGAGTATTCAACCTATAAGGGTGTAGTAGCTAAGCAAAAATTGGAGTTAGAGTAATTTCTGAATTGAGGAAAATAATAAACTGCCCGAGGGCGGTTTTTTATGGGATCGCATCTCCGAACAATAAGTTTTAAGCAGTTAATGCCAAATGTGCAATAAATGCTGACCTGTTTTCTCCGGCTTTTTTTGCTTTTGCATCCAATCTTGCCAACACCCTCTTTGGAAGAGTGATGTTGATTCTCTCTATTTCATCCGAGAGTAATGCTGGATCAATCTCCACGATTGCCCAAACCCACCCCTTAAATTCTTTCCGCTTTTGCAACTCTCTTAAAGAGCTTGGTCTTGGTATTTCTTGATTGCGATCTAAAGCGACTTCAATCCATAGCTCTATCGCCTCTTTGGCATTTTCAATCGCTTCATCAATACCGTTATCCCCAGCCGAAAAGCAGCCAGCCAAGTCTGGCACCACAATACCCCAGGACTCCTTTGCAGATCCCGGTTCAATTGCAATCGGATATTTCATGTAAGACTCCTCTTTATATCAGCCTGTTTTAATATTTTGGCTAGCAAACCAATCCCCAAATCTTTTTTGGGATGCGGAATACATATATGCCCACCCTTGGTGCTGTGAACAAAAATATGATGCGATCCCTTCGTCCTATTAAGCACCCATCCACCATCCCTCAATAAATCAATTAGCTCTTTACTATGCATTCATCTCCTTTTGTATTATACACACCATACACACTTAAATAATCCTACCTTGCCTCCCTATGCCATAAGCGCTTGCTGTACTCTCGCCAAAATAGAGGAGCCCTTTGTTTCGGATCCGATTTGACTGGAAATTCCCAAACCTGTGCGCCGGTAGCTGGTGTTTGATAAAACGGAATATCCATGCCTTGGTATCGGGCTGTGACTGTTGGATGCGGATGACCATATCGATTGCGATATCCATTTTGTGCAAATGCTTCATCAGGCCTTAATGCTGTTAAGAGCTCTTGAGATGAAGATGTTTTGCTACCGTGATGTGGCGCCATGAAGATCAGCGTTCTATCTTTTAAATCACTAAGGACATCTTGAGTTAATCGCTCAACCATCTCAGCCTCACCTTGCTTCTCTACATCCCCCGTCAACCAGAATGAAGTTGATTGATTACAAACTTCCAATACACAACTCACCTCATTGGGTTTTCTAGGGTGTTGATCCTCAAAAACTGCCAGCTCATTTGGATGCCATATATGAAACTCCACTCCATCCCATAGCCATTGCTGACCGAAGCGACAGGGAATGGCGGGGATCCCCTTTCCCTCTAGGTTGACGAGTAATGGATTAGTGCTTGGCAAGGACCCCATCATGGAATCGAAGCTAATTTCTTTCAGCAAGCTTGCGGCGCCTCCAATGTGATCACTGTCACTATGACTAATTACCATGCGATCAACATGACTGATTCCTTGCCCTCTCAGGTAGGGCAAGATAATTCTTTGGCCAGCATTATCTTTTCCTTGAATAGGTCCCGTGTCGTATAGCAATCGCTTTGTTTGAGTTTCGATCAGTACTGCCGTACCTTGGCCAATATCAAGCACAGTTGCCCGAAACTCGCCCTTCCCCAAACTGCTATTGGTCAGTGGCTGAATAAATAAAGTTGCACACAATACAAGACCAATCACTCTGGATAGCCAACTCTCTCGAATAGATCCCGGACGAATGGTTATTGCAATACCGATCGTGGATAGCGCTACTGCCCACCAAGCGGGCTGACTTGACCAGGCAATTGCCCACTTCCAACTCGCCATCCAAGTAAGCATGATGGCTAAATAGTCCATCGTGGCATGTGCTGGTATCAACAACCATTTGCCAATGAAGTCAGGCAATAAAGCACCAGCTATGGCCAGTGGCGTCACGATATAACTCACCACCGGAATAGCAACAGCATTTGCCAAAGGAGAGGCTACCGAGACTTGATAAAACCAATACAAAGTCAACGGCAAAAGCGCAATGGTAACTACCGCCTGCACTCGACAAGCCTCCCTTAGGGCTTGAGTCATCCTATGTTGCCAATCAAGCTCTAACTCCCTGCCAGTAGGTAGCCCCAGTAAGCCATCAGAATCCTGCATCGCATACAAAATAGCTGCCACAGCCCCAAACGAGAGCCAGAATCCCGGCGTATAGGGCGCCATTGGATCTATCAGTAGCACAAAAGCGAGCGCCCACCACCAAATATCAAATGACCGCGGGCTTCTACCGGACCAAAGTGCAAAGGCAACTACGCCCACCATATACATTGTTCGCTGAGCCGGAATCTGAAATCCTGCTAACCAGGCATACACAAATGCCGTCAGGAATCCCACAGCTGCAGCAACCTTACTGACGGGGATTAATAGTGGCAGAGTATTACGACGCCATAAAAATGAGGCAAGCATGGCACCGAATCCAGCCAGCATAGTTACGTGGAGACCTGAGATCGATATGAGATGCCCAATACCAGTGGCATTAAATACGCGCCAATCTTCTTGATCAATTGCATTCTGATCACCCATCACGAGCGCTGCAATCACACCGCCATACCGCGCATCCCTTGGTAGTAAGCGCTGAATCTTTTGTCTTAATTTCCAGCGCTGATACTCCATAGCTAAAGCGAATTCAGTAAAACGAATATCTTTCTCAGCAATGAGTCTTCCAGATCGCACCGATCCACTGGCACCAAAGTCTTGATGAAAAGACCAGCGCTCAAAATCAAAAGTATAGGGATTGAGAGATCCATAAGGTCTTTTGATTTTGACCTTGAATTCCCAGCGCTGACCTGGAATAACTTCTGGTACATCTTGAGGATTTCGCCATGCCGGCTGCCAACTCAAATACACCTGCGGCGGAAATAATTCAATCCGCTCCTTACCCAAAAAGGCTTTATCTACCCCAAAAGAAAACTTTGCACCGCTGGATGAGCTCTGTGGCAAGGCATTAACTCTGCCCTCGAGGATAAGATCTTTGCCTTCATACTCCGTGGGCAGTATGTGAGCTAAACGACTTTGTGCGTAGTGTGCATTCCAAGAAAATCCCAGAGTGAAGCAACAGACCACTAGCAATACGCTGCTCGCATAGCGATTTTGGATTACGGAGTAATTGATGCAAACGCCGACTAAGGAGATAGAAGTGCTAGCTATACATAGCCAAGCCCAATAGGCTGGCACGGCAGGCAAAAATAGAAGAAGCGATCCCCCGGCGATGAACGCCGCAATATTGATGCGCAAGCTCTTAGGAGGCGGATTTTGTGTTTGGGTTGTTAGTCATTAGAGATGACCAACGGGGTAATGCTTGCATGGCATTTTGCCAAACCGCCTTTGAAAACACCTCTTCACTAATTCCACGAATGTCAGCCAATTGCCATGCAATTCTGGGGAGTAAGGCTGGCTCATTGAATTGACCACCTTCCTCCTTAAGCCAAGCCGGCGGAATATCCGGTGCATCAGTTTCGGTAACGATGCTGTCCAATGGCAGGTCTTGCAAGAGTCGGCGAATTTGTAATGCTCGATCATAGGTTGCGGCACCACCAAACCCCAGCTTGAAACCTAGTTCAATAAATTGCTCAGCCTGCTGATGGCTGCCATTAAAAGCATGCGCTATACCGCTGGGGACTTTTCTTTTACGCAGAGCCTTGAGAATGGCGTCTTGTGAACGGCGCACATGCAAAATTACTGGCAACTGGAATTGCTGAGCTAAATCGAGTTGCTTGTAAAAGAAATACTCTTGGCGCTGAGGATCTAGGCCCTCAACAAAATAATCTAAGCCAATCTCGCCAATACCTACAAATCGCGGATCATCCAATGATTGCTCGATTTGATTTTTAAGGATATCGATATCACCCTCTTGGGCTTGATTGATATACAAGGGATGAATGCCTAGCGTATAAACCAATCCTGTAATTTGATTGCCGTATTGGTTTGCTAAGCTTTTAGCTTGATCCCAATCACAAGCTTGAACCGTGGGCAGCAATATGGCTTTAACACCCTTACTCGATGCTCTTGAAACGATTTCTGAAAGAGTATCCCTGAATTCTGGGGCGTCTAGATGGCAATGGGTATCAACCCATGCGAGCTCTGTACTGGCATCGCTCATTGTGCGAAGGTCTTTAATACTCCGCGCTCTAAATGCAAAATTCGGTCACAACGCTTTGCGCGAATAGGATCATGGGTCACGATCACAAAAGCGGTGCCCTGCTCACGAGCAATATCCAACATCAAGTCAAATACGCCATCGGCAGTTTCAGTATCGAGATTACCCGTTGGTTCATCCGCCAAGACGCAAGCAGGGTTACCCACCAATGCACGGGCGACTGCAACACGTTGGCGTTCACCACCAGACAGTTCGCCTGGTGTGTGCTGAACTCGCTTTGCTAATCCAACCGCATGCAACATTGTGTTTGCTCGCTCCATAGACTCTTCGTTGCTCAGTCCACGAATACGAAGAGGCAATGCCACATTCTCAACGGCGCTGAACTCATCTAAGAGATGATGGAATTGATAAATAAATCCTAGACTCTGGTTACGCAGTTGATCTAATTTTCTAACTGGCAACTTATGGAGATTCTCTCCGGCCAATATCACGGTGCCTGCGCTCGGCGTATCCAAACCGCCCAAGAGATGCAATAAGGTGCTTTTTCCTGAACCAGAAGAACCTACGATGGCAACTTTCTCAGAAGCGCTCACCTGTAAATCAATTTCCTTAAGGACATCAACCGCTGTTGCACCTTTGCCGTAGGTCTTTGCTAGACCTGAAGCACTCAGAATGATTGGATTGGAATTACTCATAGCGCAATGCCTCCGCAGGCTGAACTTGGGCGGCGCGGCGACTTGGATACAAGGTGGCTAATACAGAGAGACCGAAAGCCATCAAACCTACAGTCACCACATCAGAGAAGCGAACATCCGAAGGTAACTCACTAATAAAGTACACATCGCGTGGCAAGAAGCGTACGCGGAAGATCGCCTCAATAGCCGGAACAATTACATCAATATTTAATGCAATCAGAAGGCCCAGGCCAACGCCTGCTAGAGAGCCTAGTAAGCCAATCGCCAGGCCTTGTACCAAGAAGATCCGCTGAATAAGTCCAGGACTTGCACCCATGGTTCTTAAAATTGCAATGTCGGCTTGCTTCTCATTAACAGTCATCACTAAAGTAGAGACCAAATTAAAAGCAGCTACAGCAATGATCAGAGTGAGGATGATGAACATCATCTTTCTTTCGGTTTGAACAGCAGCAAACCAATTTCGGTTAGAGCGTGACCAATCGCTGACCCACAAAGCTTGCGGTACAACCTGAGCTAATTCAGCGGCAATTTCTGGGGCACGCTGCATATCATCCACCTTCACCCGTAAACCAGATGGGTCTTGCAGGCGCAATAGAGCAGCAGCATCTTTCCAATGCATGATTGCTAAGGAACTGTCGTATTCATAATGGCCGCTATCCACAATGCCAACCACTTGCAGCGTTCGCATTCTGGGCATAGCACCTGCAGGCGTAAGATCACTTTCTGGCACGATCAAATTAATACGATCGCCCACACGTGCACCAACAATATTGGCAAGCTGTGCGCCCAAGGCAACTCCGAAAGCACCCGGCTTGAGATCTTCAATGCTGCCAGCAACGAACTGCTTGGGTAAATCAGAAACCTTGCCCTCTTCGCTTGGCAATACCCCACGAATAGCCACGCCACGCATGACGTTCTCGCGACTCAATAAACCTTGGGAACTCACCATTGGGGCGACACCTACTACGTGGGGCTGAGCGGCCACCTTCAGCGCAATCGGCTGCCAATTAGCCAAACCATCTGGGGCGGTAATTTCAATATGGGAGAGTACGGACAGCATACGGTCGCGCACTTCCTTCTGAAAGCCATTCATGACTGAGAGCACCACAATCAAGGCTGCAACACCTAAAGCGATGCCTGCGGTAGAGATTCCGGAAATAAAAGAGAGAAAGCCATCACGCTTGCCCACCGTCTTGCGACGCTTGGATCGGGTATAGCGCAGGCCAATTTCTAGCTCAATAGGAAGTCTCAACATAGCTACAGTTTAGTGAATTAAATGAGTAAACCAATGGATTCTGTAAATGCCACCTAAAATCAGGGGAATGACTGCTAATTTGACCTCCCAAACAAGCGCTTCGCGACGCTTTACCCTGATGGTGTCAGGGGAAGATGCTATTGAATCAGGGTTAGATCAGAACGCTCCGCCCAGCGGATTACCTCAAGAGGTATTTCTATTGGGCGATCGTTTACCAATAGCCCCAGTCTTGCTCTTAGGTCAGAGTGATTTAGCAGTCAACCCAAATGAAACTATTGCCTGCCTCCAGCCAGTCCATTTTCACGCTACTCGAGATCATTTGATCCTAATGGCTCAGAGTCAGATTGATCTGACAGCAAATGAGTCTGCCAAGTTGCTACAGCTTGCACTCCCTTTTATCGAAGAGGATTTTGGAAGCAAGATCTTATTTCAGGGGCAGCGTGATTGGTTTATTCCAGCGGGGCCATTTGCCAGCTTAGCAACACACTCGATTGATCAGGCCCATGGTCGAAATATTGATTGGTGGATGCCACGCGATACCGGCGAAGTTGGTATCGCCAAACTCTGGCGCAAACTTCAAAATGAAATTCAAATGCTCTGGCACATTGATCCCGTAAATGAAGAACGTGCACAACGCGGACTGCCCAGCATTAACTCCCTTTGGATTAGCGGTATTGGCAAGCTGGCTGATATTCAGGTGCCTGAGTTCTTGGGCAATGTATCTCATATTTATGGAGATCATCCCCTCCTGACTGGTTTGGCAAAATATCTTGAAGTACCACAACAGAATGAAATTGATTTTTCAAAATTGCAAAATGCCTTTGCATGGATTGATAGACCCGAAAGCATTTGGGATGACTTAAGAAGAGCGCTTTTGAGTAATGATTTAGAGGAAGTTGAAATCATCGATTTTCCTAAGGGTCAGACTCGCAACAGAATCTTCACAGCCAAAGACTTGAATAAAAAGTCATGGGCATTCTGGAAAAAATCAGAGTCCTTAACTTGGAAAGAAATCATTTCAGCATGAGCGTATTTTCTAAGCGCCCCTTCTCTGACCGGACGGCTAGCTGGTTACAGCAAAGCGGCCTGCACCCATTGCTAGCTAGGCTGTATGCAGCCCGTGGTATTGATAAACCAGATGAACTCTCTTTAGACCTGAAGCAACTACTCTCGCCAGTGGAGTTAAAGAACTGCATCAGCACCGCCACCCTACTAGCTGATATTTTGGAACGCAAAGAGCCCATGCTGGTGGTGGCTGACTATGACTGTGATGGCGCTACTGCTTGCGCCGTTGCTCTCCGCGGCTTGAAGATGCTGGGTGGTGTAGATACTCCCATTCAGTTCTTAGTACCAAACCGTTTTACGATGGGCTATGGATTAACCCCAGAGGTAGTGGAGCTAGCCGCCCAACAAAACCCTAAACCGAAATATCTCATCACCGTGGATAACGGTATTGCTAGTGAAGCGGGAGTAGACCGAGCTCGTGAGCTGGGGATGGAAGTGATTGTGACTGACCATCATCTGCCGGGTGATCGATTGCCTAAAGCCACTGCAATCGTCAATCCCAACCAGCCTGGCTGCAGTTTTCCAAGCAAGGCGCTTGCAGGCGTGGGAGTGATGTTCTATTTATTGGTTGCTCTGCGTGCGGAGCTTCGTAAGCGCGGCAAATTTACCGCTGAGACTCAACCCAAAATTGAGAATCTACTCGATCTTGTAGCCTTGGGAACGGTCGCAGATGTGGCGCAACTTGATCGCAATAATCGCATCCTAGTTTCAAATGGTTTGAAGCGCATTCGTGCCGGGGTTTCACAGGCGGGTATTCAAGCGCTGTTTCAAGCGGCTGTTCGAGATCCTCGTAAAGCCAATACCTTTGACTTAGGTTTTGCTATTGGACCTCGCCTAAATGCTGCTGGGCGCCTAGCGGATATGACTCTGGGTATTCGTCTCTTGCTGAGCGATAAGACGGAGGAAGCCACCGAGCTGGCTTATGAGCTTGATCGCATTAATCGCGAGCGACGTGTGATTGAAGGCGGCATGCAAGAAGCTGCCCTTGCCCACCTTGCTGAAGATCAGCTGGCAGGAACAATGGCAGAGCGTTCGAGCATTTGTCTTTGGAATAAAGAATGGCATCAAGGCGTTGTTGGCATTGTGGCCTCACGTCTTAAGGAGCGCTTTAATCGCCCTGCAATTGTGTTTGCTCCTGCCGATGGTGCTAGCGGAGAAGAGTTGCGAGGCTCAGGTAGATCGCTAACAGGCTTCCATCTGCGCGACGCCCTGGATATTGTCTCCAAGCGTGAGCCAGGCCTCATATTGAAGTTTGGTGGTCATGCCATGGCAGCAGGTCTGAGCATTAGAAAAGCCGATTTTGAAAAGTTTGATACGGTGTTTCAGCAAGTTGCCAATGACTTACTGAACGATGAATTATTAGAGCGTCGCCATATTCACGATGGTTCGCTTGATCTTTCGGAATTCACACCAGAAACTGGCGACCTCCTTGCTGAAGAAATCTGGGGCCAAGGCTTTCCTCAGCCGATTTTTTATGGGGAATTTGAAGTTGGGCAACAAAGCCTCATGAAAGAAAAACATCTGCGTTTGCAGCTTCGCCCCATTGGAGATGGTCAACTAGCTAGCAAACCATTTACGGGGGTTTGGTTCAATCGGACCCAGCCCTTACCAGCCAAGGCCAAGCTGGCCTATCGCCTAGTAACAGACCGCTTTCAAGGGCAGGCACGTGTACAACTCATGATTGAGGCCCACGACGAGGACTGAGTCGCAATAACCCCCTTATAATTAGGGGATGGAAGCCGAACAACTCAATATTATTTCAAATACCCTGTCCGATCTGCTCACTCGTGAGCAAGCACTTCGGGGGTATCTTTGACTTCGAAGTAAAGTCACGACGCCTTACTGAAGTTAACTCTATTCTTGAAGATCCCACTATTTGGGATGATCAAAAGAAAGCACAAGCCCTCGGCAAAGAAAAGAAATTGCTCGATGGT
>CANGNV010000029.1 GCA_947455485.1 Burkholderiaceae bacterium | reverse complement strand
TCACGCACTTGTGAGTGACTGATCTCAAAGAGTTGAGATACTCGCCTAAGGCCACCTGATTTTAAAAACTCTTGGACTACTTTTAACTTGAACTGCTTGCTGTATTTGCTCATAAAACAAAACCCCCTTGGTTGGACATAACGTCCAACCAAGGGGGTCAGTTCAGATCGCTGGCTTTTTTGCTTGCTGCTATTCCGGAATTAATCTGGAATATTTGCTTTACGAATGACTGGACCCCAGACATTGATTTCTTTCTCAAGGTGATCCTTGAGGCCTTTTGCAGAAATCTTCTCTGATGGCACGATATCGATGTTGGCATCGTTCAAACGCTTTTGAACGTCTGGTGTATTCAATGCTTTCTTAAGGGCGGCATTGAGTTTATCCAGAACTGGCTGTGGAGTGCCTTTTGGAGCGTACACACCATGCCATACTTTTACTTCAAAGCCTTTGAGGCCTTGTTCGTTCAAAGTTGGTACGTTAGGAATTGCTGGCAAACGCTTCATGGTTGTTGTGCCGAATGCTTTTACACGGCCATCCTTGATGTAAGGAATAGTTTGTGTAGTTTGGTCGCACAAGAGGTCAACTTGACCACCCAAGAGGTCGGTCAAAGCAGGGCCGGTACCTTTGTAAGGGATGTTCGTTAACTTAACGCCTAGACGGCTCTGAAATAGCAGTCCGCACAACTGTGATACTGCGCCAGGACCAGCGTTGGCCATGGTTACTTTTGAGCCATTGGCCTTGATATAGGCTTCAAGTTCTTTAAAGTTGTTGGCAGGCAAATCTTTTTTGCCTAACAACACCATTGGTACATCAGCTACTTGACCGATGTAATCAAAGCTAGTCATTGGGTCATACGGGAGTTTGTCATACAGCGCGTTTGCTGTAGCCATACCCATATGGTGAATATAAATGGTGTAACCATCGGGAGCTGCGCGAGCTACCTTGGTGGAGGCAATCGTGCCACCAGCACCAGGAACGTTCTCAACCACAACAGTTTGACCTAAGGCCTGACCCATAGGTACGGCGATCAAACGCGCGATTGTGTCGGTTGGACCACCGGCTGCAAATGGCACAACCATCTGAATGGATTTAGTAGGCCAATCCTTTTGGGCGGAAGCAATATTGCTACCCAATAAAGTGCCGGCGCTGACTACAGCAGCAATGCCTGCGAATAGGGTTTTCTTTAATTTCATATATGTCTCCGTTAATGTGTAATGCGAGCTAATTTTGCCACTTTTAAATACTATCGGCTTTAGGGTTTACCAGCAACGGCTAGTGTTCTTTGGGCCAACAAAACTACTGGTCGATCAATCATGCGACCGTCTAATTTCACGGCACCACCCTTGGATGTCTTATCAGCTTCAATCACGCGCTGCGCCCAGGAGACCTCCGCAGCCGTAGGCATAAAGGAATCCTTAACCAAGGCAACCTGTTTTGGATGAATGCACAGCTTGCCTCCGAACCCCATTCTTTTGGCACGCTCAGCATCATCTGTAATGCGCTCAATATTGTCGGTAGAGGGAGTAACCCCATCAATTGGAGGGGCAATCTGGGCTAAGCGTGAGGCCAGCACAATCTGAAAGCGGGCGGTTTGCAGTTCAGTTTCTTGTGCATCACACACCATTCCTAGGTCGGCCTGTAGATCAATATTGCCTAATGCCAAGCGCAAGACCTGATCAGAGTTTGCAATCTCATTGAGATGGTTTAGACCGATAGCAGTTTCAATCATCGGAATAATTGCTGTATTTGGCAGAATTTGTGCTGCGCCATTAATTTGATCGAGCGATTCACTCTTTGGAATGAGTAAGCCTGCAGCCTTGAGCTCTTGAACCAAGATGAGGTCAGCTGCGTAAAACTTGGTGCCGGGAGAATTCGAGCGAATAATCAGGCGCTTTTTTTGTTCTGCAGTAAAAGTAGGCCAAGCAGCGCGTATAGCTGCGCGGGCGGATTCTTTATCTTCCTCAGCTACCGCATCCTCTAAATCGATGATGACGCCATCAGCTCCACTATCTAGCGCTTTAATAAAGCGCTCAGGTCGCGTGCCCGGAACAAATAAGAAGGTGCTACTAAAGCCGATAGGTGTATCAAGTGGGTTCATGTGCGTGGCTTTATTGAATGTGAAACAAAAAAGAAAATAAACAACTCAGAGTTTATGAGATCAATAGACCAATCTTGGACTGCTTACGAATATTCCACAAGCGTTCAATGGCGGCACTCATCTCACTTGGCGTTGCGCCGCCACTGAATGCAGCAAGACGCATAGCCTTATCTGTAATTTCAGTACGACTGAGGGTATTGCCAGGGTCGCCCTTGGGTTCATCAACGCGACCCTCTAAAACTTCTCCATTATTTAAATGGACTTTGACTTTACCAATCCAGCGTTGAGGATAGGCACCATCTACCTCTGCATCTAGAGTCATGGTGACGCGATCGCGGAATGCGCAAATTTCTTGATCATGAAAGTGCTGATCGAATTCTTGCAGGCCAGCAAATTGATAATGGGCAATCAGAGCGAGCACAGTACCCATTGAAAACTTCGATTGGTGAACCGTTGCAGGATCGATAACTGGCCCCAGCACATCAATTGCGCCTTGGTGAACCAGAGTTTCTACTTTGGCGATATCGCTAGGTTTAAGTTGATGAGCCAGCATAACTTGCAATAAGGCATCTGCAGCAGGGTGAGTGTGACGACATGAGGCGTGATACTTAAAGCTGGTCTCCGCAATAGTCCAGCGACTACCCAGTCGATCAGTCAGCTTGCTAGGGTCTGCATCGCTTGACATGCCAGCAGCCAAACCTTGCTTGCCTTCTAGGATATGTTCTGCACCAGTAAATCCGGATTGCGCTAAGTAGGCTGACATCAAACCAGTGGAGGCAGCGTGCGCAGTATGTAGTTGCTTAGAGTCGGCTGCATCTCGCAAAAATTCCCAAAGACCAGCGGATTGAGTTCCTGCAGAACCAAAAGCGTGCAACATTTGGGCGGGGCTCAGTTTGAGTAAATGACCTACCGCGGCTGCTGCTGCCAGAGTTCCTGCAGTACCTGTCGTGTGAAATATTTTGTAGTGGGAGCGACCTAAAAATTCACCAACTCGAATACCGACTTCATAGCCAGCAACAGCAGCAACCAACAGATCTTCCCCTGAGGCGCCAATCGTTTGCGCTGTCGCTAGTGCCGCAGGAAACACCACGGTAGCTGGATGAAATACGGAGCCATTGTGAACGTCATCTTGTTCGGCGACATGTGAAGCTGCTGCGTTAGCAAGTGCGGCCAAGAAGGGGCTTGAGTTAGTTCGGTTAATCAGAATTTCAGCAGAGCCGGGATTGACAGCGTTAAAGCCGCCCATATTTTGCGCAAACTGCGTAATCGTCTCTACGGGGCGTGATCCTTTGCCAGCGATTGCTGAGCCAAACCAATCAACCAGTAAATCTTCAGTGCGCGCAATCACCTCTTCGGGGATATCGCCAATCTTTAATTCAGCAGCAAATGTTGCTAGGGTTTTGGATAAATGTGGAGTAGTCATGGAGTGATTCGTTCTTAGGCTAAAACTGCAGTAGCTTGCATGGTGAGCCAACCTTCGTGATCTTCAGCCCAAATGGAAATTGTTTTTCCGGAGGGATCTTTCTCGAGATCAGGCTTAGCACTCACCTTAAAAACGTTGATATCAAAAGTAGGACGTATGGCGCGGAACTCAAAGCTCTTGAGCTTGCAACCTGGAATACTTTGACGTACAAGATCTACCAATAGAGTTGCAATTAAAGGGCCATGAACAATTAAGCCTGGGTAACCCTCTACCTCTGTAACGTATTTGCGATCGTAATGAATGCGATGACCGTTGAATGTCAGGGCTGAGTAGCGAAACAATAAAACATCATCTGGGGTAATTGTTTTAGACCACGTAGCTCCAGTAGGTGCTGGAGTTAGTGCAACTGGTTTGTCATCCGGACCTGGTGCATCGCGATACACGATGTCATGCGCTTCAATTAAAGCCAAGCCATTTTGATTGGAGATTTCATGTTTGACTAATACGAAGATGAGATCGCCAGTACGACCTGCTTTGTGCGTAACAGATTTAATTTTAGAGACACGTTCGATTTCATCGCCTACTGAGAGAGGTGCTAGCCATTGAACTCGGCTACCGGCCCACATTCGACGTGGCAGTGGAACAGGCGGTAAAAATCCGCCACGCTTAGGGTGACCATCAGGACCGATTTCAGATTGAAGGGCGCACGGTAAGAAATAAAGCCAATGCCACAACTCCGGAAGAAAGGTTCCGTCATTCGGAGCGGGATCAGGCCGATCGAGTGTTGCTGATAGAGCTCTGACGGGTGCTGCGGTGACGATGTCTTGAAGAGTCTCGGTTTTACCGAGCCATTCTTGGAGATGGGTGATGGTTTGAGGTTCGATTCGCATAAGTTCCATTATGCCAATTCCAGCCTCAAATGCGGTGGAGCTAGATCAATAAACTCGTCAGTAAGTAACTTAGTAAGCCGGCCAGCGCTGAGCCAGTTAATACGCTAATCACACCTTTTTGAAACTTAAAGAGCGCCAAACCTGCCAGCAGAGTGATTGCAATTGAAATCCAAGAAATGGAGCCGCCCAGGCCATGCGGAAAAAAGACGTGATACGCAAAGAACAGACCCAGGTTGGCGATGACTCCAACCACTGCGGCAGAGATTGCGGTGAGAGGTGCAGTAAAGCTCAATTTGCCATGTGTGGATTCAATCAAAGGGCCCCCGACCAGCACTAGGAAAAAAGAAGGTAAAAAAGTAAACCAAGTAGCAACGCAGGCCCCAAGCACGCCAAACCAAAATGGATTGCTATTACCAATTAAATGTTGGATATGGCCAGCCAGATAGCCAACAAAAGCCACCACCATGATGAGTGGTCCCGGAGTGGTTTCTCCAAGCGCTAAACCATCCATCATTTGACCAGCGCTGAGCCAATGAAATTGATCTACTGCACCCTGGTAGACATAAGGTAGTACTGCATATGCACCACCAAAGGTGAGGAAAGCAGCTTTAGTAAAGAACCAGGCAATTTGTGGATACAGTGTTTTCCAGCCAAACGCTAGCGTTAGAGCAAAAAACGGAATCAACCAGAGCGCTAGAGCAGTTGAGCTCTGTATTACCAGTTTCTTTTTAGAGAATTTGGCATGCTCTGGAGTTGGAGTGTGATCATCAATTAGTGCGGCAGCGTGCGTTCCACTCGCTTTATCGTGAGACGCCGCGGTTTGCTGGAAATGCTCTGGGTAGCGTTTGCCACCCCAAATACCAATTAATGCCGCAAAGATAACAATGATTGGAAAAGCTAGGTTAAAGACGAAGATCGCTAGAAATGATCCGAGCGCAATCCAACGTAATGCTTGATTGTGAATCGTGCGCTTACCAATGCGGACTGCAGCGTGGAGAACGATGGCAGTGATTGCCGGTTTGATGCCAAAGAAAATCGCGGCAATCCAAGGCACTTGGCCAAAGGTGAGATAGACCCACGATAGGCCAATCAAAATAAAGAGAGAGGGTAGAACAAAGAGGGCACCTGCTAAGACGCCACCCCAGGTACGATGCATGAGCCAGCCAATATAGGTCACCAACTGCTGAGCTTCAGGCCCTGGTAGCAACATGCAATAGTTGAGCGCATGTAAAAAGCGCCGCTCAGAAATCCAGCGACGCTTCTCAACTAGCTCTTGGTGGAGAACTGCGATTTGTCCTGCAGGCCCACCAAAACTAATAAAGCCTAGCTTGGCCCAAAATTTCAGGGCCTCGCGCAGTGGAACGCTCAAACTTCTTCCATTCCACCAACAACTTGGCTAAAGCCGTTATCTACATAAATGATTTCAGCGGTAATGCCGTTTGCCAAATCAGATAACAAGAATGCAGCGGTATTGCCGACATCATCAATAGTTACATTGCGACGCATTGGGGCGGTTTGCTCAACGGCTTCCAAAATCTTGCCGAAGCCTTTAATGCCAGCAGCAGCCAAAGTTTTGATTGGGCCAGCAGAGATACCGTTCGCCCGAATGCCCTTAGGTCCGACTGAGCCAGCGATATAGCGCACCGAGGCTTCCAGTGAGGCTTTAGCAAGACCCATGGTGTTGTAGTTTGGAACATTACGCAGGCTGCCGAGGTAAGTCAGAGTCAGCAAAGAGGATTTGTCCCGCAACATGGGTAAGGCTTCTTTTGCCATTGCTGGGAAGCTGTAAGCAGAGATGTCGTGGGCGATTTTGAAGCCTTCACGAGATAGGCCTTCTAAAAAGTCGCCAGCAATCGCTTCGCGTGGTGCAAAGCCAATTGCGTGAACAAAGCCATCAAACTGAGGCCAAGTTTTTGCCAAATCCTTAAACAGGGCAGAAATCTGCTCATCGCTGCCAACATCGCAGTCAAAAATCAAGTCGGTATTGAATTCTTTAGCGAAATCGACAATACGGTCTTTAAAGCGCTCACCAACGTAGGTAAAGGCCAGTTCAGCGCCTTCGCGGTGACATGCCTTGGCTATGCCATAGGCAATAGAGCGGTTAGAAAGAAGGCCGGTAATCAGAATTTTTTTGCCAGCGAGAAAGCCCATATCGTGTCCTTTGCTTCAAATGTGGTTTGCTATCTACAATTGTTGCATATATGCCCATGCTCCCCGCCATCCGCCAAATCTCCACTTTGCTACTTTTAGCCCTTCTGGCTGGGCTGGCAGTCAATTCAGCTCAGGGCGCCCAGGGGATTGCTCAATACGGTAAACCTAAATACGCCGATGGATTTAGCCATTTTGACTATGTGAACCCCAGTGCTCCTAGGGGTGGCACTCTCATTTTGCCTAATCCTGATCGCCGGACAAGTTTTGATAAGTTCAATCCATTCACGCTGCGCGGTGTGGCTGCCCCTGGTGTAGCCCAGTTGATGTTTGAATCTTTAGCAGTAGGTAGTGCGGATGAGGTCTCCAGTGCCTATGGTCTGATTGCGGAAGATATCCAAGTGGCATCCGACAAGATGTCAGTCGTGTTTCGGATTCGTCCTGAGGCAAAGTTTTCAGATGGCAGCGCAATCTTGGCTGGCGATGTGAAGCATAGCTTTGATACCTTAATGAGTTCACTCGCTAATCCACAATTTAAAACGGTATATGCCGATGTGAAGCAGGCTGTAGTAGTTTCTGATCGCGTCATCCGTTTTGATTTTAAGAACCGGAACCCTGAATTGCCGGTGATGGTGGGTACCCTGCCGGTGTTCTCGCGTAACTGGGGCAAGAAGCCCGATGGCACGATTACGCCATTTGATAAGTTGAGCTTTGAGTTGCCAATTGCGAGTGGTCCTTATTTGATCGAGTCTTACAAAGCTGGTAAGACCATGATCTTTAAGCGCAACCCAAATTACTGGGCTGATCAAGGCGGCAAGACGCTCAATGTCCGAGTTGGTTTTTATAACTTTGATCGGGTGAACTACAAACTCTATAGTGATGATGCTGTTCGCCTTGAAGCCTTTAAGGCTGGGGAGTTTGATGCTCTAGTGGAATACCGCGCAAAGAATTGGGCGAAGAGCTATGTCGGGCCAAGATTTAATGACGGCACTTTAGAAAAGAAAGCTTTTCTGAATCACAACGGCGCAGGCATGCAAGGTTTTGCAATGAATGTGCGCAGGCCAATTTTTCAGGATCCACGGGTACGACAAGCTTTGGGTTACGCGCTCGACTTTGAGTGGTTGAACCGTCAACTCTTCTTTGAGCAATACAGTCGTATTAATAGTTACTTTACTAATAGCGATCTCAGTGCGAATTTCGAGGGCCCTCGTAAGCCCACTGAGGCGGAATTGAAATTACTGAAGCCCCTGAAAGCGCAGTACCCTAAGTGGGTGCCTGATGCGGTCTTTGATCCAATGCCTGAAGCCCCTTCAACTGTTCCACCTGATAGCTTGCGTCAGAACTTACGCAAGGCGCGTGACTTATTAGCTCAGGCTGGATGGCAATACCGAGATGGTGCCTTACGCAATATGCAGGGCGAGCCTTTCCGCTTTGAGATGGTTGAAGATGGCCCATTTTTCTTGAGGGTGATTTCATCCTACGTACGCAATTTAGAGAAGTTGGGTATTCAGGTAGATGTTCGGACGAGTGATTTTGCATTGCATCAGAAGCGCATGGATGAATACGACTTCGATATGACGACCATTCGTTTCCCGGATTCACAAAGTCCTGGTAACGAGTTATGGGATCGCTTTGGTAGTCAGGCTGCTAAAGAAAAAGGTTCTGACAACGTAATTGGGATTCAGTCTCCAGTGGTTGATGCTTTGGTAGATGCGGTTGTCAAAGCCCAGACACGTGAAGAGTTGCGTGCAGCCACTAGAGCTCTAGACCGGGTTCTTTGGAATAGTTATTACGTGATTCCGCAGTGGTACAACCCAACGCACCGAATCGCGTATCGTAAAGAGATGTGCTATCCAGAGCCTCCTTTGTATTACACCGCTGAATCTTGGATTCTGCTCAATTGGTGGAAAGAGGGGGCGCGCTAATGCAGGGACAAATGTGGTCTTACATTTTTAAGCGTGTGCTCTTGATGATTCCTACTTTGTTAGGTGTATTAACTCTCACGTTTGCAGTGGTGCAATTTGTACCTGGCGGCCCAGTAGAGCAGTTGATGCTGGAGCTCAAAGGTAAGGGTGATGCCGCAGTAAGTGGAGCAGAGTCTTCTGGTGGTGGTAGTAACTATCGTGGCCGCCAAGGTGTAGATGCTGAGCGCTTGGCTGAGGTCAAGGCTTTATATGGTTTTGATAAGCCGCCAGTAGAGCGTTATTTCATGATGCTGAAGCGCTTTGCGCAATTTGATTTAGGTGAGAGCTACTACCAACATCAAAGCGTCTGGCAATTGGTAGTTTCTAAATTACCGGTATCTATCAGCATTGGTTTATGGACCTTCTTCTTGACCTACTTAGTATCGATACCCTTAGGTATTGCCAAAGCGGTTAGGGATGGCTCTCGTTTTGATGCGATCACCAGCACGATGATTCTGGTGGGTTATGCCATCCCAGGATTTGTTTTGGGTGTTTTGTTGCTTGTTATCTTTGGCGGCGGCAGTTTCTTACAAATCTTTCCACTACGCGGACTGACTTCAGATAACTGGAGTGAGTTGAGCATGATGGGCAAGGTGATGGATTATTTGTGGCATTTGGTTTTACCGATCACTGCTTCCGTCTTAGGAAGTTTTGCAGTTATTACGATGTTGACGAAGAATTCCTTCTTAGAAGAGATTCGTAAACAGTATGTATTGACTGCGAGAGCCAAAGGCCTCACGGAGAAGCAAGTTCTCTGGAAGCATGTATTCCGCAATGCGCTCTTGCCTCTGGTCACTGGCTTCCCAGCGGCATTCATCGGCGCCTTCTTTACTGGTTCACTGCTGATTGAAACCCTGTTCTCATTGGATGGCCTGGGTTTACTGTCTTATGAGTCAGTAATGCGTCGTGACTACCCAGTAGTTTTTGGAACACTCTATCTGTTCACGCTGATTGGCTTGTTTACTAAACTGATCTCTGATCTTTGCTATGTCTATATTGATCCGCGCATTCAGTTTGGTGCAGGGGGTGGATCATGAGTCGTTGGCACCGTTTTAAAAATAGCCGCATGGGTTATGCCAGCCTTTGGATTTTTATGATTCTGTTTGGCCTGTCCATGTGTGCAGAGCTCATTGCAAATGACAAACCCTTGATCGTGCGCTACCAAGGTAAGTTTTATTTCCCGATTGTGAAATCTCAACCTGAAAAAGTATTCGGCGGTGATTTTGCGACACCAACCGATTTTTTGGATCCCGACATTCGTCACAACATTACAAGCAATGGTAATTGGGCAATTTACCCACCCATCCCCTACAGCTATGAGACGCTGAACTACTTTTCAAAAGTACCCAATCCTGCACCGCCATCATTTGATAACTGGCTGGGCACAGATGATCGTGGGCGCGATGTCTTGTCACGTTTGATTTATGGATTTCGACTGTCGATTTTGTTTGGCTTGGCGCTCACTATTGTGGGGGTTAGCGTAGGCATCATCACCGGCTCCTTAATGGGTTTCTTTGGCGGTAAGTTTGATCTGGTTTCTCAGCGCTTGATAGAGATTTGGTCGGCGATGCCGGAGTTATATCTACTCATTATCTTTGCCTCCATCTTTAACCCGAGCATTTGGCTCCTGATTATTTTGTTAGCTGCTTTTGGGTGGATGGGTTTGTCTGACTATGTGCGTGCAGAGTTTTTCCGCAATCGCGCTTTAGAGTACGTTCGTGCTGCTAGGGCATTGGGCTTAACGAATTTGCAAATCATGCGCCGTCATATCTTGCCGAATAGCTTGACCCCAGTAATTACCTTCCTTCCTTTCAGAATGAGTGCGGCGATTTTGTCGCTCACGAGTTTAGATTTCTTGGGCTTGGGTGTCCCTCCAGGAACGCCGAGCCTTGGGGAGTTGCTCTCTCAAGGTAAGAGTAATTTAGATGCGTGGTGGATTTCACTATCCACCTTTGTTGTATTGGTTGCCACCTTGCTCCTGCTAACCTTTATGGGTGAGGCCTTGCGCGATGCGTTTGATTCTCGTAAGTCGGGCGCGATGACTGGAGGGCGCTCATGAGCGAAGTTAATAACTCTAGTAAATCGGTAGCCCCTTTACTTCGTTATGAAGATTTCTCAATCTCGTTTGGTTCAGGTCGGCGTGAGAAATTTGCCGTTAGTCATCTTGATCTCGAGATTGGGGTGGGAGAGCGGATTGCTTTGGTCGGGGAGTCTGGTTCAGGCAAGACTCTGACTGCCTTAGCTCCATTACGCCTTGAGCCTGAGGGTGCAAAAACATCTGGCCGCATTTTGTGGAGCGGCAAGAATGCTCATGCCGGCAATCCACCGGTCAATTTACTGGATCTACCCATACAAGATATTCGTGAGATTCGGGGTCGTGAAATTGCAATGGTCTTTCAGGAGCCCATGACTGCGCTTAATCCCTTGTTTACCATCGGCAATCAAATTGTTGAGGCTGTGCAGATCTATCAGCCCTTAATCTCCAAGGCCGATTGCATGTCTGCAGCAATTGATCTACTCAAGAAGACGGGCATCCCGGAGCCAGAGAAACGCTTCCATTCTTATCCTCACCAATTATCGGGTGGGCAGCGTCAACGCGCCATGATTGCAATGGCATTGGCGTGTAAACCTAGATTATTAATTGCAGATGAGCCAACGACTGCCTTAGACGTCAGTCTACGTTTGCAAATTTTGGACTTACTTAAAGAGTTGCAGGAAGAGTCCAAGGACCATGGCGGCATGGCGATCCTGTTGATTACCCATGATCTCAATTTAGTAAAGCATTTTGCGCATCGTGTTGCTGTATTAAATCAAGGTAATCTGATGGAAGTTGGACCAACCAAGCAAGTGTTTGAGCATCCAGATAACCCTTATACAAAAGCTTTGGTTAACAGCGAGCCGGTACGCGATCTAGCTCCAGTGATGCCATTGGCACCAGTGTTATTAAAGACGGAGAACTTATCTGTCTCTTATCCTGGTACTGAAGCTACTTCTTGGTTTAAAAAGTCTCCACGTCATCAGGTCTTGCGTAAGGTTGGTTTTGAGCTCAAGCAGGGTCAAACCATTGGTGTTATTGGAGAGTCCGGCTCCGGCAAGACTACTTTAGGTATGGCGGTCTTAGGCTTATTGGGTGACTCTGCTGCAGAAATTACTGGTGATGTAGATGTGCTTGGAAACGATTGGCAAAAGTTAAAGCCAGTAGAGCGCCGAGCTATGCGATCTAGTTTGCAGGTCATTTTTCAAGATCCCTTTGGTTCACTCTCTCCGCGCATGAATGTGATGCAAATTGTTTCGGAAGGTTTAGATGTGCACTTTCCAAATTTATCTGCAGAGGAGCGTGAGTCCCGCGTCCTAGATATTTTGCGAGAGGTCGGAATTGATCGCTCTGCTCTTGCGCGTTATCCCCATGAATTTTCTGGTGGTCAAAGGCAGCGCATTGCGATTGCGCGTGCTTTGATACTGAAGCCGCAGATCTTGGTCTTAGATGAGCCTACTTCCGCTTTGGATGTATCGATTCAGAAACAAGTACTCGCCTTGCTGACTGAGCTCCAGAAAAAATATAACTTGGCTTACCTCATGATTAGTCATGATTTGGCAGTGATTCGGGCAATGTCTCACGAAGTCATGGTGCTCAAAGCGGGCAGGGTGGTGGAGTTTGGTGATACCGAGACTTTGATTAAGCATCCTCGCCAGATCTATACAAAAGAGCTTTTTGCGGCTGCTGAGCTGACCTAAGGTCCTATTGAAGTAGGCTCTGAAAGGCGCCAAATTGGTGCATTTATGCACCGCAATACAAAATATTCCATTCAAAACAATGAGTTAGCCCTTGGGCTAGCACTTGGTGAAATAGGTCTTCTTTGTTAGAATGAAAGAATGTCCTTTCAAAAAGACCTCCTGCCACGCATTGCAAAGCAAATGCCATTGGCTATGCTGACTGCATTCATGCTTGCCATGAATCCAGTCATGGCGGTGGACGCTGGCTCTGATACTGCTAAAGAGGCTCCTGCTGAGTTAGCCAAAGAGACACCCAAAGAAAGTATGTTCCAGGCTGGTAAGTCTTACTTTGCTCGTGTATCAGATCGCTTAGCAGATTCAGTTACTGGCAAGTCGGATGAATTGATTAACCGCGCGATGGAAGTGATTGGCGTGCGTTATCGCTGGGATGCGGAGTTGCCCCAATCCGGTTTAGACGGTAGCAGTTTTGTTGGCTATGTCTTCAAAGACAAATTAGGTTTTTTATTACCACGTAAATCCACTCAAATGAGTCGTGTTGGTAAGCCTATTACTCGCGAAGAATTACAGCCTGGTGACTTAGTCTTCTTCAACACCATGCGCTTAACGTTTTCTCATGTCGGCATTTATGTTGGCGACAATAAATTTATTCACTCCCCATCAAAAGGTACTAGCGTGCGCGTTGATGACCTTGGTAGCCTCTACTGGGATAAACGTTTCGATGGTGCTCGCCGATTAGATGGCAGCGACAACTTAGGTGATGCAGAGCGTCAAGAGTTGTTAAATGAGGTGAACAAACTCAAGCGCAAATCTCGTAGTCTGTAATCGATTTTTTTACTCTAGAAGCTTGCCGCTAGACCAATAGAAGTGCCTCGGACGTTCTGTCCAAATTGATACCGAAATACCAAGCGTACCCTGCTAAACATAGGGTCTGAGGCGCTGCGATCAATTTCTACTCCTGTTCCCACGGAGGAGAGCGAGTCAAACCCAAGGGCGCCGCGGAGCTGACCCAGAAACTCAGTATGGGCTACCTCAAAGACGGCTCGCAAAGGTCTCTCTAATACCGTTAGTGGGGTAGGGTATCTGGCCCGGGCCCACAAGCCTAAGCTTTGAGAATCTGCTGAGCCTTGAACTGCAGCAGAGCTATCGAAGGTATTGATAGCGATATTGGTATAGCGTAACTCGACATCGTATTCACGTTCAGGTTTGTAGTCCTCATAGTCCAACATTAATGAACCGCCAGCACCATAGGCGTTCATGCGTCCTTTGTTTAGGAACTGCAAATCTGCCCCATTGTTATTTTGAATGTAGCGACCTGCAATGGAGAGATCGCTCTCGACATGACCAAGCATGATGTTGGCAATTGGACGAATCCGTAAGTTGTCCGTTAATGGGAAGTCCCAGCCAATACCGCCTGTTCCTGTAATGCCGTTCCAATGAACGGGCACTGTAACGCTAGAGCTGCCAATGCCATCAGTAAATGTTGGGTTATAGCGATTAAGGGCAATCGTCCCTTCAAGATAGAGTGGGAAGTTCGCGCTAATGCGATCGCCTCCCCCAAGAGAAATCATTTGTAGGTTAGTGTTATCTCCACCCTTGTCTGTGATCGAGAGTGATCCAGTGGTGACATCGGGTGTGAGCGAGTAACCCGTGATGGTCATGAAGGCATCAGTGCGTTTCTTGAGGTAGTTGTTTACCCCCGCAGAGAATTGACCACTCTGCGCATAAATGTGATGCGCTTGCATGCTGAGTGTCAGCACGAGCAAAATCTTCAGTAGAGTGGGCATGGATTTCATAAACAGTTGCACCGAATCCTAAATCAATCACTTCGACTTGTGAAGTTAGCCTTAGGGCTAGCCTCGAAGTTTTTCTTTCAAGGCAGGCATCTGCTCTTGGGCCGCCACTTCTCCAGCGAGGATTGCTGCATTTCTGGATTTGAAATCACCACTACTCATTTGCTTGAGATGCGGGGTAATCACAATATCGGCACTTTTGAGTTCGTACTGATTAATGCTTCGTTGCATGATGGATATTGTTTGTTGCATTACGCCAAATGTGCCGCTCGCATCTTGATGGGCTGGCTCCGAGGAGATATTGACGGCAATCACGAGCGTCGCGCCCATTTGCCTTGCATAGCTGACGGGAACTGGTGCCACTAGGCCGCCATCAATATATTCTTTGCCGCTAATAACAGCTGGCTGAAATACTCCTGGAACGCTGCAGGAGGCGCGCACTGCCAAACCAGTGTTGCCCGAGCGGAATAGAACACCTTTGCCGGATTGCAGTTCAGTTGCCACAATTCCTAATGGGATGCGCATTTGCTCGATCGATTTATTTTGCACTTCACGATTGACCATGTTTTGCAGTGCATCCCCTTTAATGAGGCCACCAAATCTCCCCGCAAAAGGAAGTCCCCAGTCGGCAATAGTTGCTTCATCGAGATTTAAGGCAAGTCGGTTCAGGTCATTGCCGGTAGCGCCGGATGCCAGTAGCGCGGCAATAACACTGCCAGCGCTGCTACCCACCACGATATCGGGTCGAATGCCTTGAGCCTCTAGTGCTTTGATGACGCCTACGTGGGCAAAGCCTCTAGCTGCTCCCGCCCCTAAGGCTAGGCCGACAACGGGCTTGCGACTACCTATTAGGCTGCACCCAGTTAGGTTTGAACCTCCAATTAGAGCTCCCAAACCAAGGCCCAAGCCCAAAAAGCGGCGTCTTGAGTCGGTCTCAGGGGATAGATCTAGGGCTAAGGCTGTATTTTCATGCATGTGGCTATTGTATTGAGCCTCCCTTATAATGACCAAACGGTGAGCGAAAAAGACTTCGTTTCAGCATGGGCAGCTCTCCCAAGTGGATTTTCGGAGATGAATTGCCCGTAGTAGCTAAATAGCGCCACCAGGACACCACCAACCCATTACTGAAATACATTTTTTATAGCCTCATCAGGCCATAGCCTGATAGCCAGAATTTTATGGATGATCACAATAAACGCGTAATTGAAACAGCCCTCTTGTGCGCGCAAGAACCACTCACCGTTGCTGATCTGACGCGCTTATTTGCCGAAGACATTGCCGCTGGCGAAATTGATGATGCTCTATTGGAGCTTCAAAAAGCCTGGGAAGACAAAGGCATGGAGTTGGTGCACATTGCAACTGGCTGGCGTTTCCAAAGTCGTTTAGCGATGCGCGAGTATCTCGATCGTTTAACTCCAGAAAAGCCGCCAAAGTATTCTCGTGCAGTGATGGAAACCTTGGCGATTATTGCTTACCGTCAACCGGTCACTCGCGGTGAAATCGAAGAGATTCGTGGTGTTGCTGTGAGCAGCAATGTGATGAAGCAGTTAGAGGATCGCGGTTGGGTTGAGGTTATTGGTCATAAAGAGACCATTGGTCGCCCAGGTTTGTACGCTACTACCAAACAATTTTTAGATGATTTGAGTCTTACGAATTTACAGAGCTTACCGATGTTGGAAGATGCTGCGCCGATGGCTGCGGCAGAGCAATTAGGTCAAGCGGTAATGGAGTTTGATCCAAGTGCAACGGTTGAAACAGTTATCGAGTTGGATGAAAACGGCCAACCGATTATTGAGCTAGCTAACGAAGAATCCATTAGCGAAGAAGTTGCTATTGAGATTGCTGATGATGTCATCAGCGAAGAGACAAGTGAAGAAGTAGAAGAAGTTTCTCCAGAGTCTGAAGACAAATCAGACGAACAAAAATAATTATTAATGACAAGTCATAACGAAAACGATTCATCTCCGATTAAACCTAAATCGGACAATTCTCCCAGCTCTGAGTCTGCATCTAATCCTGCAGAGGGTACTAGGGGCGAAGGGCGCGAAGGCGGCCAACGTCGTCCGCGCCGCCAAGGTGCGGGTGCTAGCAAGCATCCCTTCAATAAGAAACGCCCATTCAATAAAGACCGGCCTCGTCGCGAGGGCGGTGAGTCTGGTGGTCAGCGCGAGGGTGGTAACAATACTTCCGCTAAGCTCGCGCCAAATCCAGCTGACAGCGAAGCTTTATTTGCCTCAGTAGTTTCTGGTGAGTTTGATGCTGCATTAGATGCGCCTGAAGTCGTTGAAGTTAAAAATCCTGACGGCCTCAATGAAAATGAGATTTCTCATCAGACTGGTGCTGAGCGTCGTGCGCAACGTGTGCGTCATGATGAAGATGCGGATACGCCTAGCGACGATGAGATGAGTAGTTTGCAATTTGCAAACATCGATGATTTGCCGCTCAGCTTGCGTGATGAGGTTTGGTCAGACTTAGATGGTTTAGACGACGACGCTGACGACGAAGATACTGTGAAGTTGCACAAGGTATTGGCTGATGTCGGCATGGGTTCGCGTCGCGATATGGAAGACCTGATTATTCAAGGGCGCGTATCTGTAAATGGATTACCAGCCCATATTGGTCAACGTATCGGACCGACTGATCAGGTGCGCATTAACGGCAAGCCAGTTCATCGCAAAATTCAGACTAAGCCGCCACGCGTGATCATGTATCACAAGCCTTCTGGCGAGATCGTGAGCCAGTCCGATCCTGAAGGTCGTCCAACTGTATTTGACCGCTTACCAAAGCCGCGTCAAGGACGCTGGATTGCAGTAGGGCGTTTGGACTTTAATACTGAAGGTCTTTTGTTGTTCACCACTTCTGGCGAGTTAGCTAATCGCTTAATGCATCCTCGCTACGGTGTTGAGCGTGAGTACGCTGTCCGTATTCTGGGCGATTTGAGTCAAGAAAATATGACTCAATTAAAGAGTGGTATTACTTTAGATGACGGCCAAGCTAAATTCTTACGTCTTTCTATGGGCGGCGGGGAAGGTGCAAACCGTTGGTACCACGTTGCTTTGACTGAAGGTCGTAATCGTGAGGTGCGCCGCATGTTTGAAGCAGTTGGGCATGTCGTCTCTCGCTTGATTCGTACGCGTTACGGTATTTTCTTATTGCCTCCACGTTTGAGACGGGGTAAATGGGAAGAGATTGAGGCTGGCGGTATCTATAACTTAATGAAGTTTGCGGGCTTAAAAATGCCTCAGCCTCAAGATAAGGGTCGTAATCCAAATGCACAAGGTCGAGATCGCCGTTCTCCAACTGGTGAGGACTTTCAACCTGATCCAATGCAAACCTCGGTTTCTTACTGGGGTTCACGGGATGCTTTAACCCAGGCCAGCGGCCATGGTGCTCTAACCCATCAAAATAGGGGTGCCAAACCCGGTGGCGGTGGTTCGGGCGAGGGTCGCGGTCCTTTCCGGGGTCGTACCCAGGGCGGTCGTCCAGGCGCAGGTAGTCAGGGTAGCGGTCAGGGTGGTCAAGGCCAAAACCGTAATAAAGGCAAGAAAGTCCATCATGGACAGTCTGCTTTTGTGACGGCAAGCCCTCAAAGCCCAGGAAATGGCCCTAAACGGGGAGCGCCAAAAGGACGCAAACCCTTTAATAAAGGCCCTAGAAAACCAAGAAATCCAAGCGAAAGCTTCTGATTTCTATCGGTTTTCCTCTAAATCGGCTATAATTTTGGTCTTACAGCAGTTCGCTGCTGTTTTGAGTTGTTACCGACTGATGTTGCGATCAACGTAAGTCGGCCTGTTCTGAATTTCGAGAATATGGGCTTTGAAGCCCATTTTTTTTTGCCGTTTTGGATTGAAGGGTGTTCGTGAAAGATCAGCGGATTATTTCTGCAGAAGTAGAAAACCTAGGGTACACGCTAGTCGATATCGAGCGTGAAGCCGGAGGTTTGCTGCGTGTCACGATTGAAAACCCGGATTACGAGCGCTTGATTAATGTCCAGGATTGCGAAAAGGTAAGTCACCAGCTGAGCTACACCCTGCCGGTGGAAAACATTCCTTTTGAGCGTCTAGAGATCTCTTCTCCTGGCCTAGATCGCCCTGTGAAGTCAGCAGCCGATTACGAGCGCTTCTCTGGAATGGAAGTAGATTTGAAGTTGCGTGTTGCCGTTGGCGAACGCAAGAAGTTTCGTGGTGTGTTGCAAGGTTTGCTGAGTGGTGAGTTGGACTCGCCAGATGCGAAATTTGGTTTGTTGTTTGAAGGTGCTGATGGCACTGAATCTCAATTGGAGTTTTCTTTAGCCGAGGTCGATAAGACTCGGTTGGTCCCTGTTATTGATTTCAAAGGAAGAAAGTCATGAGCCGAGAAGTTCTCATGTTGGCAGACGCCTTAGCGCGTGAAAAGAACGTAGATCAAGCGATCGTATTTGAGGCGCTGGAAATGGCGTTGGCATCAGCCACTAAGAAGCGTTATCCGACAGAAGATGTGGATATTCGTGTATCGATTGATCGCGAGTCTGGTGAATACGAAACCTTCCGTCGCTGGTTGGTTGTTCCTGATGAAGCGGGTCTCCAAGAGCCGGATAAGGAAATCCTCCATTTTGAAGCGCTCGAGCAATTCCCCGACATGGAAGTTGGCGAATTCATCGAAGAGCAAATCGAATCTTTAGCCTTTGGCCGTATCGGTGCACAAGCCGCTAAGCAAGTGATCTTGCAGCGTATTCGTGATGCTGAGCGTGAGCAGATTTTGAACGACTACCTTGAGCGTGGCGAAAAAGTCATGACCGGTACCGTGAAGCGTGCTGACAAGAATGGTTTGATTATTGAATCTGGCCGTGTCGAAGCATTGTTGCGCCGCGATCAAATGATTCCAAAAGAGAACCTCCGTTCCGGTGATCGTGTACGTGCTTACATTTTGAAAGTAGATCGTGAAGCCCGTGGCCCGCAGATCGAACTCTCACGTACCTGCCCTGATTTCTTGATCAAGTTGTTTGAGAACGAAGTTCCAGAGATGGAGCAAGGTTTATTAGAGATTAAGGGTGCAGCTCGTGACCCTGGTATCCGCGCAAAAATTGCCGTGATTACTTATGACAAGCGTATTGACCCAATCGGTACTTGCGTTGGCGTTCGTGGAACACGCGTTACCGCAGTTCGTAACGAAGTGGCTGGCGAAGCAGTGGACATCGTGTTGTGGTCAGAAGATCCAGCGCAGTTTGTGATTGGTGCCTTGGCTCCAGCTCAAGTGTCTTCTATCGTGGTTGATGAAGAGCGTCACGCCATGGATGTGGTGGTTGATGAAGAGAACTTAGCAATCGCGATTGGCCGTAGCGGACAGAACGTTCGCTTAGCTAGCGAATTGACTGGTTGGCAGATCAACATCATGACTCCAGAAGAGTCTGCTGAGAAAACTGAAAAAGAAGCTGCTTCTGTACGTCAATTGTTCATGGACAAATTGGACGTTGACCAAGAAGTTGCTGACATCTTGATTGAAGAAGGTTTCAACACGCTGGAAGAGGTTGCATATGTACCTCTTTCTGAAATGTTAGAAATCGATTCTTTCGACGAAGACACAGTAAATGAATTGCGTACTCGTGCGCGTGACTCCCTCTTGACCATGGAATTGGCTAAAGAAGAGCGCGTTGGCGAAGTCTCACAAGATTTACGTTCCCTCGAGGGAATGACTACTGAGTTGGTTGCCAAGCTTGCTGACAATCAAGTTCACACACGTGACGACTTAGCTGAACTGGCTGTTGATGAGCTAGTTGAGGCGACACAAATTGACGAAGAAACTGCGAAAACGCTCATCATGAAAGCGCGCGAACACTGGTTTACTTCATGAGAGGAAGTAGTGCATGGCAACAACAGT
>CANGNV010000028.1 GCA_947455485.1 Burkholderiaceae bacterium | reverse complement strand
CTCCCGGGGTTGCCCCTCCCCCGTTGTAATGAGGCGCAGGGTTGGTGTGCCGTATGCCGCGACCCGCGATTAGAAGACAGTTTTCAGGCGCGCGCCTGCATTGATGACCTAAAGGAGGTCTCTGCGGCGATCGTCAAGTGTGGCACCGGTTTAACAACATTGAACCTGGTGTACTAGGCAATAAATGCCTGGATTTGCTTGATCCACACTCCAAAGCCGCCAATGGGCTATGCCCCAAGCGGTATCTAACTTGTCCCTAACGCAGCGCGCAACGACGCACTCCCAATAGGAGAGTGTTATGAAACGCATGTTATTTAATGCAACTCAACAAGAAGAGTTGCGAGTTGCCATCGTCGATGGTCAAAAACTCATCGATATCGATATCGAAGCTGCCGGTCGTGAACAACGCAAAGGCAATATTTACAAAGGTGTTATTACCCGCATTGAGCCCTCGCTCGAAGCTTGCTTTGTAAATTACGGCGAAGAACGCCATGGCTTCCTGCCATTTAAAGAAGTTGCCCGCACCTACTTCAAAGAAGGCATTGATGTCCGTAATGCCTCTATTAAAGAAGCCTTACGCGAAGGCCAAGAAATCATTGTTCAGGTAGAAAAAGAAGAGCGTGGCCAAAAAGGCGCCGCCCTCACCTCTTTTGTCTCTCTGGCAGGTCGCTATTTGGTATTAATGCCAAATAACCCACGTGGAGGCGGCGTTTCTCGTCGTATTGAAGGTGAAGACCGTCAAGAACTCCGTGAAGCAATGTCCCAATTACAAGTACCAGATGGCATGAGCATCATTGCTCGTACAGCCGGTATTGGCCGCGATGCCACTGAATTGCAATGGGATTTAAGTTATCTCATGCAGTTGTGGACAGCGATCGATGAAGCCGCTAAAGGCAACTCAGCACCATTATTGATCTACCTCGAATCCAGCTTGGTGATTCGTGCGATTCGCGATTACTTCCAACCAGATATCGGTGAAATCCTCATCGATACGGATGACATCTACGAGCAAGCTGCGGCATTTATGTCCGTAGTAATGCCAGATAATCTGCCAAGAGTGAAGCGTTACCAGGACGATGTTCCATTGTTCTCCCGCTTCCAAATTGAGCATCAGATTGAAACTGCTTACTCACGTACCGTGCCATTGCCTTCAGGCGGCGCGATTGTGATTGACCACACTGAAGCTTTGGTTTCAGTAGACGTTAACTCTGCGCGCGCAACCCGCGGCTCTGATATTGAAGAGACTGCTACTCGCACCAACTTAGAAGCTGCAGATGAAATTGCCCGTCAAGCACGTTTACGTGACTTGGGTGGCTTGATCGTGATCGACTTCATTGATATGGAATCGAGCAAGGCACAGAAGGATGTTGAGAATCGTCTACGTGATGCTCTGCGTCATGACCGTGCTCGCGTTCAAATGGGCAAGATCTCCAAGTTTGGCTTGATGGAGATGTCACGCCAACGTTTACGTCCCGCCCTCTCTGAAGGTAGCCACGTAACCTGCCCACGTTGTAATGGCACAGGCCATATCCGCGATACCGAATCTTCTGCATTGCAAGTCTTGCGCATCATCCAAGAAGAGGCAATGAAAGAAAACACTGCTGCTATTCATAGTCAAGTTCCAGTCGAAGTGGCTGCATTCTTGCTCAATGAGAAGCGCGCTGAAGTAATCAAGATTGAGACACGCTTCAAAGTCAATGTCTTGATGATTCCAAACAAGCATTTAGAAACTCCACATTACAAGCTTGAGCGTTTGCGTCATGACGATCCACGTCTTGATGATCAAAAAGCGAGTTATGTGATGGCTGAAGAAGCTGCTGCCGAACTCGAGACCGATACTGCAGTCAGCCGTAAAGATGCCGACGTTAAAGTTCGCCCTGAAGCTGCGGTAAAAGGTATTACGCCAAATGCACCAGCACCAGTAAGTCAGCCACGTCCTGCGCGTACTGAAAAAGCGAATGCTGAAACTGCAAGCACTGGTGGATTCTTCGGATTCATTAAGAGCCTATTCTCTTCAGCGCCTGCGCCAGAAGTGAAGCCTGCTCCTAGTGCACCTCGTGGCCGCAATCAAAACAATCGCAATGGCAATAACCGCAATCGTGGTCGTCGTGGCGAACGTAACGATCGAGCTGAACGTCCAGCTGAAGGTGCAGCAAATGCTGAAGGTGGAAATGCTCCGCGCGAAGCAGGTTCAGGTAGAGGTCGTCAAGATGGTCGTAACCGCAACGGGAATAACGGCAATCGCAACCAGAACAATCAAAATCCAAAACCAGAAAATCAAGCTGCGGTAACTCCAGCTACTGAGGCTGCTCCCGGCACTGATACAGCACCAAGTGCGGACGGTGAAGAGCGTCGTGGTCGTGGTCGCAACCGTCGTGGTCGTGGTCGTGGTCAACGTGGTGAGCGTACTGAGTCCAATGGTGATGCAGCGATTGCTTCTGTTGTTGCGATAGCAACTTCATTCTCAGGTCCACCAGCAGGAATGGGCGGAGCATCTGCTTCAATGCCAATTCAGAATATCGCTCAAAGCTTTGGAAATACTGTTGCGCCTGTAGCTTTTAACGAAGTAAAAGAGCGCGCACCCCGCACACCAAGAGAGCCAAGAGAACAACGCGCTCCACGTCAAAGCAATCGCCCTGATAACGCTGCTGTAGCTCCTGCCCCACAGGCAGCAGCTAAGCCAGCGCCAGCTATTGAGGTAATTGCAAAGCCGATGCCTGAGCTTCCTAAGGTTGCCTTCCAGGCACTCGAGGAAACTCCATTGCATAGCGTAGTTCAATCTGCTGGCATGGTTTGGGTAGCTACAGACTCCAGCAAGCATCAAGAAGCGCAATCACAAATCAAAGCTGAGCCAGAAGTTTTGCCAATGGGCCGAACTCCTAAGGCTCCAGTTAGCTTGCAAAATGGTCCAATGGTTTTAGTTGAAACCGGCGGCCAAGAAAAAACGGTTTAATCCAATTTCTCCAGACTGCTATTTATCCCACAAGGATATTTGGCAGTTTGGCAGAAACACCGTTTCACAGCCATAATTAGGCATGGTTGAAAAAGTAATCCCCATACGTTTAGATGAAGGCAAAGGCCTTACGCCGTCCATTCCTGGACAGCTTGTTGCTGCTAATACTTCAACTAAAGATACTCGGGGACGCCCTCTACGTGATTTACGAATCTCCGTAACCGATCGATGCAATTTCCGCTGCACCTATTGCATGCCTAAGGAAATCTTCGACAAAGACTATCCCTATCTCTCTCATAATGAATTACTCAGCTTTGAAGAGATCACTCGCTTAACAAATATCTTTGCTTCTCTAGGCGCGGAAAAAATTCGCCTCACCGGTGGCGAACCTTTGCTACGTAAAAATCTCGAAGTACTAATTGAGATGCTCGCCAAAATTCGTACCACGGCAAATCAACCGCTTGATTTAACACTTACTACTAATGGCAGTATTTTGCGCAAGAAGGCGGCTGCATTAAAAGCGGCAGGCTTGCAGCGCCTGACTATTAGTCTTGATGGGCTGAACGATGAGATCTTCAAGAAAATGAATGATGTCGACTTCCCTGTTACGGATGTGCTCGACGGAATTGCTGCAGCTCAAGAAGTGGGCTTCACCAATCTTAAAGTCAATATGGTTGTTAAGAAGGGTACGAACGATCAAGAGATTATTGGCATGGCCAAGCACTTCAAAGGTAGCGGTGTGACACTACGCTTTATTGAGTTCATGGATGTGGGTAGCTCTAATGGCTGGGATATGTCACAAGTACTCCCTTCCCAAGAAGTCGCCAATCGCATTAATGCAGTTTTTCCAATTGAAGCCATTGAAGCTAACTATCCTGGCGAAGTTGCTCAACGTTGGCGCTATGTAGATGGCTCAGGAGAAATTGGCTTTATCTCTAGCGTGACGCAAACTTTTTGTCACGAGTGCACGCGTGCTCGCATCTCTACAGATGGTCAGCTCTATCTTTGCCTATTTGCAAACGAAGGTTTTGATTTCAAAACGCTATTACGTTCCGATAGAAGTGATTTAGAAATTGCCAACGCCATCATGTCAACATGGTCTGGACGCAATGATCACTATTCAGAAATTCGGGGATCCAATACTGCTGGATCGAAATCCGCTCGAAAAGTAGAAATGTCTTACATCGGCGGCTAATGATTACTTCAGCACAAATTACGGGACTTATTCTGGCAGGTGGCCGCGCCCAAAGAATGGGCGGCATTGATAAGGGCTTAATCCCCTTTCATGGCAAACCCCTCATTGAGTCCGCAATTGGTCGACTCAAGCCCCAGGTCAGCACCATTCTGATTAATGCCAACCGTAGCATTACGAAGTATTCGCACTATGGCTACCCAGTACTCATGGATGAAACTCCAGATTTCTCTGGCCCATTAGCTGGATTCTCGGTCGGCCTAAAGCACTGCAAAACACCCTACCTACTGACATCGCCTTGTGACTCACCCCTATTGCCAACTGATCTTGCCAAAACAATGTCAGCCGAGCTGGAAGACAATAATTTAGAACTCGTCTTTGCCTCCTCTAAAGAGGCCGATGGAAAGGTTTGGTCACAACCCGTCTTCTGTTTAATGAAAACCAGCCTGCAAGATTCTTTGAATGTCTTTTTAAGCAAAGGAGATTTAAAGATTGACCGCTGGTTTAAAGAATTGCGTTCTGGCACTGTGGTATTTGAAAACCCGCAAGCATTTGCTAACGTCAATACACCGGAAGAGTTAGCTGCCCTAGAAAAAGTATCGTCATGACAGATTTAATGAAGCACTCTCCCAACAGCCCCATTCTTTTGACTGCCTCTCTCCATGTGGATGAGGCACGCAAGGCAATCGCCGGTCTCGTTAATGAATTAATTCATGAGTCTCGCAAGTTGAACAACGCGAGCGATATTGAGTCGGTCACGTTGGATCAAGCGATCAACCGCATTTTGGCAGAAGACTTACTTTCCCCGATTGATGTCCCCGCCGCCGATAACTCCGCCATGGATGGCTTCGCCTTCAATGGCGATTGCTTGGGAAATAATGAAAGCCTAGTTACCTTGAAGATCGTGGGCACAGCCTATGCTGGCAAACCTTATGAAGGGACTGTTGGTCCGGGTGAATGCATCAAAATCATGACTGGTGCACTCATGCCTCATGACTACGATACGGTAATCCCTCAAGAATTTACTGAATCTGCAAATGAGTCAGTTGTCAGTTTCAAACAAAACCAAGTGAAGCGCGGAGAGAATCGTCGCTTGCGTGGCGAAGATTTACAAAGCGGAAAAGCCACTATCGCAGCTGGTCGTTTATTGCGACCATCTGATCTTGGTCTAGCTGCATCACTGGGTATTGCGAGTCTCAAAGTACATCGCAAACTCAAGGTTGCCATTCTTTCCTCTGGAGATGAATTGCGCCCTCTTGGGCAGAGCCTAGATGTCGGCAGCATTTATGACAGCAATCGTTATAGCCTGACTGGTTTACTCAATCGCCTCAATTTAGAAATTTTGGATTGCGGCATTGTGCGCGATGATCCTGCCTCGCTTAAAGCCGCCTTTGTAGATGCCGCCTCTAAAGCGGATGTTCTGATTTCTTCTGGCGGCGTCTCCGTTGGTGAAGCAGACTTTACTAAGCAAATTATGCAAGAGTTGGGCGATGTAGGATTTTGGAAAATTGCTATGCGCCCAGGTCGCCCTATGGCCTTTGGAATGCTCAAGCCAGTTGAAGGGTCTAGCCGTAAAACCCTCTTCTTTGGTCTACCCGGAAATCCCGTTGCAGTCATGGTGACCTTCTACCAATTTGTCCGCTCCGCTTTGTTGCAACTGAATGGTGCAAGCCAGACTGAGCCACCAATGACTCAAGCGATTGCCGAGGCGCCCATTCGGAAAAAGCCTGGTCGGACAGAGTTTCAAAGAGCCATTGTGGGGCGTGGCCCAGATGGAAAGCCCACAGTCAAGCTGACTGGTAGCCAAGGTGCTGGAATTTTGCGATCTATGAGTGAGGCAAATTGCTTTGTCATCCTGCCCCACGACCAAGGAAATGTTGCCGCTGGTGACTGGGTAGATGTGGCGCTTTTCGACGGACTGCTTTAAGATTGCACCTCATGAAACTCACCAAAAAAGAAATTGCCTTCGTAGATCCAATGCATACCGCCAAAACCCTGGTTTTGGTTTATCTCTGCTTCTCTGTACCGATTGTGTTGTTGGCCCTATTTGTAGCCTTCATTCGTGACGGTGCTATTCCTGGATTTACCGTTCTCTCAGCATTAATCCTCAACGCCCTGCTTGGTTTTGCATTGCTTTGGATTGCCTGCAAAGTCTACAACTGGGTGGCAGGAAAATTTGGCGGAATTGAACTTGCTCTTCGCGAGCTCCCTGAAGAAATCGAAGCCGACTAATCACTCTGTCGACTTCGTTTCATTTCTTAAGCCTGACTTTTACCCGCTAGTACTTCAGCATTAATTAAGCTTGGTGGCTTTTTTCCATCAAGCGCTGCTCGTAGATTTTCTACTGCGAGATCTACCATCGCTCTTCGCGTTTTTTCTGTAGCGCTCGCAATGTGCGGAGCCAACACAATATTCCTGCACTTGAGTAACTCTGGATGCACTTGAGGTTCACCCTCAAAAACATCTAAGCCAGCTGCAAAGATCTTGCCACTTTGCAATGCTTGTGCCAAAGCCACATCATCCACAATACCGCCGCGGGCAATATTAATCAGGGTTGCAGTCGGTTTCATCATCGCAATTTCGGCAGCGCCAATCGTGTGATGATTTTGAGCTGTGTAAGGCAGCACCAACACCACATGATCTGCAGTACGTAGCAACTCTTCTTTGGATACATAAGTGGCTCCACAAGCTTTTTCATCTACATCGGAGAGATGGCTACGGTTGTGATAAATCACTTTCATACCAAAACCCAAAGCGCGTTTCGCAATCCCTTGTCCAATGCGACCCATGCCAATAATCCCAACGGTGCTGTGATGCAAATCCATGCCGAGTGGGTTATTCACAATCGACCATTGATCCCACTTACCAGCTCGCACCCAATGCTCCGATTCCGTAATACGCCTTGCAGTGGCCATCAACAATGCAAAGCCAAAATCTGCAGTGGTATCCGTAAGAACATCAGGGGTATTGGTAGCCATGACACCAGCAGCAGTAATCGCTGGGACATCAAAATTGTTATAGCCGACAGAGATATTGGCAACTACCTTCAGGTCTTTAGCTTGAGCTAGGGCAGCAGCATCGATTCGCTCGCTACCTGCAACTAAAGCCCCCTCCACCCCTGAGAGTGCCTTTTGAAGCTCTTCTGGGGTCAAAATTTTGTCGGACTGGTTAGAGTAAACCTCATAGGATTCCTCTAATTTGGCTAGGGCCTCAGGAAATATGGCCCTTGCGACCAAAATCTTTGGTTTGGAATGGCTTGTGGAGGTATTGATTGGAGTGTTCATAGCGTGACTTTACCTCAAGTAAATTGGGGCTTTTGCCTGAAAAATAGGCTGATTCGGCTAAAATTGAGTTTTTATAACTTGGCAGTCCATTGATCCGGACTCCTCACCTGTACACCATCATGACTTACGTTGTTACCGAAGCCTGTATCCGTTGCAAATACACTGATTGCGTTGATGTCTGCCCAGTCGATTGTTTTCGCGAAGGCCCTAACTTTTTAGTTATCGATCCAGATGAATGTATTGATTGCGCAGTCTGCGTGCCTGAGTGCCCGGTCAATGCGATTTACGCTGAAGATGATGTGCCAGGAGATCAACAGGCATTCATTAAGTTGAATGCCGACCTATCTCCTTCATGGACATCCATCACCAAATCCAAAGCCGCTCTTCCAGAAGCAGAAGAGTGGAAGGACGTTAAAAACAAACTTGACCAACTGGTAAAGTAAATTGCACTCCCCCATTGAAACCGATGCAGTCATTATTGGCGCCGGTCCGGTGGGGCTCTTCCAAGTCTTCGAGCTTGGTCTCCTAGAAATTAAAGCGCATGTCATCGACTCCCTGCCCGAGGTAGGTGGTCAATGCATCGAACTCTATCCGGATAAACCGATTTACGACATTCCGGCGATTCCGGTTTGCACTGGTCGCGAGCTGGTTGCTAATCTGCTTAAACAAATTGAGCCATTCAAACCACAGCTCCACCTAAATCAAGAGGTCTCTACCCTTGAGAAGCAGGCTGATGGCCGCTTTCTGATTCGCACATCCCAAGATCAACAGTTTTTGAGTAAGGCTATTTTTATTGCTGCCGGCGTTGGCGCATTTCAACCACGCACACTCAATCTGGATGGTATTGAGGCATTTGTAGATAAACAAGTTTTCTATCGAGTCAGAAATCCTGAACAATTTGTAGGTAAGCGTGTGGTGATTTGTGGTGGTGGAGATTCTGCTCTGGACTGGGCATTACATTTTGCCGATCAAGCGGCCAGCGTGACACTCATTCATCGTAGAGATGAATTCAAAGCGGCACCTCAATCTATCGCTAAGATGCGCGCGCTTTGTGCGGCCGGCAAAATGCAACTCATCATCGGACAAATTACCGGCCTCGAATCTTCTAATGACAAACTCACTGAAATTGCAGTTACCAATATTGACGGTGAAGTTCAAAAAATTGGCTTAGATGCGCTCTTATTGTTCTATGGCCTCTCCCCTAAATTGGGCCCTATTGCTGACTGGGGTCTGGACATCGATCGCAAGCAAATTGCTGTGGATACCGCCAGCTTTCAGACCAGTACGCCTGGTATTTACGCCGTTGGCGATATCAATATCTACCCAGGCAAGAAAAAGCTGATTCTGTCAGGCTTTCATGAGGCAGCCTTGGCAGCCTTTGCAGCAGCAGCCTATCTGGCCCCTGAAAAGCAGATTCAACTCCAGTACACCACTACCTCCCCAAAGCTTCATAAAGCGCTTGGGGTAAGCCCGCCAACATTCGAGTAAGCTCTTAATATCACTGAATCATTTAGCTGAATATACCTATGCGTCAATATCACAATCTTATGAAGGAAGTCCTCGAAAAGGGCGTCCAAAAATCCGATAGAACCGGAACTGGAACGATCTCTATCTTTGGTCACCAGATGCGCTTTAATCTGGCCGAAGGCTTTCCGATGGTCACCACTAAGAAGCTCCATCTCAAGTCCATCATCTTGGAACTACTCTGGTTCCTCAAAGGTAGCACCGATAACAACTGGCTTAAAGAGCGTGGTGTTTCTATTTGGAATGAATGGGCGGCTCCAGATGGTGACCTAGGTCCGATCTACGGCTACCAGTGGCGTTCATGGCCTGCACCTAATGGTCAGCATATTGATCAGATCGCAGAAGTTGTAGAGACCCTCAAAAAGAATCCAGACTCGCGTCGCATTATTGTTTCTGCCTGGAACGTAGCTGATATTCCTCGCATGGCTTTAGCACCTTGTCACGCTTTCTTTCAGTTCTATGTTGCTGATGGCAAGCTCTCCTGCCAACTCTATCAACGTAGTGCGGATATTTTCTTGGGCGTACCTTTCAATATTGCTAGCTACGCTCTACTGACCCACATGATGGCTCAGCAGTGCAATTTAGAAGTGGGTGACTTTGTATGGACTGGCGGAGATTGTCATCTCTATAGCAACCACTTAGAGCAAGTTGATCTTCAGCTATCCAGAGACTTCTTCCCGCTACCCAAGCTCAATATCCTGCGTAAACCGGATTCCATCTTTGATTATGAATTCGAAGATTTTGAAATCGCCGGCTACGAATCCCATCCCGCCATTAAAGCTCCTGTAGCTGTTTAAGAAATTAGATCCTCATGACTGCAGCTAAGCACCCCGCCATCTCAATGATTGTTGCCCGTTCACGTAATCACGTGATTGGCCGTGACAATCAAATGCCTTGGAAGATTTCTGCTGATTTGCAGTTCTTCAAAAAAGTAACAATGGGCCACCCCGTCATCATGGGTCGCAAGACTTGGGAATCGATTGGCCGCCCGCTTCCCGGACGTCGCAATATTGTTGTGAGTCGCAATACTGATCTCAAGTTGAACGGCGCGGAAGTGGTTCACTCACTCGATGAAGCACTTGCCACTTTGAATGAGTTCCCACGCGTATTTGTGATTGGTGGAGAACAACTCTTTACTCAAGCTTTTCCTAAGGCAGATCGCCTTTACATTACCGAGATTGAAATCGATGTAGATGGTGGTGACACCTTCTTTGAAGTTCCGAACCAATCCGAATGGAAAGAGATTGAGCGTACTCCAGCATCTGAAGGCGAAATTACGTTTAATTTCATTACGCTTGAGCGTAAATAGAAAAATCGCACTCCATTAAAAGCTTTTTATTCAATTATTCACAACACCAAGGTTAAAAAAATGCATCTTTTAAACCGCATCACTCTCGCATCCATCTGTTTACTTTCCGCCGGCCAAATCGCTAGCGCCGCTGGGAATGCTGACACCATTTTTTATGGTGGCGATATTGTCACAATGAATAAGGCCCAGCCTACAGCAGAGGCTGTAGCAATTCAGGGTGGCAAGATCACCAAGGTTGGCTCCTTATCCCAGGTTAAAAGCTTACAAGGTAAAGATACCAAACTCATCAATCTGAATGGTCAAACCTTAATGCCGGGTTTTGTTGAGCCTCATGTGCATATCTTTGGCACAGCATTTTCAGAAGAGCTTTGGCAAAACATGTCCAACTTCGAGATGCCGCATGACACCTTAGACAGTTTGGTTGCAAAGCTGACAACGTACAGCAAGAACGTTAAAGATGGAGAGTGGATTACTGCGTTCGGCGTTGATCCCTCCAGGACTGACCCATTCATGGCTGAGTTGACGGCTGATATTTTGGACAAGGTATCCACAACTAAGCCAATCTTTGTCATGAACCAAAGTATGCACATTGCCTATGCAAACCATAAGGCTTTGGAGATGGCAGGAATTACTGACTCCACTCCAGATCCTAAAGGTGGCAAATTGCTTAAAGATAGTAAGGGGCGTTTAACTGGCGTAGTTTATGAGGTGCCAGCCTTCTATTTGTTCTTATCAAAGATGCCTGTACCTAACCAGGATTTAATTGCACAAGCGGTTGCAAAGGTTGGCCAGAAAATGGTACGCAAGGGTGTTACCACTTCGGCAGAAATTTCTCTCGGCGGTTACCTTGGTGTTGATAAAGAAAATGCTTTATTAAACGACATGACTCACAGCGGGAAGCTTCCAGTTCGCGTCAGGGGATATATGTACTCAAATGCATATCCACTGACTAACAATAGCTATAAGCCAGGTCAGGGTGATGATGTCTATAAACTTATTGGCGTCAAGATTGTGTCCGATGGATCCGACCAAGGTCTCACTGGCGCAATGATTCAACCCTACGCATATCCTGCGGGGACTACAAATACAGGCAGTCTCAACTTTTCTGAGCAAGAACTCTATGATCTTGCTAAACCAAGATTTGATCAGGGTTGGCAAATCTCTGTGCATTCCAATGGCGATAGAGCAATTGAGCAGACTCTCAATGTTTTTCAGAAGCTAGTTACCAAGCCAAGTGATGCTAAGACCAGATTAAGAATTGAGCATTTCACTGTACCTACTGAGGCACAGATCACAAAAGCAGCAAAATTAGGCGTTGTTCCTGGCTTCACTATTGGACATACAGATTATTGGGGCGAAGCTTTTCATGACCATCTGCTTGGACCTGAGAGAGCTAATCGTATTGACGCAAGCGCTAGCTTGATAAAGAATGGCATGCATTTTGCGTACCATAGCGACTCTCCCGTTTCTCCCATCCACCCATTGAAGTACGCTTCTGAGGGCGCCTCAAGGCTTTGGCAAGTAGCGCCGCAAAAGGTATTAAATGCTAATGAAAAGGTTTCAATTAATGATGCGTTAAAAGCGGTCACTATTGATGCCGCTTATCAACTGAAGATGGATGACAAGGTTGGATCAGTTCAGGCGGGTAAATATGCTGACTTCGCTATCGTGAATCAGAACCCCATGAAAACAGATGCCTACAAGATTAGAGATATTGAAGTGAATGAAACCTGGGTTAATGGACAGCAGGTATTTAAGAGGCAGTAAAGATTTTTATTTCTGCCCTTATAAGAAAAGCCACCCTAGGGTGGCTTTTCTGTATCTGCAATTAATGCCTCACCTTGAGCATCCCAGCATCAAAGCTTCTTCGCAAAACTGTATTGCGCAAATGCCTGTTCTGCCACATTAAACCACTGCGCTTCCATGTTTCTGAAGGCCCGATAGTCTTCGAAGATTTTCTTGAACTGGGGATTCTTCGCAGACTCTTCAGCATAGGTTTCTTGGCTAGCCTTAAAGCAAGCATCCATTACTGAGGTATTGAACTTGCGCAATACTGCGCCGCCTTGAACAAGGCGTTGTAATGCCGGTGGATTCAAAGCATCGTACTTGGCGCACATATCAGTGTGAGCCTCAAAGCATGCTGCCTGCCATGCCGCCTGGTATGCGGGCGGTAATGAATCCCACTGCTTCTTATTTACTAAGAATGAGAGGCCAGCTGCCCCTTCCCAAAATGCAGGGTAGTAATAATTTTTAGCTACTTTAGCCAGACCTAATTTCTCATCATCGTATGGACCCACAAATTCAGCTGCATCAATCGTGCCTTTTTCTAGGGCTGAATATATTTCACCAGCAGGCAACTGTTGTGGCACTACACCTAACTTGGCAAGCACTTGTCCAGCAAAACCAGCTATACGGAATTTAAGTCCCTTGAGGTCCTCTGGAGACTTGATCTCTTTGCGGAACCAGCCACCCATCTGTGTACCCGTTTGTCCACCCAAGAAGTTCACGATGTTGTAACTGGCATAGAGCTCACGCATCAACTTCATGCCATTGCCATGCAACATCCAAGCAGATTGCTGGCGTGCTGTCATGCCGAATGGCGCGGCCGTATCAAAAATAAATGCGCTGTTCTTACCCAAGTAGTAATAACTGGCGGTATGACCACATTCCACCGTACCGTTTTGAACCGCATCCAATACTTGCAATGCTGGCACTACTTCACCAGCAGCAAATACTTTGACATTGAACTTACCGTCAGTAGCTTTACGCAAAGCATTGGCAAAGACCTCTGGTGTGCCATACAGAGTATCTAATGATTTAGGAAAGCTCGAGACTAAACGCCAATTGAGTGTTGGCAAGCTCTGCGCAATAGATGGCGCCGCTAATGCTGCTGCACCTGCGCCAATAGTGGCCTTCTTTAAAAAAGAACGTCTTTGCATCTTCTTCTCCTCCAAAATTATTTACCACCAACCGTCATCGATCCAATCAGAATAGAGCCCGTTTCCTTGGTTCCGCGGATTAATGAATCACTACCAATCATCTGAATATCCATCAACATATCGCGTAAGTTGCTCGCAATCGTAATTCCTTCCACTGGATACTGGATCTCGCCGTTCTCCACCCAGTAACCAAAAGCGCCACGAGAGTAATCACCGGTGACATAGTTCACGCCCTGCCCCATGAGCTCAGTAACCAGCAAACCTGTGCCCATCTCTTTAAGGAGTGCAGGCAATCCACCCTTAGGCGTCTTGCGACTTTGCAATGTCAGGTGATGAGAGCCACCAGCGTTACCAGTAGTTTTCATGCCAAGTTTTCTGGCGGAGTAAGTGGATAAGAAATAGCCTTGCAACACGCCCTTATCAACTACCGTCCTTGCGCTTGTCTTCACACCCTCTTCATCAAAAGGCGCGCTACCTGTCATCGACTTTAGGTGGGGGTTTTCAAAAAGGCTAACGTGCTTTGGCAAGACTTGTTTACCCAAGCTATCCAATAAAAAACTGGAGCGACGATACAAAGCGCCCCCGGATACCGCCTGCACCAATCCGCCCAATAGGCCTGCAGCTAAAGGTGCCTCAAAGATCACAGGGCAACGGCGAGTGGTTAATGATCTTGCCTTGAGACGTGAGAGTGCACGCTCTGCTGCGTATTTGCCAATCGCGGCTGGATCAGCCAACTCCTCAGGGATGCGCGAACTGGAATACCAGTCATCTCGTTGCATGAGTGACTTCTTGCCACCTTCATTTGCAATTGGTGCGCAAGAAATATAGTGGCGTGAGAATGGATAGCCCCCCATAAACCCGTGGCTTGTCCCCATCATGAAATGCGCATGATGTGCGGATACCGAAGCACCGTCACTGTTTTTAATTTGTTTGCTAACTGCGAAGGCAGCGCCTTCGGCGGTACGTGCAATATCAATTGCTGTTGCTGAATCTAAATCCCATGGATGAAACAAGTCTAAGTCGCGTGGATGCTTTTCAAGAAGTTCTTTTTCAGCGGGGCCGGCGCATAGATCTTCAGCTGTATGTTGGGCAATATGGTACGCAGCCTCAACTGTCGCCTTTAAAGAATCTTTAGAAAAATCACTCGTGCTGGCATTGCCGCGACGATGGCCTAAAAAAACCGTAACGCCAACTTGTTTATCCAAGCTTTGCTCAATGGTTTCAACCTCGCCCTTGCGAACGGTGACGGAGAGGCCTTGCCCCTCCGAAACCTCTGCCACAGCATCCGAGGCACCCCGCCTTTTAGCCTCTGTGAGCATGAAATCGATGATTTCTTGAAACTGATTTGATGAGTATGTAAACATGCCCTAATAATAGCTAGAATAGAAACATGAAGCATACCGAAGCCTGGAAAAGATCCTCCCCAAACGAAATCAAAATTGGCCTAATCTCAATCTCCGATAGAGCGAGTAAGGGCGTCTATACCGACGAGGGCATCCCTGCCCTGCAAATGTGGCTACAGACCGCTATTAGCACCCCCTGCGTCTTTCATGAGCGCCTTATTGCAGATGAGCGGGAGATCATTACCGAAACAATCGTGGAGCTAACCGACGATCTTGGTTGTGATTTAGTCCTCACCACAGGCGGCACAGGGCCTTCTCGTAGAGATGTGACACCTGAGGCCACAATGGATGCCGGAACCCGGGAAATGCCCGGATTTGGCGAGCAAATGCGCCAAATTAGCCTACGCTTTGTACCTACCGCTATTTTGTCCCGTCAAACGGCTGTTTTACGAGAAATCGATGGTCACACTGCCCTGGTCATCAACTTGCCTGGCCAACCCAAATCAATCAAAGAAACACTTGAAGGATTAAAGGATGCCGAAGGCAAAGCAATTGTTCCAGGCATCTTTGCTGCAGTCCCCTACTGCATTGACTTGATTGGCGGCCCCTATATCGAAACCGATGAAACTATCGTCAAGGCTTTTAGACCCAAGAGTGCCATTAAGAAATAAGGTGAGCGGTCATTTGGGAAATAAAAAGGGTCTATCACTAGACCCTTTTTATTGCTCATTACCCACCTTTAAATGCCAAATTACTCCGGCAAAGGCACGATGAACTTTTCTCGGTAGTACTTGAGCTCCTCAATAGATTCTTCAATGTCAGCCAAAGCGGTATGAGCCTGCTTTTTAGTAAAGCCCTTTACCAACTCAGGATGCCAGCGTTTGCAGAGCTCCTTGAGGGTAGAAACATCGATATTTCGATAATGAAAAAATGCCTCTAGCTTAGGCATGTATTTAGCCATGAAGCGTCGATCTTGACCAATCGTATTGCCACACATTGGCGCAATTCCGGGTTTGATGTACTTCTTAAGGAAGGCAATGCATTCAGCTTCAGCAGTAGCCTCATCAGTTGTCGATGCCTTAACCTTATCTATGAGGCCAGAGCGTCCATGGGTACCCTTGTTCCAGGCATCCATCGCATCCAATAAGGCATCGTCTTGGTGAACCACCCAAACAGGGGCGGTGGCAATGGTATTAAGGTGTGCGTCGGTCACGATCACGGCAATTTCCAAAATGCGCTCTTTTTCAGGGTCTAAGCCTGACATCTCCATATCCACCCAAATCAGGTGTTCATTGGCTGGCGCCGCCTTTGGTGGGGGGGTACTTGTTTTTTCACTCATATCTATAATCATCTCATGACATTCACAATTGTTTTTCTAATCGCCTTCATCGCCAGCTTTGGTCTACGCCACTGGTTATCCCAACGCCAAATTCGTCACGTTGCCCTCAACCGTGATGTGGTGCCCGCTGAGTTTGCTTCTCAGATCTCTTTAGCTGAACACCAAAAGGCTGCTGACTACACGATTGCCAAACTACGCCTCGGTATTTTAGAGAATGGCTTCAGCGCAATTGTTTTGATGGGCTTCACGCTCTTAGGTGGCTTGCAGATTTTGAATTTCTCTCTTCTGCAACTATTGGGAGAATGTATTGCACAGCAAATGGCTCTATTGATATCCATTGTCTTGATCTCCGGAATTATTGACCTACCCTTTTCCTGGTACAAACAGTTTTATTTAGAAGAGCGCTTTGGTTTTAACCGCATGAATGCCAAACTCTTTTTTAGCGACATGTTCAAGGGCTTAGGTGTTGGTGGTGCAATTGGCGTTCCACTCCTCTGGGTCATTCTCAGCTTGATGTCTCAAGCAGGTGACTTTTGGTGGCTATGGGCATGGGGTGTTCTTACTGTTTTCAGCTTATTGATGCAGTGGATATTCCCGACCTTTATCGCACCTATCTTTAATAAGTTTGAAGCACTGGAAGAGGGTGCACTAAAGACCCAAATCGAAGCTCTGCTAACCCGTTGTGATTTTGCAAGCCAAGGCCTCTTTGTCATGGATGGCAGCAAACGTAGCGCCCATGGCAATGCATTTTTTGCTGGCATGGGTAAAGCCAAGCGCATTGTCTTTTTTGATACCTTGATTGAGAAACTCAATCCTGGCGAAGTGGAAGCTGTTCTAGCCCATGAACTGGGTCACTACAAGTGCAACCATATTCGTAAACGCTTACTAGTTTCATTTGCCTTGAGCTTTGCGACATTCGCACTCCTGGGCTGGATCAGTACACAGCCTTGGTTCTACAGTGATCTTGGCGTGATGCCTAACCCCAATGGCTATAACGGTGGCCTGGCCTTAGCGCTCTTCATGTTGGTATCGCCCGTCTTTAGTTTCTTCCTAACTCCGCTATCGAGCTTGGCGTCACGTAAACATGAATACGAGGCGGATGGTTTTGCTGCAGATAAATCCTCTGCAAGCGATTTGATCTCGGCCTTAGTCAAACTCTATCAAGACAACGCATCGACCTTAACACCGGATCCGATCTATACCGCTTTTTATAGCTCGCATCCTCCTGCTCCATTACGCATTGCCAATCTCAAACGCTTTAACTGAGTAATCTGGAACCTATCTAGTTAATGGAACAATTTCATGCGCTGCTCACTGCCTCCTACGGAAGGCATTATTTAGCGCAGCGCTTAGTCAAGGATGAGCGTGGAAATGAATCCCCTGTCGGTGAATTAATTCAGGTAAGCACGCCAGCCAAGCAGCATATTGGCGCAGTAGGTGATCGCATGTTGTTGGAGATGACTTCAGCAGATCAAGCGCGTATTGTTCGCATCGAACCACGAGAAAATTTACTCTATCGATCCGATGCCTTTAAGAGTAAATTGATCGCCTCGAATGTGGATCAAATATTAGTCGTCCTGGCTACGCAACCCGCCTTCTCCCCAGATCTTTTGGGAAGAGCTGTTGTCGCCGCAGAGACAAATCAAATTGGTTTGCACATCCTATTGAATAAATGTGATCTCAAAGACAACTTAGAGCACGCTCGCAAGATCATTGCGCCTTACGCACGCATGGGCTATCCCGTAACTGAGGTATCCGCCAAGTTTGACGAAACCTCCATCGAAGCATTGCGCCCAGCTATTTGCGGCAAGGTATCTGTATTTGTGGGTCAATCTGGCATGGGCAAATCGAGCCTACTCAACGCCTGGGTTCCAAATGCAGCAGCAATTACTCAAGAGTACTCAGTTCGTCTCGATACCGGTAAACACACCACCACCGCTTGCCGCTACTTTGAGCTGCCTGAGGCTTGGGGGCGGGATACTAATGGCAAATTGGGTGCTTTAATCGATTCTCCAGGCTTTCAGGAGTTTGGTTTAGCTCATATGTCAGTAAGCGAACTCGAGCATGCCTTTAGGGAGTTTCATGACTTACTGGGCAAGTGCCGCTTTCATAACTGTGCTCACCAGTCTGAGCCGGACTGTGCAATACGAGAAGCTGTGGACAGAAATGAAATAGCGCCAGAAAGACTGGCGCTATTTAGGCAATTACGGTCCGACTCAAAAACAGCCGATACGCAGATTCAGGGAATTAGCCAAGCCAAAGAGCGATGGTCAGCATTAGCAATAAAGCCATCCAAGCGATAACTAAACGCCACACCAAACCAATTGCAGAGCGCATCGTGCGTTCATTCGGCTCAAGGCCCACTTCGTAAACAACGGGCTCACCAGCTTCAGCCATACGCAAAGCTTCATCGCTATCAGGCTCGCTCATAGGCTCACCCAAACGAACACCCAGGGCACCACTACCGGATGCCAAGATCACCGCCGATAAAGAGTCAGACCATTTACCAGTCAAGTGACGCCATGCATAGACTGCGCCTTCAAAGTTACCCACGATCGCAAAGCCCATCGCGGTGATACGTGCAGGAACCCAATCCAATACGTAGAAGAAATGACGCGCTGCTTCACTTAAATTGAAATCGCCTTTTTCTGACCAGCGCTGAGCAGCTGTATCAGCCAGGCGATACAAGACCACGCCTGCTGGGCCCATTGGCATTAAGAACCAAAACAGCACACCAAATACATGGTGATGCGAACCAATAATGGCGCGCTCTAGCGCAAGAGAAATCACTTCAGTCTCTGTGAGATTGGAAGCGTCTAATTCAGGGCCATACCACTCGCCCAGGGCCGCACGCGCTGCTGGTAAATCATGATTTGCAATCGCTTCATGAACCAGTGTGAAGGAATGACTGAATTGGCGAAAGCCAAAAAATAGATAAGCAATTAATATGTTCCACAGGAATCCCAAAATTGGGAAAGTCACCATGAAGACCACATAAAGCACGAAGACAAGAAACGTTGGCAGAATAAATGCGACCAAGCATGCCATACGAGCGCCCACAGGGCTCGCGCCTTCTTCGGTCTTGCCACCGAATTCACCGGCGACCCAATCTAACCAGCGAGCACTCATGCGCGCGATCCAATGAGTCGAAGTTACCGGGCGATATTGCTCAGCAATGAGGGCGAAGAGAATAGAAAAGAAAGTCATACTTTTAATAAATGATAAAGGTTACGCAACATACCCGCAGTAGCACCCCAGATAAAACGATTTTCATAGGGCATTGAATAAAACCGACGACTACCCTGATCACTCTCCCAGACTCGCACTTGATGATTTGCAGGGTCCATTAAAAAATGTAAAGGCACTTCAAAAACATCTGCGACTTCAAAGGCATCTAAGGCATATTCTGCCTGAGGTTTTACCAATCCCACAACTGGCGTCACACTATAGCCCGAAACCGTTAAATATTGAGGTAAATGGCCAATGATCTCCACCCCCTGCCGATCCAAACCGATTTCCTCTTCACTTTCTCGTAAAGCAGTGTCATTAGGGCTGGAATCACCCGGATCCATGCGCCCACCTGGAAAACTAATTTGACCAGCATGATCATGCAAATGATCGGCTCTTTGGGTCAGTAACACCGACAGTCCATCAGCTTTCAGCAACAAAGGAATTAGCACCGCCGCCTGGGTTATTTTTCCAGCAGCTTGGCGATTTTGAATAATGCCTGCTGCAATGACGTGTCGATTCTCATCTGTGATTTCCGGCTCCCAGGCTGGGGGGTACTGAAAACGATCCCTCAAACCCAAGGGCTCCAAAACATGAGCCGCTACCTTAGCTTGACCAAAACACACCTCATGAATAGGGATGGCTTTCGCATCAAAACCCGCAGGTACAGCAACGCTTAATGTCTGATTTTGAGAGTTTGATTTCTTGATCATTGGCTTATTTTAGGGCAATAAAAAAGGCGACCTAGGCCGCCTTCTTTTTGGATTAAAGCAAACCTTATTCCGCTACTGTCTCAGCAACTGCTTTAACTTTGCGTGCAGGAAGTTTTTCTTTAATACGTGCAGACTTACCTGAACGATCGCGCAAGTAGTACAACTTAGCACGACGTACATCACCGCGACGCTTCACTTCAATGCTAGCGATCAATGGTGAGTAAGTTTGGAATGTACGCTCTACACCTTCGCCAGATGAAATCTTGCGAACGATAAAGCTGGAATTCAGTCCGCGATTGCGCTTAGCAATCACAACGCCTTCAAAGGCCTGGGTACGCTTACGTGTACCTTCAACTACGTTTACGCCAACAACTACTGTATCGCCAGGAGCGAAAGTAGGAAGCACTTTGTTAGCACTTAAGCGAGCAATTTCTTCTTGCTCAATTTTTTCGATCAAATTCATTATTAATCCTTAAACATCTTGTCAGCGTTTAATCCCGAGACTTTCATCAACGGACCAGACAGAGGATGCAGTTAAAACCATTTCACTAAATCAAAACACAAACACTTCATTCAAAACCATAATTACTTACAGCGTTCGAAGAAATTGCTCATCTTCTTTACTTAGCAACCCATTAGCTCTTGCTGATTTAATTAAATCAGGTCTAAGCCTTAGCGTCAGCTCTAAAGACTTCTGCCGACGCCAATCCGCTATTTTAGCGTGATG
>CANGNV010000027.1 GCA_947455485.1 Burkholderiaceae bacterium | reverse complement strand
AGGCTTTGATATTGAAGTGGGGCATAGGAGATCGTCCTCTCGGTCGATTGGCAAGGGCTGTAATACCGCCTTCATTGTAGAGTTTTTGCCATTGCAAAATCGAGCTCATACTGCCAATCCCAAAGCGGGCAGCAGCTGGTCTGGCTGATACCTGGTGCTTGGCCATGTACTCCAGAACTTGGACTTTGAACTGCGGGGAGTGATGGTGGTATTGAGAGCTCAGACCTGCAACGCCCTGTACCTGATACGTCAGGACCCAATCACGCACTTGTGAGTGACAGATCTCAAAGAGTTGAGATACACGCCTAAGGCCACCTGATTTTAAAAACTCTTGGACTACTTTTAACTTGAACTGCTTGCTGTATTTGCTCATAAAACAAAACCCCCTTAGTTGGACATAACGTCCAACTTTTGGGGGTCAGTTCATCAGGGTGGCTTTTTTAATGCTGGATCCGAAGATCGAGCAATTTAATGCATCACTTGCCGCAAGGGAATACACCTTCTAAAAACTTCAACATGGTTTCTGCTGCTGGTTTTGGTCCATTGGATGGGTTTGCATTGGCCCAAGCAATGTATTCGTCTACCACCTGGATGCGTGTTGGGGCAGGTTGCTTCACGCAAATCTTGCTAGGCGCAGTTTTTGGATTGCGTGTCGCAAGATAGGTGTCATAAACAGCTTGGCCATAAATTTGGCAAGTTACATTTGTGCTTCCTTCGCCTTTGCAGTATTGCAACAGCTCATCAGTAGTAGTTGCATTCGCTGCTTGCATGCTGGCGGCCATCCCGAAGGCTAAGGTAGTGGCAATTAAAAATTTCTTCATGTTCATTCCTTTAATCAAATTTGTATATATCAATGTAGATGAGTGTGCGTAATTAGCGGCGTCCACGACCACCGCCACCACCAAAGCCCCCACCGCGGTTACCGCCACCAAAGTGCTCGCCACCGCCATCAAAGCGCGCACTGCGAGTATCACCAAAGCCGCCACCACCGCCAAATCGATCACTACCGCCGGAAGGTCGACTAGCGGTTCGATCTCCGCCACCAAAATTACCACCGCGGTCAGCGCTACTTCTGTCGCCTGTTCGATCGGCGCCTGCACGATTACCCGCGCGATCACCACTCATATTGCCAGTACGATCCCCGGTGCGGTTATTGCTTAAGTCGCCACGTTGCAAGTTCTGACGTAATTGATCACGTTCCGCATCACGATTTGCATTAGCTCCAGCACCACCACCAAGATTGGCGCTACGACGTTGTTGGTCAGGCTTCCAATCACTAGAACCGCCATTGCGATTGCCGTTCCAGTTGTTGTTAGTGTTCTTATTGAAGTTGTTGAAGTTATTGTTATTTACGGTCAATGATCCGCCGCCGTAACCGCCGCCCCAGTGGCAACCACCCCAAAGAGCGGCGCCAACCGCCATACCAACTCCAAATGAAAGAAGTGCTGTGCCAGCTACATATCCAGGCGGATAGTATGCGTACGGAGGATATGCTGGGTAGGCCCATGCACCGTAAACAACTGCTGGGTTGTAAGTGGGCACATAGACTACTTGTGGGTTAGCGGGCTCAATAATGATGGTCTGACTACTACCGCTACCTTGTGTTGTCACTGTTTGCTGTGAATTCGATTGCAGTGATCCAGCTTGCTTAGCTTTTGCGCGCAATGCTTGAATCGCGCTCATGGTTTCAGATTGCTGTGCCAAAACCGCATTGCCAAGTTGCTGGGTCCAGCTTAACTGTGAGCCCATCATCTCCAGCACTGGCGGAAATGACACGAGAGACTTCACGCTAGCATCCCACGTCTGCTGTTGGAGTGCTTGGTTCAGAGCATTGCCCTTAAGCTGGCTATTGGCTTTGGCCCAATTGGATGCCTCCCCAACCTCTAGTGGGTAGGTGGCAGCCATTAGTACTTGCGAGACAAGTGCATCCGGATAAAGTGCAATCGGTGCCACCAAAGCCTCTAATTGGGCTTGAGAAAGCTTAGCTGCCTGTTGTTGGCTTGAGTTCTGGGCGTAAGCCACAGGAGCCGCTGCAGGAATGATGAGTGCAGCCGTAAGTAGGCTTGCTATTAAACGAGATGGAATACCCATCTTCTTTGTCGCCAACATTGGCACCCCTTTTTCTAGGTTGAATATGTTTTGATTCTACAGAATGGCATAAATCTTCAGATATGCACCAAATTAAAGCATAACGCACTTAAAGTAGGCCGGCTAATGATTGAGGTGAAGGTCGAGGGAATACTATGAACTCGTTGTTCATTCTTTAGTAGCACCTCCATAGATTTTCTTTCAAGCCACCCTAAGGGGTGGCTTTTCTTTTTGTGGTCACTTCGTCTAGGAAGAACTTCTTAATTTCTTGAGTGATATTTTCACGTGAATGCTTACGTTTTTCTAGGAGACCAACTTTTCGATAAATCGTTTTTCCAGGCAGTGCGGATATTTTTAGTTGGCGATCATTTCCCCAAGAAATATTAGCTAACTTAGGGACAATGGAATACCCAAGCCCCTGTCTTACCAGCTCAATAATTGCCTCGACTGAATTGAGCTCCATACCTTCTTTAATGCTTAATTTATTTGCTCGAATGGTTTGATCCACAAGGTGGCCTGTCCAGGTATTTCTTTCGAAGCGCATAAACGGGAGTTCATGTGCCAGCTCCTTTGGTGTGGAAACTTTCTTGTTTTTACTTGCCGGAGAAATCAATACCATTGGTTCTGTATAGAGCTCTGTCCAACGAATATGTTGAGGTAATGCATAAGGTGATTCGGTCACAATCGCCGCATCTAGAGCGCCTTCAATTACCTGATCTAGGAAGTTATTTGATAGACCTGCAATGAGCTTGATTTCTAGTTCTGGATAATTTTGCTTGAGTTCATTTAACGTGTTTCCAAATGCGCCCATTAAAGTGGAAACGAGTGCACCTAGTACGATAGTTCCACTGAGCTCAGATTTGAAATCAGAGCCCAGGGCCTCATAACGAGCCACAATTTCCTGGATTGGTTCAACTAGCGATCTGCCATGATGATTTAAGGACATGGAGCGTTTGGTTCTATCAAAAAGCTCAAAACCAATATCAGCCTCTAGTTGCTGCAATTGTTGTCCCGCAGCAGCAGCGGTAAGCCCTATTTCACGTGCAGCGGCCGCCACGCTCTTGTGCCTGGAAATGGCTAGAAAGTTCTTGAGTACTCGAATGCTCGACATAGGTATAAATATAAAGTATTTCTTTATCTCAAAGAAAATTATATTCGATTTAGTTTTTACTATCTATCGATATAATCAGACCATGTCCAATACAGATCTCAAAGTAAAAGTCTGGCGCGGCGCTCAAGAAGGTGAGTTTGTTGAGTATTTGGTGCCGCGAAACTCTAATCAAACGGTGCTGGATGTCGTCACCTATATTCAGCGCAAGCTGGATCCGACTCTAAGCTACCGCTTTGCTTGTCGAGTTGGCATGTGTGGTTCTTGTGCCATGACAGTGAACGGTGTTGCTCGCTGGACATGTCGCACCCACGTTTCTCAGATTGTTGAGGGTGATTCACTAGAGATCGCCCCTTTAAATAATCTTCCCGTCATTAAGGATCTCGCAACGGATATGCGAGAGTTCTTCAATAAGTGGAAAGGTGCGGTCGGCTTCTTCAAAGGCGATAAAACACGTCATGATGATTTTGCGAAAGTAGAGCCTGAGTCACTGGAACGTCAACTAGCTAATGCCGGTATTGAATGTATTGGTTGTGGAGTTTGCTATTCCTCTTGTGAGGTTGTTGAAAAGCGTGCTAACTATCTTGGCCCTGCAGCTCTGAATCGCGCCTGGACACTAACAAACGACGTGCGTGATGTGCAGCAATTGGATCGTCTGCGTGCTATTGCCGGTGATGAAGGTTGCCATGCATGTCATACGCAGGGATCTTGTACTGAGCGCTGCCCTAAGAAGCTGGAGCCTACAGCTAGTATTGCTGGCCTTAAGAAATTAGTAGCCAGAGCTGCCGTGCGTGGCAGTAAATGGGGTAAGTTATGAGTCAGGGAGTATTGCAGGCAAAACTTTGGTATGCCCAGAGAATTAGTGCCATGATTTTGGGGCTCTGTGTCAGCATTCACCTCATCATTATTTTCTACGCAATACGAGGCGGCCTCACTGCTGAAGAGATTCTTGGGCGTACGCAAGGCAATATTGCATTTGCCATTTTTTATGAAATTTTTGTTTTGGCCTGCTTCGTGCACGCGCCTATTGGCTTGGCTAATATTCTCGAAGAAACATTTTGCAAGGGATTGATTTCCAAGACCCTATCTTGGATTTTGGCAGCCCTCATCATCACCCTGGGAACCACGGCAGTGATCGGCGTCTATACCGGAGGTGCTCTATGAGATCTAGACCAAAGCTCGATTTACGCGCAAAGACACATCTCTCTTACTTTGCATACGCATGCCATCGTTTCTCTGGACTATTGCTGGCTTGCTTTATTCCTTTGCATTTCTTAATGCTTTCTCAGTCTCTACGTGGAGCCAGCGGATTTGAGCGCTACTTGGAGCTAACCGATTTTTGGGTATTCAAATTTGGTGAGTGGGCACTTGTTATTTTGTTAGCAATTCATTTGGTGGGTGGAATTCGACTCATCATGATTGAGTTTGGTCCGTGGCGCGGGCTGCGTAAGGCTTGGACCCAGGTAGCTATTTTGTTTGGCATTGCTTGCGGCCTTCTATTTTTGTATTTAGCAAATTGATTGGGTAATTTATGCAGTTGCAAATGAAAGCAGTTGAAGACGCTTGTAAAGAGCTTTATATTCGCGCCTTAAAAGTGCTCCCAGACGATGTTAAAGCTGGCATTGAGCGCTTAAACCAAGGCGAGTCAGATGCTCGTGCACAGGTGGTGCTGAAAACCATGATCACCAATATTGCTGTTGCAGAGCGTGAGGACAACTTACTTTGTCAGGACACAGGCCTACCGATCTACAAGGTCAAGATTGGCCGCAATGTTCAGCTTGATGGCATGGAGCTCAAGGCAGCTATTCGCAAAGGGTGCGAGCGCGCAACCACTGAGTATCCATTGCGCTCATCAGTAGTTCATCCAATCACCAGAAAAAATAACCACACCTCATGCGGCATCGATATGCCTGCAATCAGCATCGATTTTTGTGACGATGATGAGATGCTTGAAATTGAGATGGTTCCAAAGGGTAGCGGCTCAGAAAACAATTCCTTTTTGAAGATGGCTATTCCTGCTGATGGGATTAATGGCGTTAAAGCTTTTGTTATTGAGAGTGTTGTATCTGCTGGAGGTAAGACATGTCCCCCAACGATTGTTGGCGTTGGCGTTGGTGGCACCTCCGAGCAATGTGTTGCGATGGCTAAACGTGCGGCTACAAGGGCATTGGGTAGTGTTTGTAGTGACGAAGAAGGTGCCAAGTTAGAGCAAGAGCTAACTGCTGCTGTGAATAAATTAGGTATTGGTCCTCAAGGTTTAGGTGGTGATGGAACAGCATTTGCTGTGCATGTAGAGCTTGCTCACACACATATCACCTTAAATCCAGTGGCGGTCAATATGCAATGCCATTCTGCGCGTAGAGCGCGAGCAACTTTCACGCCCGCTGGTGTGACTTACGGATTCTAGGAATAACGATGGCCCATTACTACCTGCCAACCCCTGTTAGCGAAGCCGATATTCGTAAGCTACGTATTAACGACACAGTGACACTTCAAAACACTCTGTTTGGTATTCGGGATGCTACGCAAATTCACTTATTTGATAAGGGTCGGAAAACCCGCTTTGATCTTAATGGTCATGCTGTCATTCATACGGCGCCGAATGTGCGCAAGGTGCCTGTGAGTGAGGCATTTCCGGCTGGATATCAACCCATCTGTATTGGCACCACTACCTCAGATCGTATGGAGCGCTTTACTCGCCCTTTAATGACTGAGAATGGAGTGCGCATGATTGTAGGTAAGGGCGGTATGCGCGAAGGATCTGCGGCAGCCTTTCAGGAAATTGGTGGCGTGTATCTTGCGATTATTGGCGGCACAGCAGCATTGGAGACAACTTGGATTGAGCAAATAGAGGATGTCGATATGGATGACCTCAACCCAGAATCCCTCTGGCGCTTCAAGATTAAGGACTTTGGCCCTTTGCTAGTTGCAATGGATAGTCACGGTGGAAGCATTTATCAAGAAGTAAAAAGTGATGTTGCGCGCAATAAAGAAGCTGTTTTAAAGAGCCTGGGAATCGCATCATGAATATCACCACTCTTGAAACCGATATCCTGATTCTGGGTTCTGGCGGTGCAGGACTATTTGCAGCTCTACATGCACACCAAGCTAATCCAGACTTGCACATCACTATTGCCGTAAAGGGACTTCTGGGTAAATGTGGTTGCACTCGGATGGTACAGGGTGGTTATAACGTAGCGCTAGCGGAAGGTGATTCTGTTGAGCGTCACTTTATGGATACGATTGAGGGCGGTAAATGGCTGTCTGATCAAGAGTTGGCGTGGACCTTGGTCAATAAGGCTGTCGAACGTATTCATGAGCTTGAGAATGAGCTCGGATGTTTCTTTGATCGCAATCCAGATGGAACGGTGCATCAAAAAGCATTTGCTGGGCAAACCTTTGACCGCACAGTTCATAAGGGAGATTTGACGGGCATTGAAATTATCAGTCGATTGGCTGAGCAAGTTTGGGCGAGAGGAATTCATCGCCTTGAGGAATATCGGGCGCTTGAGTTAATTCATAGTGCTGATGGAAAGTCGCTCGCCGGGGTACTCATGCTCAATATGCAGACTGGTGAATTCACACTAGTACGAGCTAAGGCAGTGCTCTTGGCTACAGGTGGTGGCCCCACAATGTATAAGTACCACACGCCTTCGGGTGATAAGAGTTGTGATGGATTAGCTATGGCACTGCGTGCTGGTCTCACATTGCGCGATATGGAAATGGTGCAGTTTCATCCCACCGGCTTGTTAGCAGGGCCTGGAACTAGGATGACTGGAACTGTTCTTGAGGAGGGTTTGCGTGGCGCAGGTGGATATTTGCTCAATGGCAATCAAGAGCGCTTTATGGGTAACTACGATCCCCGCAATGAACGCGCTACCCGAGATATTGTGTCTCGCTCCATTAATTCTGAGATCAGGGCAGGCAGAGCCACCCCTAATGGCGGCGTCTATATTCAGATGAGTCATCTTGGCCCCGATAACGTCCGCAAGCAATTTAAAGGCATGGTCGAGCGATGCGCTGATAGTGGCTTTGACTTGGCTGGAGATCTTGTAGAAGTTGTTCCAACTGCGCATTACATGATGGGCGGATTAATTTTCAAGGCGGACTGCAGCACTGAGTTACCAGGTTTATTTGCAGCAGGTGAAGATACTGGAGGGGTGCACGGAGCAAATCGCCTTGGTGGTAATGGCGTAGCTAACTCCACTGTATTTGGCGGTATTGCCGGTGAAGAAATGGCGAAGTGGGTTGTTTCCCAGAATTTGCAAGAGTGCAATATGGATGAGGTGCGCGCCAGTATCAACGACCATGAGGCCCCATTAGAGAGGCCTGCGGGGGATATTGAGTCAATTCGTGATGCCTTGGCAGAGTGCATGTGGGATGACGTTGGCATCTCAAGAACAAAAGAAAGTTTGCTCCGAGCTCGCATCAAGCTTGATCAGTTAGGTCAGCAGTTGCATCAAATTGGCGTAGGCGATATCCAAAGGGAATACAGCATTACATGGCAAGATTGGATGAATTTAAATAATCTGATCTTGGTAAGTAAGTCGGTAACCGAGGCTGCGCTTTCTCGAGAAAACTCTCGAGGAGCTCACTACCGCGATGATTTTCCTCAGCCTGGTTCTTTGGAAGAGTCTTATTTCACGGCAGTTCAATTGGGTAAAGATGGTTTAGATATTAAAAATAGACCAGTTCAATTTACGATGATTAAGCCCGGCGAGACTATTTTGGTAGAGGCTTAATCATTTTTGAATTGATTGAGCCAGCCTCGTTTGCGCTAGCGACTTTGATCATTCTGTGCGCATTCTTCATCTTTGGAGTTTCTGGGTTTGGCTCATCAATAGTGTCTGTGCCTTTATTGGTTCAGATGTACCCGCTAAAGGTAGTGGTGCCAATGATGGTGCTTATTGATATCTGTGCCTCACTATATGTAGGCAGGAAGTCGTCTGGTGATGCCAACATTCAAGAGTTGAAATGGTTATTTCCCTTTAGTTTGGTAGGGATGGTATTAGGGATCTTTTTATTGGTGGAGGCGCCAAGCGAGCCTTTGTTATTGATTCTTGGGATCTTTGCAGCCATTAATGGTGTGCGTGTTTTGATTCAGAGAAATATTGAGTCTCGAGATCCGATAAATAAATGGTGGGCGGTGCCATTTGGATTTTTTGGAGGCGCATTTACCGCTCTTTTTGCTACGGGCGGCCCAGTGTATGCATCCTATCTAGGTTTAAGAATTAATAACCCCAAGGTTCTTCGCGCGACGATGGCATTTGCCATTTTTATGCTGACCTTCTTAAGGCTTGCCTTGATGCTTGTTACTGGGTTAATACTGAGTTGGGAAGTAATTATTCTTGCCGTTTGCTTAATGCCAGTCGCATTCTTGGGCATATGGACAGGTTCCCATGTTCACACTAAGCTGAGCAATACTTCTATGCGTATAGCTTACGGCTCTATATTGGTGTTTGCTGGTTCAATGTTATTGCTTAGACAGCTTGCATAAAACTATCACCCATTAGGGAATAAAAAAGCGAGGACGAATCCTCGCTTTTTTCATGGTGCTATGAATTATTACTGGGCGCTAATGTTGCGGCCCTTAATCACCTTCTCCCAGTTTGCTGACTCAGCTTTAATCTGAGCATCAAAGTCTTTCTGAGAATTCACTACTGGAGTTAAGCCGTTAAGCTCCAGGCTCTTTTTCATCGCCTCAGAATTCACCGCCTTAACGGTCGCATCGTAAATCTTGTCTGTGATGGCTTTAGGAGTGTTGGCAGGGGCAATCAAGCCAAACCAACCTGTGCTTTCATATCCAGGAATACCACTTTCAGCGACGGTAGGGACATCGGGAAGCTGCTTAACGCGCTTAGCGCTGGTAACGGCGATCGGCTTAATCTGCCCAGTTTTTGCAAATCCAGTTGCAGCTGTCAAGTTCCCAACCATGAAATCAATTTGCCCAGCTACTAGATCATTAAGGGCGGCAGACTCACCTTTATAAGGTACATGGGTTGCTGGGATATTGGCAGAGTAGGTGAGATTTTCACCAGCCATGTGCACTTGGCTTCCGATACCTGCGGAACCAAAATTCAGATCTTTAGTTTTGGCGTAGGTAATAAATTCATTTAAATTTTTAACGGGTAATTTAGTGCTTACTGATAGCAACATTGGACCACTGGCAACGTTAGTGATATTCACAAAATCTTTGCTGTAATTAACCGGTAATTTTTTATATAAGTTGGGGTTAACTGTGAGCATACTTCCAGAGGCAAGCATGATGGTGTAACCGTCAGCAGGGGATTGCGCTACAAATTCAGCCGCGATATTGCCACCCGCGCCGCCTTTGTTTTCAACGATGACGTTCTGTCCTAAGTCTTTTGTTAATTGCTGAGCCAAGAGTCTGCCAAGAATATCGGTGGTACCACCAGCTGCAAATGGAATGACTAACTTAATGGGTTTTGTTGGCCAAGCTTGTGCTGTTGCTAATTGAGGCAGTGCAAGGGTGAGTGCGCCAGCAAGTAAAACTAAACGTCTACTTAACTTATATTTCTGAATCTTCAACATCGGTGACCTCCAGTGGAAATTTGATCTTTGTATCTTAGTTACTTAGTTATCAAAAAAATATACTGAATTGCTATTTAATAGTTATATGCATATTCATTACTACTGTCTCCTCCATTCATCCTGTCGCACTTTTAGATGCCCATTGCGCCGCACAATGAATTGGGTATTGCAAGATATCTAAATCATCTATATGATTCAGATATGTCAGTTATTTTGTTCCCTAAAGCCAAGTCTAGTCAAGCCCTAAAAACCCTGCGTTTTGATGGATTGATTCTGATTGCCCATTCCCATGGGGGGCATGCATGAATCTCAGTTATCAGGAATTACTTGCTTTGGCGGATTCAGGTCTGAGGGCTGCAGGTATTGGCGCAAAGGCGGCCTATGAAACGGCACAATTTTTGGCATTAGCTGAGCTAGATGGTCTTGCATCACATGGGCTCGCACGGGTGGCTCAATACGCTGGCCATGCAAAAAATGGTCGTATTGAACTGGACCCGAAGTTGAAGGTTCGACCATTCAAAACAGCAGCAGCATTAGTTGATGCGCGCGATGGTCTTGCTTTTCCAGCACTTCGTTTTGCCACGGATCTCTCCGTGAATCTGGCTTCAAAAAATGGCCTTGGTTTAGTGTCAGTTACCAATAGCCATCATTTTGGCGTTGCGGGTCATTATGTTGAGGCTGCTGCAAGAGCGGGCTACATCTCTTTGTTATTTGGCAATACTCCAGCTGCAATGCCAATGGTTGGTGGTACGAAAGCTATTTTCGGGACCAATCCTTTGGCTGCAGCTTTTCCAATTCCTGGTGGCGATCCTTTGGTTATCGACATGTCACTTTCTGCGGTTGCCCGTGGAAAATTATTGGTCGCAGCAAAAAATGGTCAGCAGATCCCAGAGGGCTGGGCATTAACTGCTGACGGTAAGCCAACGACTGATCCACAAGAGGGCTTGAAGGGTCTGATGGTGCCTCTAGGTGGTGATAAAGGGGCATTACTTGCTCTGATCGTTGAATTGCTAGTGGTTGGGCTTTCTGGCAGTAGATTTTCCTACGAGGCAGATTCTTTTTTTGATCCAAAAGGGAATCGCCCTCGGATTGGTCAGTTGATATTGACCATTGATCCTGGCTTGGCAGGTGCATCTGTTTTTGCTGGTCGAATCCAAGATTTTTTACAAGTTCTAAGCGCTGATGCAGGGACTCGTCTTCCTGGCCAGCGTCGTTTTAAGCAGCGTGCCACAGGGCTAAAAGATGGCGTCACAGTTTCAGATGTAGTTGTAGAAGAAATTCAGACTGGTATCCGCCAGTCATGGACTGAGTAGTTTTTATAAACAAGATTATTGAGGAGATAGTAATGATCCACTTTGTCGTGCATGAGCCAGCAGATGGCGTAGGTGTAGTGGTAGTTGAGGGTGTTAAAGCTGGAACCGACTTGATTGGTTGGGTAATGGATGGTGACCTAACTTTAAATATCAAGTCTGAAAGTGATATTCCAATTGGTCACAAAATTTCATTGAACGATTTCAAGCCAGGTGACACGGTAATGAAATACGGTGTTGATATTGGCAAGGTGGTAGCTCCAATCAAAAAAGGCGAGCACCTCCACGTCCAAAACGTAAAAACTAAGCGCTGGTAATCCAGCCTCCTTACCTACCTATTCATTGAGAGAGATATAAAAATGACTAATTTGAAAGACGCAACCTTTTTAGGTTATCGCCGTGAAAACGGACGCATGGGTATTCGCAATCATGTATTGATTTTGCCTTTAGATGACTTATCTAACGCAGCCTGCGAAGCAGTAGCAAACAACATTAAAGGAACGATGGCAATCCCTCATTCCTATGGTCGTTTACAGTTCGGAGCTGACTTGGATTTACACTTTCGCACTTTAATCGGAACTGGATCCAATCCAAACGTAGCAGCAGTAGTGGTGATTGGTATTGAGCCACAGTGGACAAAAATTATTGTCGATGGCATCAAGGCATCAGGTAAGCCAGTTGAGGGATTCTGGATCGAAGGTAACGGCGATACAGCAACGATTGCTTCTGCCAGCAAAGCTGCTTACAGCATGATGAAGCATGCATCTAAGCAAAAACGCGTTTCCGCTCCTCTTTCAGAGTTGTGGGTTTCTACAAAATGCGGTGAATCTGACACGACTTCTGGTTGCGGTGCAAACCCAACTGTTGGTGATGCTTTCGATAAGCTCTATGGAATTGGTTCTACCTTGGTATTTGGTGAGACTACCGAATTAACTGGTGGCGAACATTTAGTTGAGGCACGTTGCCGCACTCCTGAGGTGAAGAAGAAATTCCGTGAGATGTTTGATCGTTACCAAGATGTGATTGAGCGTCATAAGACGAGCGATCTATCTGACTCTCAGCCAACCAAAGGTAATATTGCTGGTGGTTTAACAACCATCGAAGAGAAAGCCTTGGGCAATATCCAAAAAATCGGTAAGAAATGTATTGTGGATAGCGTGCTCGATAAGGGTGAAGAGCCAACCATTCCTGGACTGCATTTCATGGACTCATCATCAGCTGCTGCTGAAATGGTCACCTTGTGTGCAGCTGCTGGTTTTACAGCTCACTTTTTCCCAACAGGGCAAGGTAACGTGATTGGTAATGCAATTCTTCCAGTAATTAAGATTTGCGCTAATCCAAAGACTGTTCGTACTATGGGTGAGCATATCGACGTTGATGTGTCCGGCTTATTACGTCGTGAAGAGAACATGGATGATGCAGGTAACAAGTTGTTAGATTGCTTGAAGCGTACAGCTGATGGTGAATTGACTGCTTCTGAGATTCTCGGTCACCGTGAGTTTGTATTGACTCGTTTATACGAATCAGCATAAGACTGCAGCATGAGAAACCTGACCGCTTACCAAGAAGTTAAGCAAAAGATCACCGAGGATCTGGTCAGGGGTCGCTATCCTATGGGGCAGGCCTTGCCTGCCGAAAAGGATTTATCAAAAGAGTTAGATGTATCTATAGGAACCCTGCGCAAGGCGGTGGATGAATTGGTCGCGGAAGGTATCGTGGTTCGGCGCCAAGGCAGGGGTACCTATGTTGTTGAGCATGATCTCAAAAGGCTTTTATATTATTTTTTCCACATCGTAAAACACGATGCTGAAAAAAAGGTTTATCCCAAAGTTGAGTTAGTTTCCTTAAATAGTGCTTCTGCCAATAAAGAAGAGGCCAGCAAGCTGGAAATCAAAGAGGGGGCGCCTGTCTGGAGGGTAACCAATCGTCTTTCTTTGGAAGGGCAGTGCGTCATGATCGATCAGATCACGCTAGACAAGCAAAGATTTAAAAATTTAACCCGTGCGGACTTTATTGACCGTAAAGGTAGCATCTATCAAATGTACCAAATGGAATACGGTCAGACCGTTGTGCGGAGTAGCGAGCGTTTGCGAGCCGGGCTAGCTGGTAAGCAGCATGGCGATTGGCTTGGATTGAGCCCAGATGCCCCGGTCATCGTTATCCGAAGAGTGGCGCTCGGCATCCAAGATGAACCTTTGGAATGGCGCGTCTCCACTTTAAATACTACTCAACATGAGTATTTCAGTGAGTTGGTCGCTTAGTTTTATGCTGACTACTACTCGTAAAAATATTCCAGGACTTTTAGTCTGCTTGGTCATTGCTATGTCAACCAGTTTTCTTTCTGAGAACTATGGTGGCCCACAGTTGTTATATGCCTTGTTGATTGGTTTATCACTTCATTTTCTGTATCTCAATGAGACGGTTAAACCGGGAATCGATTTCTGCGCGAAAACAGTATTACGTTTAGGCGTTGCATTCCTTGGTATCCGCATTACATTTGCTGATATTGGTGCAATCGGTTGGAATACCGGGCTAATGGTGATGTTTGCAGTGGGCGCTACTGTATGTCTTGGCTTCTTCCTTGCCAAGCTATTGAAGCTATCTCCTGACTTTGGTCTGATCGCAGGTGGGTCTGTAGGCATTTGCGGGGCGTCTGCAGCATTAGCAGTTGCCTCAGTTCTTCCAAAAACAAAAGAGAATGAGCGCTTTACTTTGCTTGTAGTGGTTGGGGTAACCGTTCTCTCAACAATTGCAATGGTGGTCTATCCCTTTGCTCTTCAGTTACTCAATATTACCGATTTACCTGCAGGCATTTTTTTAGGTGCCACTATTCACGATGTTGCCCAGGTAGTTGCTGCTGGTATGTTATTTGGTCCTGAGGCGGGCGATGTGGCTACAGTTGTTAAGCTATTCCGAGTTGCGCTGCTATTGCCGGTAGTTTTATTTATTTCTATTTTCTTTGGCGCTGAAAAATCATCTCAACGCTTAGGTTGGGGAAGTTTGCGTCTGATACCAACCTTCCTATTGGGATTTGTTGCCTTATCTGTTGTTGCATCCATGCAGATTTTGCCAAGCTCTGTAACTCACTCCATCGGTGGCATATCTCGCTGGATGCTCGTGATTGCTATCGGCGCTGCTGGATTAAAAACAAACTTTCAGGAGTTAGCAAAGCTCGGCTGGCAACCGGTTGTCATGTTGGTAGTGGAAACCCTATTTATTGCTTCAATAGGCTTAATTTTTATCCTGAATCTCGCTTAACGTCATTGCCAATCATTATTTAGACGGTATTCTCTAAAAAATGCGTTCTTAATTGATGCGTGTATTTTAAAAAAGGTGAGCTACCTATGTCGGACAAAAGCAATATTTCTAGCCGTCGTAAATTTCTTAAAAATTCTGCTGGTGTAGGTGCAGGCCTTGGCGCTGCACTAGTCTCCAGCACCGCCTTAGGTCAAACCTCTTCCGGTGAATTTTTGGAAGTTGATCCATGGACCAAGGTGCAGGGCTCAACTTTCGTCAATCCACCTTATGGATTGCCTTCAAAATACGAGAAGAATGTAGTTCGAGTCTTGCCATCCCCTACTCCAACATTTTTAACTGGATCGCGGACGCCATTACAAAACTTACACGGCATCATTACGCCAAACGGACTCTTCTTCGAGAGGCACCACGCTGGCGTGCCGGATATCAATCCCGATCAGCATCGCTTGGTTATTCATGGCATGGTCGATAGACCTCTGATGCTATCGATGGAAGACATTGTTCGCTTCCCATCAGAATCTCGAATTTATTTTCTAGAGTGCTCCGGCAACAGCGCTGCTGAGTTAAAAAAGGCGAGCGGTAAAACTGCCCAAGAGATCCATGGGCTACTTTCTTGTTGTGAGTGGACTGGGGTTCGTTTGTCTACCATTCTTCAGGAGTGTGGAGTTCAACCAGGCGCTACATGGGCCTTGGCGGAGGGTGCGGACGGGGCTGCAATGACTCGAAGTATTCCGATGAGCAAGATGATGGACGATGCTTTATTAGTGTATGCCCAGAATGGTGAGATGTTACGAGCGGAGCAGGGATACCCCCTTCGCCTTTTCTTGCCAGGATTCGAAGGCAACATGAGTATTAAGTGGCTAAGGCGGATTAAATTAGGAACTGAGCCCTGGCAAACACGCGAAGAAACGTCTGCCTATACCGACTTACAGAAGGATGGCAAGGCTCAGCAATTTACGTTTGCAATGGATGTGAAGTCTGTCATTACGCAACCATCTGGCATGATGAAGCTGAAGTCCAAGGGGTTCTATGAGGTTTCGGGTGTTGCTTGGTCTGGTAATGGAAAAATTAAAAAGGTTGAGGTATCAACCGATGGCGGAAAGTCTTGGGCGGAGGCCATCTTGCAAGAACCGGTCATGGACAAGTCTTTGGTGCGCTTTCGCTATCCCTGGGTTTGGAATGGTGAGCCGACAGTGTTTATGAGTCGAGCGATCGACTCTAGTGGCGATACTCAGCCAAGCATGGAAGCTTTATTAAAGGTGAAGAGCCCCAATAGTTTTTATCACAACAATGCAATACAGCCATGGCGTGTTGCCGCTAATGGGGAGATTACAAATGGTCGTTAAATCTTTTGTGAAACTTCCTCTAGTCTTTACATTGGCTGGGGTTTTAGCGGCCTGTACTAGCGGATATCATACGACTGGACCGGTTGGTCTTGGTAAGCCAGTTACTGAAAACCAAATCAAAGCGTGGAATATCGACATTGGTCCAAGTGGTGCAGGTTTACCGGCCGGATCTGGTACAGCTGCAACAGGTGAAATCATTTACCAGCAAAAATGTTCATCCTGTCATGGTGACAAAGGGCAGGGCGCAATTGCTAATCGATTGGTTGGTGGGGGCAATCTCAATACAGATAAGCCAGTTAAAACAGTGGGTAGTTTTTGGCCTTATTCCACAACCATATTTGATTATGTAAGACGGGCTATGCCGCACCAAGCGCCGCAATCTCTGACAGATGATCAGGTATACGCCTTAACCGCCTATATTTTGTATATGAATAAGATCGTCTCAAAGGGTGATGTAATGAACGCGAACTCATTACCCTTGGTGAAGATGCCAAATCGAGATGGATTTATTCCGATCGTAAAGTAGTTATCTGCGTTGAGTTTGCTTAAGCGTAAGAGTCCTCAAACTCTTCCATCTTGATAGTAGTCATCAAGAACAGAATTCTGCGCTGGAAACTTTTGCGCTCACTGACATTCTCATGGGGCAGTTGATCATGCTGGCGCAGTAGCTGAGTAATGATTGGGTTGTAGTGTTCGCGTACGGGTGACATCTCGATTCCTTGGTAAATATCTCGTTATAGATAATTTACCAAGGCATCTATATATCCACAAGGAATATATAGCGATATCTAAATTACTTTTAGATATATAGGGTGGATTACTTTTCTACGAATGCCCGTTCGAATACGTAGTCACCTAGCTGACCCAAGCTGGGGGATACCTTGAAGCCTTTGGCATCTAGCATCTCAGCAGTTTCTTTCAGCATGGATGGGCTACCGCAGATCATCGCGCGATCGACCGCTGGATCTAATGGGGGTAGGCCAATATCTTTAAAGAGTTGACCAGATTCAATGGCGGTAGTTAAGCGACCGGTGTGCTTAAAAGCCTCACGTGTCACGGTTGGGTAATAGATTAATTTCTCACGAATGATTTCACCGATGTATTCGTCTTGAGTGAGTTCATTCTTAATGTAATCAGCATAGGCTAATTCGCTTACTAAGCGAACGCCATGAATCAGGACGACTTTTTCGAACTTCTCATAGGTATCTGGATCGCGAATGATGCTCATGAAGGGCGCCAAGCCTGTGCCGGTGCTGAAAAGGTAAAGATGTTTTCCTGGGTTTAAGTCATCAATAACTAGAGTGCCAACGGACTTCTCGCTCACCAAAATAGGGTCACCGACCTGAATCTTTTGGAGGCGGGAGGTAAGAGGGCCATCTTGAACCTTGATACTCAAAAACTCTAAATGCTCTTCATAGTTAGGGCTTGCCACGCTATAGGCGCGCACCAATGGCTTACCTTCGACCTCTAAGCCAATCATCAAAAAATGGCCACTACGAAAGCGCAGACCTTTGTTTCTGGTGGTAGTAAAGCTAAATAGGGTGTCGTTCCAGTGATGGACTGTAAGGACGGTTTCGGTGTTGTAGGCTGCCATAAACGCTTAATAATGAGGTGTAAACCTCAATTATCCCCATTCTTGGGATGGTTCTATAGATAAAAAAGTATTTAGCTTATAAAAAGGGATTCTTTTACTTATGCTCGCCAGTTCCCTATGATCCTTTCATGCCCAACCGAAAGAGTCATATGTCTACTAAGCCTGCCGTCCAGAAGCCCTTATTTCTGACTATCATCCAGATATTTCTGGGTTTGGCCCTGTTGAGTCTGTCGACTCATCTAGCGTTGGAAGGCTCCCTCTATCTTGAGGTCCTCAACCAGAGTGGCCTGAATCAATACCATGCCTTTGGGGTGTTGGTTTGCCTCAGCTTTATTTCAGGCGTGTTTCTTATTGCACAGCATGTCCTCACACAAGATCAAGCCAGTATTGATGATCACTTTATTCGGGCCCTGAACTACTAAAGGAAGATAGACTGTGGACTTATCTCTATAAGGCCACAATATGAATTCATCACCTCATAAATCCATCTTCGAGAGGGGTGCGTGGTATGTGGTGGTTCAGGGAATTTTGATTGGTCTGATCTTATTCGGGTCACAAGGATTTCCTCTCATCACCTCGGAACCTCTCACTACCATTCTTCAATCCTGTGGCATTGCTATTGGCTTGCTAGCTTGTTTAATTATGGTGATTGCCGTAATTAACCTAGGAAAAAATCTCACCCCCTTACCTTGTCCTAAAGACGATGCTGTTCTCATTCAGACTGGCTTATACCGGTATGTTCGGCACCCAATTTATTTCGGAGTTCTCTTGGCGGCTCTGGCCTGGCTACTCATCTTCCCTGGGCTCTATATATTGGCGTATTCAATTTGCTTATTTGCATTGTTTGACATCAAAGCTAGGCGAGAGGAGGCGTGGCTAGTAGAGCGTTTCCCAAACTACCGGGACTATCAGACTAGAGTCAAAAAATTAATCCCTGGCATCTATTAATATAGAGTTTTAAGTTATTGGAGCATCTATGAGTGGCGAACCTTCCGTAAGACTTGTCCAGCAAGCTGATTATCAATTTGCTATTTATTACAACGAAGAGCGCGATCCTATTTATGGGGATGAGCCACCACCATTGGGTAGATCTCAAGGTGCTACACCGTCACAGTTTTTATTGGCTGGTGTAGCCAATTGCCTATCCGATTCTTTGCTATTTGCATTGCGAAAGTTCAAGCAGAATCCTGAACCAATCGAAACTAAAGCCAGTTGCGAAATAGGTAGAAATGCAGAAAACCGTTTGCGGATTCTGGCGATCCAGGTGGAGATTCGTATTGGTGTGCCAGGAAAGACTTTGGAAAACCTTGATCGCGTATTGGCGCAATTTCAGGATTTCTGTACCGTGTCTTCTAGCGTGAGCTTGGGTATTCCGGTCAATGTTACGGTAATCGATAGCGAGAATACGAAGTTATATCCTGCTACCTAAGTATCTATCAGTTGCATAAAGAAAAAAGCCGCAGAAGTTTAATTCTGCGGCTTTTGTATTTCTAGGTAGCGCTGATCGGACTGATTACTCTTCTTCGCGACGCAGATGTGGGAAGAGAATGACATCACGAATATTTGGTGCATCAGTCAACAACATGACTAAGCGGTCAATTCCGATGCCGCAACCACCTGTTGGAGGCATGCCGTATTCCAGTGCACGAATGAAGTCATGGTCAAAGTACATTGCCTCTTCGTCACCAGCTTCTTTTTGCTCTACTTGTTTGCGGAAGCGATTGGCTTGATCCTCTGCATCATTTAATTCTGAGAAGCCATTGGCAATTTCGCGACCGGTGATGAACAATTCAAAACGCTCGGTAATACCAGGGCGCGTATCGGATTCACGGGCAAGAGGGCTTACTTCGATTGGGTAATCGATGATGTAAGTTGGCTCCCAAAGATGTGACTCGGCAACCAATTCAAATAAGGCCAATTGAAGGGCGCCAATGCCAGCGTTCTTCAAAGTAGGGGAATCTGGATTCTCACCACCTTTTTTCAGCTCAGCACGAATAAATGCAGCATCTTCTAATTGGGCTGGCTCATAGCTCTTATTGGATTGACCGCAATACTTCAGGATAGCTTCGGTAATAGTGAGGCGTTGAAACGGTTTACTCAAATCGAGTTCACGACCTTGGTGGGTCAATACTGCAGTACCCTGTGCATCCATTGCAGCAGCGCGAATCAAGCTTTCCGTGAAGTCCATCAACCAACGGTAGTCGGTATAGGCTGCATAGAATTCCATCATCGTGAATTCTGGATTGTGACGTGGGCTAACGCCCTCGTTACGGAAGTTTCGGTTAATTTCAAAGACACGTTCAAAGCCACCAACTACCAGGCGCTTCAAATAGAGCTCAGGTGCAATACGCAAGAACATTTGCATGTCTAGAGCGTTGTGATGCGTAATGAAAGGCTTTGCTGTAGCGCCACCAGGAATTGGGTGGAGCATTGGTGTCTCGACTTCCATGAAGTCTGCATCAAGCATATGGCGACGCAAGGAAGCGATCGTATTGCTACGCGCTCTGAAAGTGTTGCGGCTCTCTGGATTCACAATCAAATCAACATAGCGTTGACGGTACTTAGTCTCTAAATCTGAGAGACCATGGAATTTATCTGGAAGAGGGCGCAGAGATTTACTTAGGAGACGTAGATTGCTACATTCAACTGAGAGCTCACCCTTGTTGGTTTTAAATAGATTGCCTTCAGCAGAGATAAAGTCACCCATATCCCAGTGCTTAAATGCACCATGAGTATCTGCACCACTAATTTCATCATTGATGTAGAACTGAATCTGACCGCTGCGATCTTGAATGGTTGCAAAGCTGGCCTTACCCATTACACGCTTGAGCACCATACGGCCGGCAACCTTGACATGTACCTTTTTAGCAGCCAATTCTTCTTTGGTGAGGCTGTCGTAATGGGTGTGGAGATCCGCCGCTAAGTGGGTTGGTACAAAGTCATTGGGAAAAGCTACTCCGCCTTCGCGTAACTTGGCTAACTTCTCGCGACGCTCAGCAATGATGTGGTTTTCATCAACAGTTTCAGTTGCTGCAGCTTGGTTAGGATTGGAGTTCACTTGATCATTCATATGGAATATTAATAACTGGAATAGAGGTAATAAATCAAACGCCTTGTTTCAGGCTGGCTTCAATAAAGGCATCGAGATCACCATCCAATACTTTTTGCGTATTGGAGATCTCAACGTTAGTACGCAAGTCTTTAATGCGGCTTTGATCGAGCACGTAAGAGCGGATTTGGTGGCCCCAGCCCACATCAGTTTTGCTGGCCTCAAGCTTGTCCTGTTCAGCACGACGCTTTTGCATCTCGTGCTCATATAGACGTGACTTCAACATCGTCATCGCTTCAGCCCTATTACGATGTTGGCTTCGATCGTTCTGACATTGCACTACGATTCCGGTTGGAAGGTGGGTCAAGCGAACGGCAGAGTCGGTCTTGTTAATGTGCTGACCACCTGCACCGGAAGCGCGGTAGGTATCTGTACGGATATCAGCTGGATTAACGTCAATCTCAATCGAGTCATCAATCTCTGGATACACATAGATACTGGCAAAAGAGGTGTGACGACCATTGGAGGAGTCAAAAGGTGACTTACGTACTAAACGGTGTACGCCAGTCTCTGAGCGGAGGTGGCCATAAGCATATTCACCATCAACCTTGATGGTGGCACTCTTAATGCCCGCAACGTCACCATCAGATTCTTCTAAGATTTCTGTCTTGTAGCCTTTGCGCTCGCAATATTTAAGGTATTGGCGCAGGAGAATGCTAGCCCAGTCACAAGCCTCTGTTCCGCCAGCACCTGCTTGAACATCAATAAAGCAATTACATGAATCCATTTCGTTATGGAACATGCGGCGGAACTCAAGATCATGAATGATCTTGCTATAGCTCTCAACGTCTTGTTCGATGGCGCCAATAGTTTCGAAATCACTTTCTTCTTTAGCCATGTCGAATAATTCGAGGGCGCCAGTGATATTGCTATTTAAATCAGTGAGGGTGGCAACAACACCATCGAGCAATTTCTTTTCTTTGCCGAGGGCTTGTGCTTTCTTTTGATCATCCCAAATAGTGGGATCTTCAAGAATAGAGTTAACTTCAGTAAGGCGTCGTGACTTTACTTCGAAGTCAAAGATACCCCCGAAGTGCTTGCTCACGGGTGAGCAGATCGGAGAGGGTATTTGAAATAATATTGAGTTGTTCGGCTTCCATCCCCTAATTATAAGGGGGTTATTGCCTCAGACCCTCAGATGCTCGGACTCTCGTCGTGAGCTTCAATCATGAGTTGCACACGGGCTTGACCTTGATACCGGTCGGTGACGAGGCGGTAGGCTAATTTGGCTTTCGCTGGCAAGCTTT
>CANGNV010000026.1 GCA_947455485.1 Burkholderiaceae bacterium | reverse complement strand
TTTATTCGGGAAACCCGATGAAAGGTGAGCATCATGATGCAGGATCAAAGAGATAATTCCTATCTCTTCGGCGGAAACGCCCCCTACGTAGAGGAACTCTACGAATCCTACTTGCACGATCCAGCTTCTGTAGCTGATCATTGGCGAGACTATTTTGATAATGTGAAGCAAATTCCAGCGGTCGACGGTTCTTCTCGAACTGATATTGCCCATGGACCTATCGTTGCTTCATTTGCGGAGCGCGCGAAGCAGGGCCCAATCAGAACAATTTCTGATTCCGCTGATTCGGAGTTGGGTCGCAAACGCGTTGCCGTTCAACAGCTTATTGCCGCGTATCGCAACGTCGGTAATCGCTGGGCTAACTTAGATCCATTGAAGCGCACTGAGCGCCAGGATATTCCTGAATTAGATCCAGCTTTCTATGGCTTTACTGATGGCGATATGGATATCGTCTTCAATACAAGTAATACATTCTTCGGCAAGAACGAAATGTCCTTGCGCGATTTGCTGCAGGCATTGCGTGAAACGTATTGCGGCACTATCGGTGTCGAGTTTATGTTTATCGCCGACCAGAAGATTAAGAAGTGGTGGCAAGAAAAATTAGAGTCAATTCGTTCAACCCCGCAATTTAATGTTGACGAGAAGCGTCAAATTTTGGATCGCGTCACTGCGGCTGAAGGCTTAGAGCGTTACCTTCAGGCTAAGTACGTTGGTCAAAAGCGATTCTCCCTTGAGGGTGGTGAAAGCTTTATTGCCTGTATGGATGAGTTGATCCGTGACTCAGGTAACAAGGGTGTTCAAGAGATCGTCATTGGTATGGCCCACCGTGGTCGTCTAAACGTTCTGGTAAACACCTTGGGCAAAATGCCAAAGGATTTGTTTGCTGAGTTTGAGCACAAAGGCCCAGAAACATTGCCTGCGGGTGACGTGAAATATCACCAAGGTTTTTCAAGTGATATCTCTACACCTGGCGGCCCAGTACATTTGTCCTTGGCATTTAACCCATCCCATTTAGAAATCGTTAACCCAGTAGTAGAGGGTTCTGCACGTGCTCGTATGGAACGTCGTGGCGATATGCTCGGCCTCCAAGTGATGCCAGTATTGGTTCATGGTGATGCGGCGATTGCTGGACAGGGCGTAATGCAAGAAACATTAGCGATGTCCGAGGTTCGTGGTTACTCCACGGGCGGCACAATGCACATCGTTATTAATAACCAAATTGGTTTCACAACTTCGGATCCACGCGACTTGCGTTCTAGCTTGTATTGCACGGACATCATGAAGATTGTTGATGCTCCTGTGTTGCACGTGAATGGCGATGATCCTGAAGCGGTAGTCTTGGCAACTAAGTTGGCTGTTGAGTTCCGCATGAAGTTTCATAAGGATGTTGCGATTGACATCATCTGCTTCCGTAAGCTTGGTCACAATGAGCAAGATACGCCTGCAATGACTCAGCCTTTGATGTACAAAATCATTGCTGCACACCCAGGCACACGTAAGTTGTATGCCGATAAATTAGAAACTCAGGGCGTATTGCCTGCTGGTACTGGCGACCTCATGGTTAAAGAGTACCGTGCTGCAATGGATGAAGGTAAGCAGACTTCTGATCCGGTATTAAGCAACTTCAAAGGTAAGTTCGCCGTTGACTGGTCTCCATTCTTAAATAAGAAGTGGACTGACGAGGCTGATACCGCTATTCCGCTTACTGAGTGGAAGCGTTTGGCTGAAAAGATTTCAACTATTCCCGAGGGCTTCAAAGCACACCCATTAGTTGCTAAGGTCTATAACGACCGCGCTGCAATGGGGCGTGGCGAAGTCAATATCGACTGGGGTATGGGCGAACATATGGCTTTCGCATCCTTGGTTGCTAGCGGTTATCCAGTGCGTCTATCCGGTGAAGATAGCGGACGTGGCACCTTTACTCACCGTCATGCGGTATTGCATGAGCAAAACCGTGAAAAGTGGGATACCGGTACTTATATTGCGCTTCAGCACGTCACTAAAGATCAAGCCCCATTTGTGGTGATTGACTCGATTCTCTCTGAAGAGGCTGTTCTTGGTTTTGAATACGGCTATGCCGCTGCTGAACCAAACACCTTAACTATTTGGGAAGCGCAGTTCGGCGATTTCGCGAACGGTGCTCAAGTGGTAATTGATCAATTTATCGCTTCAGGCGAAGTGAAGTGGGGTCGCGCCAATGGTTTAGTCATGATGTTGCCCCATGGTTACGAAGGCCAAGGCCCTGAGCATTCATCTGCACGTTTAGAGCGCTTTATGCAGTTGTGCGCCGATACCAATATGCAAGTGATACAGCCAACGACAGCATCGCAAATCTTCCACGTATTGCGTCGTCAAATGATTCGTCAGTTCCGCAAACCGCTGATCTTGATGACACCAAAATCATTGCTACGTAATAAAGAAGCTGCCTCACCATTGACTGAATTCACAAAGGGCGGTTTCCAAACTATCCTGCCTGAGCGCGATGAGTCCATTGATGGCAAGAAGGTAACGCGTTTGGTGATGTGTTCTGGCAAGGTCTATTACGACTTAGCAAAAACACGTACCGAGAAGAAAATAGATGATGTTGCCATTATTCGCTTGGAGCAGTTGTATCCGTTTCCGCATAAAGCATTGACTGCTGAGTTGAAGAAGTATCCAAACCTGCAAGAGGTTGTGTGGTGTCAAGATGAGCCACAAAACCAAGGCGCTTGGTTCTTTGTTCAGCACAATATTCTGGAGAATATGTCTGAAGGCACGAAGTTGGCATATGCAGGTCGTCCAGCATCTGCTTCACCTGCTTGTGGATATGCCCACCTCCATCAAGAACAACAGAAATCTCTTCTCACTGCAGCATTCGCAAAACTAAAGGGTTATGTCATTACGAAGTAATCGTAGACGTCACTCAATATACAAACACTAAATAGGATTAATCATGGCTATTTTTGAAGTTAAAGTTCCCCAACTCTCCGAGTCAGTAGCTGAAGCTACTTTGTTGCAATGGAAAAAGAAAGTCGGCGATGCCGTCGGTCAAGATGAGATCTTGATTGAAATTGAAACTGACAAAGTGGTGTTGGAAGTTCCAGCACCATCTGCTGGCGTCCTGACAGAGATCATTGTTGCTGACGGCGGTACTGTAGTTGCTGAGCAATTGATTGCAAAGATTGATAGCACTGCTGTTGCCACTTCCTCTCCTGCGGCCGCTGCTCCAGTGGCGGCACCTGCGGCAGCTCCAGCTGCTGCACCTGCTAAAGCCGCTCCTGCAGCGAAGTCATCCGGCGCAGCCGCTGCACCTTCAGCAGCAAAAATCCTCGCAGAGAAAAATATCGATGCTGGTCAAGTTGCTGGCTCTGGACGTGATGGTCGCATTACTAAGGGTGATGCATTAAACGCTTCTGCCAGTGGATCAACTTCTGCTGCTTTGCCAAGTGCACCAATTCCAATGGGTGATCGCCCAGAAGAGCGCGTACCAATGAGCCGCTTGCGTGCTCGTATTGCTGAGCGTTTGCTTGAGTCACAAGCAAACAATGCCATCCTGACTACATTCAATGAAGTCAATATGGCTCCAGTAATTGCTATGCGTAACAAGTACAAAGATCAGTTTGAGAAAGTTCATGGCGTGAAATTAGGCTTCATGTCTTTCTTCGTGAAAGCTGCTACTCATGCGTTAAAGAAATTCCCATTGCTGAATGCATCTGTTGATGGCAACGATATCGTGTACCACGGTTACTTTGATATTGGTATTGCAGTGAGCTCACCACGCGGCTTGGTAGTTCCAATTCTGCGTGACGTTGACCAGATGAATTTGGCTGATATCGAGAAGAAGATTGCCGAGTTTGGTGTTAAGGCTCGCGAAGGTAAATTGTCATTAGAAGATTTAACTGGCGGTACATTCTCCATCTCGAATGGTGGCGTATTTGGCTCCATGCTTTCTACTCCAATTATTAATCCTCCACAGTCTGCGATCTTGGGTATTCATGCAACTAAAGAACGTGCAGTAGTTGAGAATGGTCAAATCGTGATTCGTCCGATTAACTACTTAGCTTTGTCATATGACCATCGCATTATTGACGGTCGTGAGGCGGTACTTGGTTTAGTGGCAATGAAGGATGCGTTGGAAGATCCTTCACGTCTTCTCCTTGATTTGTAAGAGAGAAGAATATGAGCCAATCATTTGATGTATTAGTTATCGGCGGTGGCCCTGGTGGCTATATCGCCGCAATCCGTGCAGCCCAATTAGGTTTTAAGGTTGCTTGCGCCGAATCGAATGCTTATGACGATCCAAAAGGTGAGGTTCGCTTAGGTGGAACCTGCTTGAACGTCGGTTGCATTCCTTCCAAAGCTTTGCTTGCCTCTTCTGAAGAGTTTGAGAAGATTAGTCATCACGTTGCTGACCACGGTATCACCGTAGGATCAGTGAAGCTAGACTCCGGCAAGATGATCGCTCGTAAGGATGCGATTGTGACAAAGATGACTGCTGGTATTCAGTTTTTATTCCGTAAAAATAAAATTACCTTATTAAAAGGACATGCTTCTTTTGAAGGTAAGGGTGCTGATGGCTATCAAGTCAAGATCGATGGTAAAGACAAAGAAGTGGTAACTGCTAAAAATGTGATCATTGCTACCGGATCTAAGGCACGTCATTTGCCAGGCATTCCTGTCGACAATGTGTTCATTAGCGATAACGAAGGTGGTCTGAAGTTTGATTCCATTCCGAAGAAGCTAGGTGTGATTGGTGCTGGTGTAATCGGCTTGGAGTTGGGTTCTGTTTGGCGCCGTGTTGGCTCTGATGTAACTATTCTTGAAGCGCTCCCAACTTTCTTGGGTGCTTGCGATCAGGGTATTGCAAAAGAAGCGCACAAGATTTTTACTAAGCAAGGCCTCAAGATCAATATGGGCGTCAAGATTGGTGAAGTTAAAGCCGATAAGAAAGGTGTTGTTGTTAACTACACCGATAGCGAAGGCAAGGCTCAGAAATTAGAGTGCGACCGCTTAATCGTTTCTGTTGGCCGCGTTCCCAATACTGAAAAATTGGGCCTCGATAAGATCGGTCTCAAAGTGGATGAGCGTGGTTTTATTCCAATTGATGATCACACTTGTGCGACATCAGCTCCTGGTGTCTACGCAGTGGGTGACGTTGTTCGTGGACCTATGTTGGCACATAAAGCTGAAGACGAAGGCGTACTCGTTGCTGAAACTATTGCCGGTCAAAAGCCGCACATTGATTACAACTGTATCCCTTGGGTTATCTATACCGATCCAGAGATTGCTTGGGTTGGTAGAACTGAAGAGCAGCTCAAACAGGCTGGTATCGCTTACAAAGCAGGTCAGTTCCCATTTGCTGCTAACGGTCGTGCATTAGGCATGGATCGTGCTGATGGTTTTGTAAAAGTTTTGGCCGATGAAAAAACGGATGAAATTTTAGGTGTTCATATTATTGGACCTAATGCTTCTGACTTAATTGCTGAAGCAGCCGTAGCAATGGAATTTAAAGCGGCAGCTGAAGATATTGCCCGTATCTGTCACCCACATCCAAGCTTGTCGGAAGTGGTTCGCGAAGCAGCATTGGCGACGGATAAACGTGCATTAAACATGTAATTGAAAGCATTAGAGTATTACCATCAAGAGTTAAAGGCGCGCGGGTATCAAAGTGATCCCGCGCAGCTTGCTGCCATTGAGCGTTTGCAACGCTGTGAAGATGAGTGGATTGCTTATAAAGAAATCCGTAGCAGCGGCTTAAAAAAGAAAATTTTTAAACCGAAATTACCCCGTGGCGTATATCTTTGGGGTGGAGTAGGTCGTGGCAAATCCTTCTTGATGGATTGTTTCTTTGCCGCTTCTCCCTTAGAAAAAAAGATCCGCATTCATTTTCATGAGTTCATGCGTGAGGTGCATCGCGAACTTCATGAGCTTTCAGGCATGGCAGATCCACTGGATGAGCTTTCTAAAAGAATTGCTAAGCGATACCGTTTGATCTGCTTTGATGAGTTTCATATCAATGACATTGCGGATGCCATGATTTTGTATCGCTTGCTGAGCGCGCTTTTTGAGGATCGTGTGCAGTTTATTATGACTTCAAATTATCAGCCGAGTCAGCTTTATCCTAACGGCTTGCATCGTGATCGCTTATTACCGGCCATTAAGTTGTTAGAAGAGCAGCTCGATGTGATGAACGTCGATGCCGGGAATGATTATAGGCGAGTTCAGATGGCTCAAGTTGAGGCTTATCTCACACCAGTGAATGCCGCATCCCATGCAATCTTGATGCAAATGTTTCAGACTCTCATTGGTAACCAAAAAGAAACTGTTCGCCCAGTATTGCGGATTGAATCTCGAGAGCTAAGACCTCTTCACATGGCTGAAGGTATTGTTTGGTTTGATTTCCAAACGCTATGCTGCGGCCCAAGGTCTCAAAATGACTATTTGGAAATTGCTAATCAGTTTCATACGGTGATTTTGTCCGGCGTGCCTTATATGCCCCCCAGAATGACCAATGAAGCCCGTCGCTTTATTTGGCTGATTGACGTCCTATATGACCATAAAATCAAATTAATCATCTCTGCAGAGGTTCCTGCGGTAGATTTGTACACCGAAGGTCAAATTACCAGTGAGTTCTCTAGAACGGTTTCTCGCTTGATTGAGATGCAATCCCGCGACTACCTAGATGCACCTCGCCGGGTAATTGATACCAGCTTGACCTAAAATAGGGTCATGACCAGTAATTCCAGCCTAAACGCAGATTTACACTGCCATTCCGTTGTTTCCGATGGAACCTTAACGCCAGAGCAGTTGGCGGAGCGTGCCTATGCGAATGGTGTCCGTTTGTGGGCTTTAACTGATCACGATGAATTGGGTGGTCAGGAGAGGGCCCGGGCTGCCGCAAGTTCACTTGGTATGGACTATCTTTCTGGGGTCGAGATTTCTGTAACCTGGATGGGCCAGACTATTCATATTGTTGGCTTAGGAATTGATGCCGCACATGCAGGAATTCTAGAAGGCCTGCGTCGTACTCGCGAGGGTCGTGGCAATCGCGCTCAGCAGATGGCGGAGCAATTATTAAAAGCCGGCATCCCCGGCGCATACGAAGGCGCACTCCATTTCGCTGGTAATCATGAGTTGATTTCTCGCACACACTTCGCACGCTTTTTAGTTGAGCAGGGTGTTTGCCGCGATACCGATCAAGTATTTAAGAATTACTTAGTTGAGGACAAGCCGGGTTACGTACCGCATCTCTGGGCAACGCTAGATGATGCAGTTGCATGGATCAAGGGTGCAGGTGGTGCAGCCGTAATTGCACACCCGGGGCGCTACAAGCTCAGCGCTATGCAGATGGATGAACTCTACAAGCACTTCAAAGAAATCGGCGGCATGGCCATTGAGGTGATTACTGGAAGTCATAGCCCGAATCAGTATCAAACCTATGGCAAGATTGCTCAGCACTATGGATTTTTAGCTTCTCGAGGCTCTGATTTTCATGATCCCGAAGAGAGTTATATTGATCTGGGCACATTGCCTCATCTGCCAGACCACTTAACCCCGGTATGGTCACTATTTCACTAACTGATTTCTCCTATTTGCTTAACTAGTTTCAATTACCTTTAAAGAATAAAGATCAAGATGTTTGCAGAACGCGTTCTCTCTGGCATGCGACCAACAGGTAGCTTGCACCTCGGCCATTACCATGGTGTTTTAAAGAATTGGGTTCGCTTGCAGTCTGAGTATCCCTGCTACTTTTTTGTAGCAGACTGGCATGCCTTAACGACTCACTATGAAACCCCGGATGTGATTGAGCAGTCTGTATGGGATATGGTGATTGACTGGCTGGCTTGTGGTGTCGATCCAAACCAAGCTACCTTATTTATTCAGAGTAAGGTTCCTGAGCATGCGGAACTATTCTTATTACTGTCTATGGGTACGCCTTTGGGATGGTTGGAGCGTGTGCCAACTTATAAAGATCAAATCGAAAAACTCAAAGAAAAAGATTTGCAGACCTACGGTTTCTTGGGCTACCCCTTGCTACAAGCTGCTGATATCTTGATGTATCGCGCACAATTTGTGCCGGTAGGCGAGGACCAGGTTCCTCACGTAGAGATGACGCGTGAAGTGGCACGCCGCTTTAACTATCTTTATGGCCGTGAGCCTGGCTTTGAAGAGAAGGCATTGGAGGCGGTTAAAAAATTAGGTAGTAAGCGCGCGAAGATGTACGCTGAATTGCGTGTTGCGTTTCAGGAGCGGGGCGATGATGAGGCCTTGGAGCAAGCTAAGGCTTTGCTGCAAGAGGCACAAAGCCTCTCGATGGCCGACCGTGAAAGACTCTTTGGTTTCTTAGAAGGTGCTCGCAAAATTATTCTTCCAGAGCCACAAGCTTTACTGACAACTGCATCACGTATGCCTGGTATTGATGGCCAGAAAATGTCTAAGTCTTATGGGAACACGATTAGCATTCGTGAAAATCCTGAGGATGTAATTAAGAAGATCAGAACAATGCCTACCGATCCTGCGCGAGTACGCAGAACCGATCCAGGCGATCCTGCACGCTGTCCTGTATGGCAGCTGCATACCGTCTATTCCAATGAAGATACCAAGACTTGGGTTCAAAAAGAATGCCAGTCAGCAGGTATCGGCTGTTTAGAATGCAAGCAACCGGTAATTGATGCCATTCTTGCCGAGCAGCAGCCAATGTTCGAGCGTGCCCAAAAGTATCTGGATGATCCTAGCCTGTTGCGTTCCATCATTGCAGATGGCAGCGATAAGGCACGTAAGGTTGCTCAAGAAACTATGCGTGAGGTCCGAGAGTCTATGGGCTTGGCGTACGACTAAGACCACCCCTTGAGCTCAATGCATGATGTCATTGCGGATGCCTCTCCTTGGGTAAGGCGTTTTGCTCCCACCATTCCAAATGGTGGGGTGGTTCTGGATCTAGCCTGCGGGGCAGGTAGGCATTCTATTTTGCTGACATCTCTGGGCTACAGTGTTTTGGCTGTTGACCGAGACATTTCTGCTTTAGGGTCTCTGAAAGATGCCCTTATTCAAACCCAAGAGCTTGACCTCGAGGGCTCTGCCTGGCCCTTGCTAGGCAAGCAATTTTCAGGAATTGTGGTCACGAACTACCTCTACCGCCCATTTTTAGATGAATTAGCCAAAATGCTATGCGAGGGCGGGGTGCTAATCTATGAAACCTTTGCAGATGGAAATGCCCAATTTGGCAAGCCTTCCAACCCCAATTTCTTGCTAAAACCAGGTGAATTACTTGCTTTGGCAGAGCGATCAGGCTTGAAAGTCATTGCCTACGAGGATATTTACCTCGACCAACCTAAACCAGCTATGGTTCAGCGGATTTGTGCCGTAAAAGGCCATTTAAAAGGGTGCATTCCGTTACAATTTGGTGGTTAACATTCAGATAATTCAGACACATTCAGTGACTAATAAAACACAATCCAAAGCTAGTAAAAAGCCTATCGCAGGCAGTATGCCTGCCATTGTGACGCCAATGTTCGAGGATGGAAGTCTGGATTTCCCGGCCTTACGCTCATTGTTAGATTGGCATGTTGCCGAAGGTTCAGACGGCATCGTCATTGTTGGTACGAGCGGGGAATCCCCTTCGGTGTCTGTTGAAGAACACTGCGAGCTCATTAAGACTACAGTTGATCATGTAGCTGGACGCATTCCAGTCATTGCTGGCACAGGTGGAAATTCAACTACAGAGGCAATTGAGTTAACTCAGTTTGCTAAATCCGTTGGCGCTGATGCGAGCCTCCAAGTTGTTCCTTACTACAACAAGCCAACACAAGAGGGCATGTACGCTCATTTCAAGAAAATTGCTGAGTCAGTTGACTTGCCTGTGATTCTGTACAACGTTCCAGGTAGAACGGTTGCGGATCTCGCTGGAGAAACTACTGTATGCCTAGCAGGTGTTCCTGGAATCATCGGTATTAAAGATGCTACCGGAAGCATTGAGCGTGGCACGCTATTGTTGGCTGATCTCAAGCGCGCTGGCCATCAAGATTTTTCTGTCTTCTCGGGCGATGATCTCAGTGCGGCAATGCTTATGCTCATGGGTGGTAAAGGTAATATTTCTGTGACTGCGAACATCGCTCCACGTCTAATGCATGAACTATGTCAGGCTGCGATGTCTGATGATGTGGTGAAGACGCGTGCGATTCAATACCAATTACTGGCTGTTCATAAAGCCATGTTTACCGAGGCAAATCCAATTCCTGTGAAATGGGCTCTGCATGAAATGGGCAAAATTACAGCTGGAATTCGTTTGCCTTTAACCCCTTTGAGTGTTGCTTTGCGTGAACCTTTGAAGACTGCAATGAAACAGGCTGGCTTACTATGATGAATTTGATGCAAATCCTGCGCCAACATTGCGCAACTCTACTGATTATTACTTTGGCTAGCGCTTCTTTGCTTGGCTGTAAATCTGTCGCAACTAATGACACTGTTGATTACAAATCGGCTGGTGCAGTTCGTGGACCTAATTTGTCCTATCCCCCAGATCTTATTACCGCTCAAGCCGATCGCCGCTATATCGTTCAAGATGGCTCTGCCACCATGTCGGAGTACAACGCTGCAGTTAAAAAATCGGTTCAAACACGCAAAAATGTAATGACCGGTATACCTGGCATGCGTATCGCTCGCGATGGTGAGCGTCGTTGGTTGGTGGTGGAAAAGCCGGCCCCAGAGCTCTATCCTCAGATTAAAGATTTTTGGCAGGAAAACGGTTTCTTGTTGACGATTGATTCGCCTTCAACAGGCATCATGGAAACAGATTGGGCTGAAAACCGCGCAAAAATTCCTCAAGACTTTATTCGTCAAGCTCTTGGTGGGGTGCTCGATTCTATCTATGACACTGGTGAGAGAGATCGCTACAAAACTCGTTTAGAAGTCAGCAAACCCAATCAGACTGAAATTTTTATTACTCAACGTGGCGCAATTGAGAAATGTGTCAGCGATAACAGCGGTGCTTGTAACTCGACGATTTGGACAGCGCGCCCAAATGATCCTGAGCTTGAAGCAGCATTCTTGGCTCGTTTAATGGAGCGTCTTGGTATGACTCAAGAGATGGCCAAAGCCCAAGTAGCAGTTCCGCTAGGACCGAAGGCGCCTAAAGCGAAGTTGGTACAGGAGGGCGTTAATACCGCCCATATTGAAATGGCTGCAGGCTTTGATCGCACATGGCGTGACACGGGGCTTGCTTTAGATCGCTCAAACTTTACTGTTGAAGATCGTAATCGCGCAAACGGTGTTTACTATGTTCGTTACGTTAACCCCAAAGATTTGGGCGATACCAAAGGGTTCTTCTCCAATTTATTTAGCAGCAAGGATGACTCTAGCTTGAAGGCCAAGAAGTACCTCGTTGTCATTAAATCCACCGGGGATAATTCTTCAAGTATCTATGTTCAAGATGCTGACGGTAAGCCAGAAAATACTGCAGCTGGATTGCAGCTCCTAACTTTGCTTACGGAGCAGATGTCACGATAGTCAATTTTTTTAAAAAAATGGACAATAAAAAAGCCGCTTTTCAGCGGCTTTTTTTCTTCAAGAAGAAGATTACTTCTTAGCGTCAGCAGCTGGAGCAGCTGGAGCAGCAGCAGGAGCGTCAGCAGCAGGAGCAGCAGCAGGAGCAGCTTCTACAGGTTTTGCTTCTTCTTTTTTACCGCAAGCGGCCAAAGCGATTGCCAACATTGCTACGAGTGCGAGTGACTTCTTCATTTGTAATTTCCTCTTAAAAAATTATCATTAATAACCGGTTATTAATACTTAGAAAGTACAGGGTTACCCCCTAAGTACTTTCCAGCAAACATTATAGCCATCTCTGAATCAATAGTTAAAAAACCAACCACCCAGCCGCAAATGCGTCAAAAAGGCTATTTTTTGACTCAATTTTGCCCATAGAGCCATTGAATTTCTTCTTGGCGGCAAGTTCACGCCAGGCCTTTTTTACTGCACTGGCTTGCCCTGAAGTCACATCCTCGCCGTTGCAATATACCCTTGACCCTAGAACCAAGAGCCTTGTTTGGGGGTGCGGTTTTACAGCTTGCTTGACAAGCTCAATCCTAAATTCTTCAGGCGAAAGATCGTGTGCCGTACCGTCAAAGTAGGCTTGGGGTTTTGGTTCGCTAAGGTAGGCTGCAATTCCGGGGAGGAAGGTCTCTATGCGGTCTAGCTTTAAGCTATCTAATTTTTGCGCCACTTGCTTAATGAGCTCTTGCGGAAGTTGCTCAGCCTGAGAGGTAGCAGTTTGCTTCGGGTCGGCAAAGCGCTTTTCTAGCTCGGGAATATCTTCAAGGGATTCTGCTAAACGCCATAAACCTTCCTGCAATATTTCTTTATAGCTTTGAGCTCTAAATCCAACCGACCAGGTTTGGCAACCTGCATCTAAGGCAATGCCATCATGGGCAATGTGTGGAGGCAGATAAAGCATATCGCCTTGCTCTAAAACCCAATCTTGTTCTACTTGAAAGCGCTTCAAAATCTTTAATGGAAGATCGGGGTTTAGGCTTAAATCCTTCTGCTCAGAAATACGCCAACGCCTGCGTCCCGACATCTGAATTAAAAAGACATCGTAAGAATCAAAGTGCGGGCCAACGCCACCACCAGGGCCGGCAATACTGACCATCAAATCATCTAAGCGCGCATCTGGAATAAAACGAAACCAAGAAAGAATTTTTGCTGCAGCAGGATGGCGCGCTTCCATTCCCTGAAGTAGCAGGGTCCAGTCTGGTGAGTCAAGCGAAGGGATTGATTTCTTTTTAAATGGACCATCAGTAAAGGTCCAGGGTTTTGCTTTGATTAATCTGGATTCAACTGCGTCATCACTTGATATCTTGAACAACTCTTCCGCTGATATTGCGCTCCCCAAAGGCTCACCCATATGCTTGGCAAGTTCAAATGCAGGGATGGCGCCGCGGACTAAAAGCGGCTTTTTGTGCCAATAGGATTTCATGAACTGCTGGGGGGTATTGCCCCCTAGAAGAGCCCATGGAAGATCCAGTGGAAGGTTTTGGGGTGCCTGTGGCGGATCGTAGGGCTTGCTCAAGTAAAATGCAGTCATATAAGTAAAAAGCTGTTTAAAACACAATGTTGAATGAATTACGCATGAAGATCGAAAAAAATACCGTTGTATCCCTGCGCTACAAATTAACTGATGCGCAAAACAATATTATCGAGGAACCAGATTCTCCGATGGTATACCTGCATGGCGGATATGAGGGTACTTTTCCCAAGATTGAAACCTTATTAGATGGTCAGGATATTGGCTACGAGGCCAGTATTCAGCTGGAGCCAAGTGAGGCCTTTGGTGAGTACGACCCCGAGTTATTAAAGATTGAGCCACGCGCACGCTTTCCCGAGCCCTTGGAAGTGGGCATGCAGTTCGAAGGCGTTCCTGACGCTGAAGATGAGGGCGATGCTGCCGATGCAGATGATGAACCTCTGATTTATACCGTTACCGATGTTGCTGACAGTCAAGTAGTTTTAGATGGGAACCATCCACTTGCTGGCATGGCACTCCGATTCTGGGTTCAGGTGGAGGACATTCGCGCTGCTACTGAGGAAGAGATTGAGAATCGTCATCCCGAGGGTGGCGAAGCATTTGCATTTGGAATGCCTGCTGATTCTGATGATGGTGATGATGAATTTACAGGAGACATTTCCAATCCTGGCAGCTCATCACCAACCCTGCATTAGAGCAAGATTACTCTTTAAGCCATTCTTTTAAGGCGCCCAGGTCACGTTTGGTGTCGCTTGATTCGCCGGCATCCGATGTTGGTGTATTGCTCAATTTTGCTAGAGCCTTTTCCAGTAAGGCAATTTTGGCCTCTTGCTCAAGGGTGGCATCAATCAAGCCTTTTAAAGCCATAGATACTGGGTCATCTACATTTGGTGTAACACCATAAGCAGAGAAGTATTCTTTGGCCTTGCTATCTGGCGCACTTGCCTGAGGTAAATCTGGGTGCAAGATGCGCGCAGGAATTCCTACTGCAGTTGCTCCAGCAGGAATTTCTTTGAGTACTACAGCATTAGATCCAACGCGTGCACCATCCCCTACAGTAAAGCCTCCGAGCACTTTCGCGCCTGCGCTAATAACAACACCTTTACCTAAAGTGGGGTGACGCTTCACACCTTTGTAAAGAGAAGTTCCACCTAGAGTGACGCCTTGATAAATGGTGCAATCATCACCAATTTCTGTAGTCTCGCCAATGACGATCCCAAGGCCGTGATCTAAAAATACCCGACGACCGATCTTTGCGCCCGGATGAATTTCAATGCCCGTAATAAAGCGAGCTAGCATCGACAGCAGTCGTGCAATCCACTTCAGACCTAAGTTCCAAAGACCATGAGATGCCCGATGAATCCATACGGCATGCAAACCTGGATAGCAGGTAATCACCTCCAAGCGATTTCTGGCGGCAGGGTCACGAACAATGATGGAATCGACTTGGTCGAAAAGCGTATTAAACATAATGCGATTTTAACGGGTAAAGGCTGAATTTATTTTCTCAAGAGCATCTGCTTAGCAATCCCGCGTAGAAGATCGATTTCTTCTTTCTGGAGGCGAGTTCTGGCAAAGAGGGCTTGCAAGCGGGGCATGAGTTTCTTAGGATTGGCGGGGTCAAGATAGCCAATTGCCTCGAGCCCTTCACGCCAGTGCTCCAACATGGCCGCTACAGCAGCGGGGTCAGCATAGTCGACTAGCTCGGTATTCGAGTCTGAGGGCAAAGCCCCCAGATCATTAACCAAGGACTCCCTGAGTGTGAATGCGCAGACCATCATGGCTTGAGCGAGGTTTAATGAGGGGTAGAGTGGGTTGGCATCAAGCCATACCCGATGAGTGCAAAGCGACAGGTGATGATTATCTAGGCCGGTCCGTTCAGGGCCAAACAAGAGTGCAACCCGCTGATTGCCGGCGATAGCAGCCTGAATCAGGGGGCGGGCGTCTTGCCAATTCATGGCTGGAGGCCCGAATTCACGATCACGACTAGTTAACCCCAAAACTAGGGCGCAGTCTTGAACGGCGGACTCGAGGGAGGGTGATTCTTGGCTAGATTCCAGGATATCGCCGGCACCGCTTGCTAAAGCAATAGCCTCAGGCGTCTGTGCAACCCCCGGAATCTTCGGTGAAATCAGGCGCAAATCACTAAACCCCATGGTTTTTAGTGCGCGAGCAGCCGAACCCACGTTTCCAGGGTGGCTGGTTTCAACTAGAACCCAGCGTAAGAGCTGTGCCTGTGCGCTATTCATATTGAAAAGATTTCTTTAGGGGCTTGGGAGTTCAAATGGGCAATCGTTTAGAATCATCGTGTTAGCTCCTTATTGTCATGCAGTTTGCAATCTGCTGAGCTTGTTCTTATTTAATTTGTCCATCAATACTATGCATCCCATGTTAAATGTGGCCGTTAAGGCTGCCCGTCGTGCCGGAACCGTGATTAATAGAGCTTCTCTAAATTTAGAGCGGCTCCAGGTTGACCGCAAACAACATAATGACTTTGTAACTGAGGTGGACAGACAGGCTGAAGCGGCCATTATTGAAACGCTCAGCGAGGCTTACCCAACTCACGGCTTTTTGGCTGAAGAGACTGGTGCCCAAAATACAGATGCTGAAAACGTATGGATCATTGATCCATTGGATGGCACAACAAACTTTATTCACGGTTTCCCGCAATATGCGGTTTCTATTGCCTTGGCTGTTAATGGCGTAACTCAGCAGGCGGTGGTCTATGACCCAACTCGTGATGAACTCTTTACTGCTACTCGCGGTGCAGGTGCGTATTTAGATCGTCGGCGTTTGCGCGTTGCCACTCAAGATCGTTTGGCTAATTCCTTGCTTGGCACTGGTTTCCCATATCGCGAAGACCAAGACTTAGAAAAGTATTTAAAAATCTTTGGCGACATGTCGCGTCAATGTGCTGGTCTTCGTCGTCCTGGTGCCGCATCACTAGATTTAGCGTATGTTGCAGCTGGTCGTTACGATGGATTTTTTGAGAGCGATCTCAAGCCATGGGACATGGCTGCGGGCGCTTTATTGATTACTGAGGCCGGTGGTTTAATCGGTAATTACCGCGGTGAAGAAGGCTTCTTGCAAAGCGGTGAAGTGATGTGCGCAAACCCGCGCATCTTCGCTCAGATGGTGCAGTGTCTGTCTAAATATTCCACCTGTTAATTAGGCGGCAGTATTAATTTTTGATCAGATCGGCGTAATGAACGCCATCTTGATTAATGAGGAGCGCACTTGCGCGCGGTCGCCCGCTTTCAGGGTGATCTAAATCCCAGTCGGATAAGACCCAGCGTTGCCACTCTTGATCCTGTAGACGCTCTTGATGGTGCATGGGCAGGTGGGTATGTCCGTGAATCAATTGATTGCCAGCTTGATCTCTTAAGACTGAAGCACAGGCTGCCAGGGTAACATCTACTTTGGCTCGTGCGCCTTCAGCAGAAGAGCTCATTGCACGCTGATATTGCACGCCACTATTACTACGTAAATGATTTGCAATGGAGCGACGCCAATTTAAAGGCAATCTTAGAAATAATTTTTGGACCCAGGTTTTACGAACCCATCCTCGAAAAACTTGATAGCCAATGTCTGCCGTGCACAGCGAGTCACCATGACAGAGAACATAGTCAGAGCCAGCAATATTGATTTTGCTCGGATCAGTTAACAGGGTCATACCCGTCTTGCTTAAGAAATGCTTTCCAACCAAAAAGTCTCGATTGCCATGAAGGTAATAGGTTTTTACTTTGGTGGAGAGTGTTGCGAGCGCATGCTTCACTTCTTGCTGGAATGGGGAGTGCAGGGCTGCATCATCTCCAACCCAATACTCAAATAAATCTCCTAAGATAAATACTGCCTCTACCTTAGGAGCATCTTTTTCACAAAAATCAAAGAAGCGTTGCGCCGTCAAGGGCATTGACGGCGTGAGATGCAAGTCAGAAATGAGCAGCGCGCTCGCGAATTGCGGAATCATTCCTCGAGAACACTTGCCTTTTCAATTACGACGTCTTCTGCAGGAACATCCTGGTGAAATCCGGCATTACCAGTTTTCACTTTGCGAATTGCATCAACCACATCAAGGCCGTCAGTAACTTTTCCAAAAACGGCATAACCCCAACCCTGAGCATTCGGAGCGGTGTGGTTTAGGAAGTCATTGTCGTTTACGTTAATGAAAAATTGGGCTGTTGCGGAGTGTGGATCGCTGGTGCGAGCCATAGCTACTGTGCCACGTTCGTTCTTGAGGCCGTTGTTTGCTTCATTCTCAATTTTGGCGCCAGAAGATTTTTCCTTAAGGCCAGCAGTCATGCCCCCGCCTTGAATCATGAAGTTATCGATCACGCGGTGAAAGATGGTGCCATCGTAGTGGCCGCTTTTCACGTACTGTAAAAAATTGGCAACGGTCTTTGGTGCTTTAACAGCATCCAATGAGAGGGTGATATCACCCTTGTTTGTTTTGAGTAGAACTTTAGCCATGATGAATTAACTTTCTAGTGAGTTAGTAGGTAAAAAAGTAAAAAATTATTTTGAGTTACTTGCTTCTGGAGTATTTATTTCCAAGGGAGCAGGCTTCGTTGCTGGAGCAGAACTCTTTTTTGGAGGCTTCAGAATTTCCATCAATGCTTTCGCACGATTGGTGTACTGGCGTTGATTAAGAACGGCATCTTTTGCCGCATTGTCGTAGGCCTGTGCAGCAAGACGTATATAGACTTCACCTAAGTTGGCCGAGGCAACTGTATAGCTCGGGCGTAATTTCAAGGCGAGCTCTAGATAGTCCCTTGCTTCAATCCAATTGCCTTGATTCGCCGCTAATGCCGCTAAGTTGTTGTAGGGTTCAGGTAGCTCTGGAAATTGCTGGGTGATCTCCACTAAAGTCTTCTTTGCTGCTTCCCATTGGCGCATTTCAATCTGCATGCGTGCTTTTACATATCGGAGTTGCACATTGCCTGGAGTTTTCTTGAGTTGCTGATTAATCTGATCGATGGCCTCGGGATATTTCTTGGCCTTAATCAGTTTTTCGATATTTGATGGGACGCCATTTTTAGTAACTGGATCCGGTTCAATGATCAAAAAGGATAGAAATGGAACGGCTACAGAATCTGAGAGCTCAGAGTTAAATTGATCGTATCCATCGTCATTGCCAGCAAGTCTTGGAGGGTCATTAGGGCCATAAGAGCCAAGATAGGGCGCTTGAGTACTGGTAGAAGCGGTATTCAGGGCCTTAATTTCAGCATCTGCAAGCTGTTGCCCAGGGGCGCTGCAGCCCGCAAGTAGTAAAACGGCAAAAATAGTGCTCAAGCCACCCAAATGGGCTGGACGTAGTGAAAAAAGGTTAGCTGGCATAGGGGGTGGGGTGAAAAACTGGCTCATTCGATATACTCAGCGCTCAGTCTAACAAATTGGCGCTACTTGCCCACCTTTATAGCCTCTATGCTGCAAATCTATAACACTCTCAGTCGTTCTAAACAGGCCTTTAAACCCATCGAGCCGGGCAAGGTGAAGATGTATGTCTGCGGAATGACGGTCTATGACTTTTGTCATATCGGCCATGCCCGGGTGATGATTGTGTTTGATATGGTGGTGCGCTGGTTGCGAGCCAGTGGTTATGAGGTCGTTTATGTCCGCAATATCACTGATATTGACGACAAGATCATCAATCGTGCGATTGAGAATGGTGAGCCTATTTCCGCTCTGACGCAGCGTTTTATCGACGCTATGCATGCTGATTCAAACGAGTTAGGTTTAATGCACCCTGATCATGAGCCCCGCGCAACGGATTACATAGGGCAAATGCAGGGAATCATTGGCCGCTTGATTGAAAAAGAATTAGCCTATCAAGGTGAAGATGGCGATGTAAATTTCGCGGTTCGATTATTTCCAGAGTATGGTCGCCTTTCTGGTAAATCTTTAGATGAACTGAATGCAGGAGAGCGGGTTGCTGTTGGCGGTGGCAAACGGGACCCATTGGATTTCGTTTTATGGAAAAGTGCAAAAGCAGAGGAGCCTGCCGATACGCGTTGGAAATCACCCTGGGGTGAAGGTCGCCCTGGATGGCATATTGAATGCTCCGCTATGTCATGTGATTTGCTGGGAGAGCATTTTGATATTCATGGTGGTGGTGCTGATTTGCAATTTCCCCATCACGAGAATGAGATTGCTCAAAGCGAAGGTGCTCTGTATGGCCAAGATCACAAAGCCAGTGACCAACCGTTTGTAAATTATTGGATGCACAACGGACATATTCGGGTGAATGAAGAAAAGATGTCCAAGTCATTGGGTAATTTTTTCTTAATCCGTGATGTGCTGAAAAATTTTGATCCTGAGGTTCTGCGTTTCTTTATGTTGCGCGCACACTATCGCAGCCCTATTAACTATAGCGATGCGCAACTCGAGGAAGCTCGCTCTGGCTTGGTTCGTCTATATACGGCCTTAGCCCAAGTGCCATTAAGTAATAAGGCTGTAGACCCCCATTCACCATGGGCTAAGCGCTTTGCTGATGCCATGAATGATGATTTCAATACGCCTGAGGCTATTGCGGCACTCTTTGATTTAGCGAGCGAGGTCAATCGTGCGCAGGATGATGAGAAGGCGCAATTAGCAAATACTCTCAAAGGATTGGCTGGAACTCTTAATTTCTTGCAGCGTGACCCAACGGTATTTTTGCAAGAGGGATCTCGAGGCGGCGATGCGGGTTTGTCTGCTGCTGCAATTGAAGAGCAGATTGCCGCACGAGTTGCTGCAAAGCAAGCTAAAGATTTTGCTAAGGCGGATTTAATTCGCAAAGCATTGTTAGAGCAGGGCGTAGTATTAGAAGATAAACCTGGTGGCCTGACTGAATGGCGCAGAAGTTAATTGAAGATTATTTATTTTGAGTAAAGCTGCAGAGCAAGTCATCGTTGAAGAAGTTGCCCCCGATTATTGGGAGCAGGCTTGTGCTGAGTTAATGAAGCATGACCGTATCCTAAAAAAATTGATTCCTAAATATGATTCAGTTTTTTTGAGAACGCGTGGCGATGTATTTACAACCCTGGCAAGAGCAATTGTTGGCCAACAAATTTCTGTCGCTGCGGCCCAGTCCGTTTGGAATCGGGTTTTATTGGCCTCTAAAAATAAAGTTTCCCCTAAAAATATCCTTGCCTTAAGTATTGAAGAATTGCGCGCAGCCGGCTTATCGGGTCGTAAGGTGGAGTACATCCGCGACCTGGCTGAACATTTCGATTCTGGCCGTTTACATGCCAATCAGTGGAAAGGCATGGAAGATGAGGCGATCATCAAGGAATTGTGTGATATTCGGGGTATTGGGCGCTGGACAGCCGAAATGTTCCTCATTTTTAATATGGTGAGGCCTAATATCCTCCCTTTGGACGATGCGGGCCTAATTAAGGCCATTTCCCTCAATTACTTCAGTGGAGAGCCTGTCAGTAGGCATGAAGCCCGTGAAGTGGCTGCAAATTGGGCCCCTTGGCGCACTGTAGCCACCTGGTATATGTGGAGAAGTCTCGACCCCGCCCCCGTTGAATATTAAAATCAAGCTATGAAAACGACTTTCCTGGATTTTGAGCAGTCAATCGCTGAACTAGAGTCAAAGATTGAAGAGCTGCAATTTGTGCAAGATGAATCATCGGTAGATATTTCTGATGAGATCAAAACGCTTACCGAAAAAAGTCAGCAGCTGACTAAAGATATTTATGCCAACCTAAGCCCTTGGCAAGTTTCACAAGTAGCGCGTCATCCACAGCGTCCTTACACCCTCGATTACGTTAGCGCATTGTTTACAGATTTTCATGAGCTTCATGGTGATCGTAATTTTGCGGATGATCAGTCCATCATTACTGGCTTAGCCCGTTTTGAGAATCAGCCTTGTATGGTTATTGGCCATCAAAAGGGTCGAGATACCAAAGAGCGTGCTTTAAGAAACTTTGGTATGAGTCGCCCAGAGGGTTACCGTAAAGCAAAGCGCGTTATGCGCTTGGCCGAAAAATTTAAATTACCAGTGTTTACTTTTGTTGATACTCCAGGTGCATTCCCCGGCATCGATGCAGAAGAGCGTAATCAGTCTGAAGCGATTGGTCACAATCTCTATGTTCAGGCTGAATTAGAAGTTCCAATCATCGCCACCATTATTGGTGAGGGTGGTTCTGGTGGTGCACTAGCCATTGCTATGGGCGATGTGGTGTTGATGTTACAAAACTCAACCTACTCCGTGATTTCACCAGAAGGCTGCGCATCTATTCTTTGGAAGACGGCTGACAAAGCACCAGAAGCTGCAGAACAATTGGGTTTGACTGCGCAACGTTTAAAGGCGCTTGGCTTGATCGATAAGATCGTCGCTGAACCAACTGGCGGTGCACATCGTGATTACGAGACCATGATGAACAGCATGCGTAAAGCTTTGGCTGAGTCACTCAAGACCTTCGATGGTATGAAAGTTGATGCGCTTCTTGAGCGTCGTCATGAACGCTTAATGAGCTATGGTAAGTTCAAGGAAATCGAAGCCAAGTCTTAAGGCAAAACCCAAAGCAACCAAACGTATTGGACTCGCCTTAAGTGGTGGGCTTGATTCGGTTGTGTTGCTTGATACGGTTTGCAAAGCGGTTCAAGCAAATTCAGCTAAAGAGCCAACCGAGGTTTGGGTTTTTCATATTCACCATGGTTTGCAAAAGCCGGCTGACCAGTGGTTAGAGTTTTGCGAGAAGCTGGCTAAAAAATATCGGGTGCATTTTGACTTCCGTCTATTGCATTTCGCAGATCAATCCCAGGGCAATATCGAAGCCAGAGCAAGGGCAGAGCGCTACGACGCTTTAACTGACTTATGCATTGAGCATGGCATTGAAGATCTCCTGCTGGCGCATCACCAAAATGATCAGGCGGAAACTGTTCTCTTGCAACTCTTGCGAGGATCCGGAGTGGCCGGTCTTTCTGGTATGCCAAGTAATCGTGCCAATGCAAAAGACGCCAACACCATTACCCTCTGGCGCCCTTTATTAAATCAAAGTAAGGCCGAGCTAGAGGCCTATGCCAAAGAACATAAGATGAAGTGGGTTGAAGATCCTAGCAATCAAAATACGCGCTATCGGCGCAACGCTATTCGCAAAGAAATTATTCCAAGGCTAGAAAAAATTCAGCCCGGCGTTATTGCTAATTTGGCTCGTAGCGCAGACTTGCTAGCCCAATCCCAAGTTCTGCTGGATCGTTTGGCTAAGCAAGATGGGAAAGGAATTATTGAAACTAAGAGTCTGAAGTTAAAACCGCTTCTGGCATTCGCAAACGCTGATAGACCTGCTGCCAATAATTTGCTCCGCTATTGGCTCAAGTTAAATGATCTAGCCATGCCTTCTCAAGAGCGACTTGAATCTTGGTGGAAGGATCTGAACGCTGTCAAATCAGATTCAAGCTTAGAGTGGCAGCATGATGAGGTGAGCATTTATTTGTGGCGTAGCACTTTACAAGTAGCCAAGCCCAAAGTTGGGCAGTGGGTGTTTCAGGATGTGCCCGCAAGAGGTAAGTCGCTTGGGCTCCCTGCGGATTGGGTTGCTCAAGCCCAAGCAGAAGGCCGCGTTGAGGAAAGACTGCGTCAGGGGTCGGAAAAGATTCAAATCAAGCCTAATACCCCGCGTAAGACGCTTAAGAACCTCTTCCAGGAGTCCGATACGCCGCCTTGGGAGCGGCAGGCACCATTGCTCTATATCAACGAGCAGCTTGTGGCTGTAGCAGGGGTGGGGGTGAGCTACCCGCATTTAGCATCTACTGGTAGGCGAGTACTGCCTGCATGGCTTGAGTAGCTATAAAACCCTGTAAAATAAGCCCCTTTTAGACCCTAGGGAATTACATTCCCTGTAAATAGACAATACAACGGTTTTTATGGCTCTTATCGTTCATAAGTATGGTGGCACCTCAATGGGCTCGGTTGAGCGCATTCAGAATGTCGCTAAACGCGTTGCCAAGTGGATGCGTGCAGGTCACCAGGTAGTAGTGGTGCCTTCAGCTATGTCTGGCGAAACCAATCGCTTGCTTGGTTTGGCAAAAGATATTAATCCCAATGCAAACCCACGCGAACTCGATCAAATCGCCTCGACAGGCGAGCAAGTTAGCTCTGGCTTATTGGCTTTGGCATTGCTACGCGAAGGTGTAGATGCAGTCAGTTATGCAGGTTGGCAAGTTACAGTTCACACAGATTCTTCATTTACTAAAGCACGTATCAAGAGTATTGATGACAAGAAAATTCTTGCCGATCTCAATGCGGGTCGTGCTGTAGTGGTAACTGGTTTCCAAGGCGTAGACCCTAACGGCAATATCACCACTTTAGGTCGTGGCGGTTCAGACACATCAGCAGTTGCAATGGCTGCAGCGCTTAAGGCAGATGAGTGCTTGATCTATACCGACGTAGACGGTGTCTATACAACCGACCCCCGCGTTTGCGAAGATGCACGTCGCTTAGACAAAATTACTTTTGAAGAAATGCTAGAAATGGCAAGTCTAGGTTCGAAGGTATTGCAGATTCGCTCAGTTGAGTTTGCAGGTAAGTACAAAGTTAAAACCCGTGTTCTGTCATCACTGACAGATCCGTTGATGCCCCTTGATCAAGAGATGAAGTCGGGCACCTTGATTACATTTGAAGAGGACAGCACTATGGAAGCCGCAGTTATTTCCGGCATCGCCTTTGCGCGTGATGAAGCAAAAATTACCGTTCTGGGCGT
>CANGNV010000025.1 GCA_947455485.1 Burkholderiaceae bacterium | reverse complement strand
GACACCAACGGTGTGTTTAGTGAAATATCTCGAGTTAACTTACTTGCCAAGCTGGCATCTCGAGGGAGTACCGAAGAATAAGCCGGTACGAGGAGCACATCGTCAAAAGTGAGTGCTTTTTGAATGAGTCGCATGCAAAACCCCTAGTCGCAAAAACCGATTATAGCCTCCTAGCCTTTCTTTTAGCTGCGGCAGCCTGGAATTTGGCATCTTGGTTCTGATTGGCCCTCTTGCGGCGGACCGCTTTAGGGTCCACCAGCAGTGCTGAATACAACTCCAGACGATCACCCTCATAAATAGGGCTATCCCAGTCCTTTCGCTTGCCAAAGACGCCAAAACAGCCCTTTCTTGCCAATCTAGGGTCTTCAGGGCCCTGGGCGATTCCAGCTTTGACAAGGGCCAGGCCTACCGTGGGAATATCAGAAGGAGATAAAAGCAGTGTGAACGGGCTGAGCTGTGGCTCACCCAAGCGGGCATCGCAAATCCAAATCTCCATGGGCGAATTAGCCATAGAGGTCTTCGGCTCTCTTTACAAAGCAATCTACAAAGGTGCCTGCAATGTGCCCAAATACTGGACCAATGATCTTATCCAGGATGACACTCTTAAACTCCCAGTGGAGCTTGAACTCCACCTTGCAGGCATCTTCCTTGAGGGGGATGAAGTTCCACTGCCCAGAAAAATGCTTGAATGGGCCGTCCACAAAGACCATATCAATGGTTTCAGGGCGGTGATTGATGTTTCGAGTATGAAAGTACTGATTAATACCCTTGAAGTGAATATTGATTTTGGCATCCAAAACAGTCTCGGTTTGCTCAAAAATTTCCACCCCGCCACACCAAGGCAAGAATTCTGGGTAGCGCGCAACGTCGGTTACCAAGCCGTACATGCGGTCGGCTGATTGGCCAATTAAAACGGTCTTGTAGACGTCTGCCATAATCGATCTTGAGAAGCTAAATAAATATGAGTATCGTCGATAACAAAAAAGCCTTCTTCGATTATTTTATCGAGGAACGGTTCGAGGCAGGACTAGTTCTGGAGGGCTGGGAAGTAAAAGCCATCCGTGCTGGTCGAGTCCACATTAAAGAAGCGTATGTCGTCATCCGTCAGGCGGAGCTATTCCTCATCGGCTGTCACATCACCCCACTGCTATCAGCCTCTACTCACATCGTCCCGGACAGTACCCGCACACGCAAACTTCTCCTCAATGCGATTGAGATTAAAAAGCTTATCGGCAAAGTTGAGCAAAAGGGCTACACCTTGGTTCCATTGAATCTGCATTTCTCAAAAGGGAATGTGAAATGCGAGATTGGATTAGCCCGAGGCAAGAAGCAGCATGACAAGCGTGCAGCAACTAAAGAGCGTGAGTGGGAGGTTCAAAAAGGTCGTATTGCCAGGGGTGATCTCAACGCCTAAGCCCCAAAGCATGGTCCTAAGCTATTTATGCACCAATAAAGTGCACTATGGCACCATGCTGCCACATATCCCCAAGCGCAGTTAAGCCAAAGGCATTAGTTTGTAACTATGAAATTGCCTTTTGATGAAATGCTCGACGCCAGCGGAAAAGCGCGTCCCCATTACCAAGTTTTCCATAACTGGCTTAAGCAGCAGAGCGACACCCTCATGGGTCTCAAGCGAGCTGAGGCTGACCTGATTTTCCGGCGAGTTGGTATTACCTTTGCCGTCTATGGAGATGATCTTGGATCTGAGCGGACCATTCCCTTTGATCAAGTACCACGCATCTTTACAGCCAAGGAGTGGGAGCAGCTGGAGGCTGGTCTGCGTCAACGGGTTAAAGCACTCAATCGCTTTATTTATGACGTCTACCACGAAGAAGAAATTATCAAAGCAGGAATTATTCCTGCTGAGCAGATTTATAACAACGCGCAATATCGTCCGGAGATGCGCAATGTCAACGTACCGCGAGACATTTATGCACAGATCGCCGGGATTGATATCGTGCGCGCTGGTGAAGGCGAGTTCTACGTACTAGAAGATAACCTGCGTGTTCCATCTGGCGTGTCTTACATGGTTGAAGATCGCAAGATGATGATGCGACTCTTCCCGGATCTATTTCAAAAGTATCGGGTTGCGCCTGTTGAGCACTATCCCGACTTTTTATTGGAGTGCCTGAAGTCTGTCAAACCGGATGACGTTAAGAAACCCAATGTCGTAGTACTCACACCAGGCATGTACAACTCTGCTTATTTTGAGCATAGCTACCTCGCTCAACAAATGGGTGTTGAATTAGTGGAGGGTAAAGATTTGTTTGTAAAGAATGAGCAAGTCTTTATGCGCACCACTCAAGGACCTGAGCGAGTCGATGTAATTTACCGTCGCGTCGATGATGACTTCTTGGATCCCCTTGCATTTCGCTCTGATTCAACATTAGGTGTTGCTGGCTTACTCTCCGCCCATCGTGCGGGCAATGTGACGCTAGCTAACGCCATAGGTACTGGCATTGCTGATGACAAGTCAATCTACCCTTACGTGCCGGATATGATTGAGTTCTACTTGGGCGAGAAACCCATCCTTAATAATGTGCCGACTTTTCAGTGTCGCAAACCGGATGATCTCGCCTACACCTTGGCTAACTTAGACAAGTTAGTGGTGAAATTAACACATGGCGCTGGCGGCTACGGCATGTTGGTTGGACCAGCATCCACTAAGGCAGAGATTGAAGAATTTCGTGGTCATCTGATTGCCAATCCAGATAAATATATTGCACAGCCAACACTGGCACTCTCCACTTGCCCAACTTTTGTTGAGTCTGGAGTTGCGCCTCGCCATATTGATTTGCGTCCATTTGTACTATCTGGAAAAACAATCAAGATGGTTCCAGGCGGCCTGACTCGCGTTGCCCTTAAAGAAGGTTCTTTAGTCGTGAACTCCTCACAGGGTGGCGGCACTAAAGATACCTGGGTTCTAGAAGAATAAAGGGGTAAGTAAATATGTTGAGTCGTACCGCTGATTGCTTGTACTGGATGGCCCGCTATACAGAGCGTGCAGAAAATACTGCCCGCATGTTGGATGTTAATCACCAAACCTCCCTACTTCCGCAGCCCGCAGAATTTTTAGAGCAGAGCTGGAAGAAGCTTCTCACGATCTCAAAACTTGAAGAGTCCTTCTTAGTGAAATACGATGTAATCACTCGTGAGAATGTCTTGGACTTCATGATTTATGAGACCAGCAATCCGTCCAGCATCGTTTCCTGCTTATTTGCTGCTCGTGAGAATGCCCGTGTGATTCGAGGAAAGATTACTTCTGAGGCATGGGAAACCCAAAATACGACTTGGCTGGAATTACAGCGCATCTTGGAGGCTCGTCACCAAGCTGACCCCAGTAGATTATTGGAGTGGGTCAAGCATCGCTGCCATCTATTCCGGGGTGTTATGCATGGCACCATGCTCAAGAATGAAGCTTTCTACTTTATGAATGTTGGCACCCTACTAGAGAGGGCTGATAATACCGCCCGTATTTTGGAAACTAAATACGAGGGTCAGGCAGCCTTGAAGGTATTGCGTACCGATAAAAAAGGTAAAGCCGTTAATGGAGAAGTTGTAGAAACTATCGATGGGTCTGATGGCGACTTCTTTGACTTTTATCACTGGGCCGCCCTACTTCGATCAGTTTCTGCTTTTGAAATCTATCGACAGATTTACTCTGATCAAGTGACTCCCAAGCAAGTAGCCCAACTCTTAATTTTCAATAAGCAGATGCCACGTTCACTGGTTTGCTGCGTCAATGAGCTCATCCCTTTGATTGCAGAGATGAAGAATCAGCAATCTAAAGAAATTGAACGTCTGCTTGGTAAGCTCAAGGCAAGCTTAGATTACTCTGACATTGACGAAGTCTTTTCTCAAGGGCTAGAAGAATTCATTGAAGAGTTCTTGGAGCGCATCAATCATATTGCTGATGAATTCAGTAATGCTTACCTCATACCATTAGCCGTAGCTTAAAGATCCTTATGCACCTCAAGATTCGTCACCGCACAGAATACCGCTATGAAACACCGGTGCATTACTCCATCCAAGAGTTACGCCTCACGCCACCTGATGTAGCCGGCCAAACAATTGACAAGTGGAAAGTGAGTACACCAATTAAGGCAAGCACCGCACTCGATGCATTTGGAAACCTGTACAGCGTTTTTGTTCAAGAGAGTTCATATACCTCGATGATGATTGAGGCCGAGGGTGATGTTCATACACAAGATGCTTTTGAGTTTATTGATGTTCCCAAGGCAGTCTCCCCCTACCACTTACTCCAACAAACGAATTTGACCGAGCCTACAGCTGAAATGCTGAAGTTCTTCTCGGCATCACTCCCAAAGAAAAACTCTGTTGATGAAGTCATGAAATTGGCTGCAGCAGTACAAAGCGCGATCCTATACTTCCCTGGACAGACTAATTTCGCTACCACTGCTGCCCAATCTTTTGCCATGAAATCCGGCGTCTGCCAAGATCATGCTCACATCATGTTGGGCCTGTGTCGCGCTTCAAATATTCCGGCGCGTTATGTCAGCGGCTATTTCTTTGCGGAAGATTCCCCAAACCTAGCTAGCCATGCCTGGATTGATTTCTGTACTGACATTGATCAAGGCTTATGGACTAGCATTGATATCACCAATGCCTGCTTTACGGATGAGCGACATGTTCGCCTGGCGATAGGCAGGGATTACTACTCGGCGGCACCCGTTAAGGGAGTGCGCTCTGGCGGGGGCGGTGAAGAGTTAAGCGCCAGCATCTCGATTACCCAAGGCAATTAAATCAGTCCTCAGCAAAGCCAAGTAAGAGATAATCCAAAGAAATAATTAAAGGGACTGCAGGATGACGTATTGCGTTGGGCTTTGCCTAAAAGATGGCTTGGTATTTTTATCGGATACTCGTACTAATGCGGGTGTTGATCAGATTGGCACATTCAGAAAGATGTCCTTATTCCAAAAGGATAAAGATCGCTTTTTCACCCTCATGAGCGCTGGCAATCTTGCCATCACCCAGGCTGTGAAAGAGATCTTGCTGCAAGGCCAACTCTTGAATGGCAAGAACCTATGGAATGTAGATAGCACGCACGATGCAGCCGTTGTCATTGGCGATGCAATTAAGCAGGTTTATGACAGAGATCACAAAGCACTAGAAAAAGCAGGCATTGATTTCAATTGCAATCTGATCTTTGGCGGCCAGATTAAGGGCGAACGCCCACGACTCTTTAACATCTATTCAGCAGGTAACTTTATTGAGGCTACACCTGAGACTTGTTACTTTCAGATCGGCGAATCTAAATACGGTAAGCCTATCTTAGATAGAGTTATTACCTTTGATACCCCGCTAAATTTGGCTACCAAATGTGCCCTCATCTCAATGGACTCGACTCTCAACAGTAATATTTCGGTCGGTCTGCCGCTGGACTTGATGGTCTATGAAAAGAACTCATTGCAAGCCAGTAAGTTGGTGACAATGGATGAGTCCAATCCCTACTTCCAGATGATTCATCAGCTCTGGGGCGAGAAATTACGCTCAGCATTTAACTCTATTGCAGAGCCAAGCTGGTCTGGAGCAACCCCTTCCCGCTCGATTGCATCACCGGCCAAGAAGATGGGTGCAGTACCTATTCATCGCAGTAGCAAGGCCGTAAAGAAGGCAGCTGCACCGGTTAAGACGGCGACCAAAGCTAGCCCAAAGAAAAAGGTAGTTACGAAAGCTAAGCGCTAATTTAGATAGCCATTAAAAGACAAAAGGCCTAGATTTCTCTAGGCCTTTTTCACATCTTGCTAGTGATTAGCAGGGGCAAATTAGGCTTCTTTCTTGCCCAACATTTCCCAGGTCGCTACAACGCTATCTGGATTGAGGGAGATTGAAGTAATGCCCTTGGCAACCAACCAACGTGCGAAGTCTGGATGATCTGAAGGGCCTTGACCGCAAATACCAACGTATTTATTTTGTTTGCGGCAAGCATCAATAGAGCGAGCAATCATGAACTCAACCGCAGGGTCGCGCTCATCAAAGTCAATTGCCAGCAATTCCATACCAGAGTCACGATCTAGACCCAAAGTTAACTGAGTCATATCGTTTGAGCCGATTGAGAATCCATCGAAATGCTCAAGGAACTGATCAGCCAAAATCGCATTGGAAGGAATCTCGCACATCATAATCAGGCGCAAGCCATTAACACCGCGCTTGAGGCCAAACTTTGCCATCATGTCGATGACACGCTCAGCTTGCTTGATAGTACGAACAAACGGCACCATGATCTCGACGTTATCCAGACCCATATCTTCACGAACACGCTTCATGGCAGCGCACTCTAAAGCAAAGGCTTCGCCGAAATCTGCTGATACGTAACGGGATGCGCCACGGAAACCGAGCATTGGATTCTCTTCATCCGGCTCATAGCGTGAACCGCCGATAAGCTTCTTGTACTCGTTTGACTTAAAGTCAGACAAGCGAACGATCACCGGTTTTGGATAGAAAGCAGCTGCAATCGTTGCCACACCCTCAACCAATTTATCTTCGTAGAACTGGCGTGGGCTTGCATAACCGCGAGCAACACTTTCTACAGCGCGCTTGAGATCAGGATCAATATTTGGGTACTCCAACACAGCGCGTGGGTGCACACCAATGTAGTTATTGATGATGAATTCGAGACGGGCCAAACCAACACCAGCATTTGGAATCTGGCAGAAATCAAATGCCAACTGAGGATTACCAATATTCATGGTGATCTTGACTGGAATCTCCGGCAATACACCACGAGAAACTTCAGTTACTTCAGTCTCGATCAAGCCATCATAAATATGACCTTCATCGCCTTCTGCACAAGAAACTGTCACCATCATTCCGTCTTGTAAATGCTCTGTTGCATCGCCGCAACCAACCACTGCAGGAACGCCCAACTCACGGGCAATAATCGCCGCATGGCAAGTACGTCCACCACGATTAGTCACAATCGCAGAAGCGCGCTTCATTACTGGCTCCCAGTTAGGGTCAGTCATATCGGCAACCAATACATCGCCTGGCTGTACGCGATCCATCTCGCTTGGGTCACGAATTACACGAACTGGGCCTGCACCAATCTTTTGACCAATCGCACGACCTTTAGCAAGAACCTTAGATGTTCCCTTGAGCTTGTATCGCATTTCCACTTGACCAGCGGCTTGACTCTTCACTGTCTCTGGACGTGCTTGCAGGATGTAAATACGGCCATCTTGACCATCCTTACCCCACTCGATATCCATTGGACGACCGTAATGCTTCTCAATGATGACTGCGTACTTTGCTAATTCAGTGATATCTGCATCTTCCAATGAAAAACGATTACGCTTCTCTGGAGCGACATCCACAGTCATTACCTTCTCAGCAGAGCCTGCTGGGGCGAATTGCATCTGAATCAACTTAGAGCCTAAGGAGCGACGAATAATCGCCTTCTTATCTTGAGCCAAAGTTGTTTTGAAAACATAGAACTCATCCGGGTTCACTGCACCCTGCACTACTGTCTCACCCAAGCCATAGCTGGAAGTAATAAACACAACATCTTCAAAGCCAGACTCAGTATCTAAAGTAAACATCACGCCAGCTGCACCGAGGTCAGAGCGAACCATGCGCTGAATACCAGCAGATAGAGCTACTTCTGCATGGGCAAAGCCCTTGTGAACGCGGTAAGAAATCGCACGATCGTTATACAAAGAAGCAAATACTTCACGAATCTTCTTCAGAACATCGTCAATACCTTCAACGTTCAAGAAAGTTTCTTGTTGTCCGGCAAATGAGGCATCAGGCAAATCTTCTGCTGTTGCTGAAGAGCGCACTGCAAAAGATCCTTTGCCAGAGTCATCTAATTTTTTAAATGCTGTACGAATCTCTTCATCAAGACGGGCTTGAAATGGGGCAGTTTCGATCCAGCCACGAATTTCTTTACCAGCTTCAGCTAAAGCACGAACATCATCAATATTGAGATTTTCTAAACGCTTCTGAATGCGCTCGGTCAAATTGTTGTGCTCTAAGAAATCACGAAACGCCAATGAAGTGGTTGCAAATCCAGTCGGTACACGAACACCCGTGGAAGACAACTGAGAAATCATTTCACCAAGTGAAGCATTTTTACCGCCGACTGACTCAACATCAGTCATGCGGAGTTGCTCAAAAGGCAAAACATAGGCATTTGCTACATCGTTACTTTGTTGCTGTTGGTTGGACATAAAATACTCTCTAAAGATAAGGAAACTGGTCGAGCGGCCGAATAAAATACGGCATACTTCATTAACTACATATTGTAGTGCTGACCACGATTTTTTAGGCCAATCTCATGTCTACCCAAACCCGCATTGTTTTTATCGTTTCTGATGGCACTGGAATTACTGCTGAGAACTTCAGCCAGTCGATTTTGGCTCAATTTGAGGCCACTTTTAAGCACATTCGGGTGCCTTTTGTGGATAGCCCTGAAAAAGCTCATGACGCTGTTTCTAGCATCAATCAGGCAGCCTCCAAATATGGGGTTCAGCCCATCGTTTTCACCACTTTGGTGAATCCAGAACTCAATAAGGTTGTCGGCAAGGCCAATGGCTTGATTCTGGACATGTTTCAGACTTTTGTGGCACCTTTAGAGCAAGCTTTAGGCGTCAAATCGACCCATGCCATGAATCGCCTTCACCATAATGCGGACACCGAAGCCTATAAAAACCGTATTGAGGCTATTAACTATTCCCTGGCCCATGATGATGGCCAGTCCAACCGCAATCTAGCCGAGGCGGATGTCATCCTGGTTGGGATATCTCGAGTAGGCAAAACGCCAACTAGCCTCTACTTGGCAATGCAATATGGCATGAAAGCGGCCAACTACCCCCTTATTCCAGAAGATTTTGAACGTGGGCAGCTGCCAAAGGATTTAATCCCCTACCGTAATAAGATTTTTGGCCTCATGATCGATGCCGAGCGACTATCAGAGATTCGCAATGAACGACGCCCTGGTAGTAACTACGCGAAGCTGGAAAACTGCCGCTATGAAATTAATGAAGCCACCGCAATGATGAAAAAAGAATCCATTCCTTGGGTGGCAACAACAAGTAAATCGATTGAAGAAATCGCGACTACCGTATTGCAATCCATTAAGTCGGACAAAACGATACTAGGTTAGCGCTTGAGTTTTTTAGCTTCTGCGAACACGCACGGTTTCAAATAGGCAGATTGCCGCAGCCGTAGAAACATTCAGAGATTCAACTCTCGGATCAATTGGGATGGATACGCCCTTAGCTTGAGCCATGAGGTCTTCAGAGACGCCCTGCCCTTCGCTTCCCATTACCCAAGCAACTGGATGCATTAGCACCTTGGGCATATTGAAGAGGTCTAACTCACCATCAGCGGTAGCGGCCAGTAATGGCGCCGTTACAGCGCTCAGAACTTGTGGGGCTGACCAGCCCTCATAAAGATCTAGTAAGCGATGTGCGCCCATACCAGCGCGCAATACCTTGCTTGACCACAGATGAGCGCAACCAGTTAAAGCAATCACTTGTGTAAAGCCAGCTGCCGCTGCAGTACGCAAGATAGAGCCCACATTGCCCGCATCCTGAATGCGATCCAAGATAATCACATCGCCAGAAATCGTCGCAACCGACTTTTGTGGATTTAAGGCAGTTTCAGGAAGATCTAGCAATCCCGCAATTTGCGGAGCATTCACTAAATCAGATAGCAAATCCCAGAGGCCTTTATCCAATTGATAGACGCGAGTCTCAGGAAAAATTTCTACATGGTCATAGACGGCTTGGGCGATCTCTGGATTCTGTAAACCCAATTCAGATGTAATTAAGGTCTTGAGCGCTGGATTGCCCACCCAAGTTTGCACCAAATGAATACCTTCCAGCAAAGCCTGGCCACAAGCAAATCTTGCCTTCTGGCCTTTAGGTCCGGTGGCTTGTAATTGACGAATTTCCTTAAATAGGGAATTGTCTTTTGAGCTGATAAATTCCATTTTCATAATTGGGATTATCGGCTATGCAGAGCTAAAACATTACGAACTGGAGAAAAGCTTCGGCGATGTTGATCGCAGGCGCCAAATTCTTTTAAGGCAGCAAAATGCGCTTCGGTTGGATATCCCATGTGTTGAGCAAATCCATACTGGGGGTGCAAGTCATGCAAGGCCATCATTTGACGATCTCGAGTGACTTTAGCCAAGATCGAGGCCGCTGAAATCGCAGGCTCTTTGGCATCACCTTTGACAATAGCTTCTGCTGATATCGGGAGCTCAGGACAGCGATTACCATCAATCAATGCCTTATCTGGCCAGCTGCCTAAACGGGAAGTGAGATCTTCAATCGCTCGGCGCATTGCCAACATCGTCGCCTGCAAAATATTGATCTCATCAATCTCCGCTGGACTAGCTTCGCCAATACCCCAGGCTTTTGCCTTAAGCTGAATTTGCTCAAATAGAAACTCGCGTCTGGTAGCTGATAACTTCTTAGAATCTTTTAATCCAGCAATAGGATTTTCGGGATCGAGAACGACAGCACCAGCGACAACCGCTCCTGCCAACGGGCCACGCCCCGCCTCATCAACGCCGCATACCCAAATTACGCTCACGCAGTAACCCGATGTTTGCCGGCAGCGATAGTTTGCGCCACAGCTTGCGCAACTAATAAACCGGTTGGTCTGCGCAAGGTCTCATGCATTTCTGCAAAGCGTGTTTTTAATTGGGCAACTTTGCTGGGGTTATTTAACCAAGCCAACAAGGCATCAGCCAATTTACCTGGAGTCGCATCATCCTGAAGAAGTTCTGGGACAACGAACTCACCGCACAAAATATTGGGGAGCCCAACATAAGGTAGATAACCTTGTCGCTTCATAATCTGCGCCGTCAGCCAAGGCACCTTATAGGAGATCACCATAGGCTTTTTCCAAAGCGCAGCCTGCAATGTTGCGGTGCCACTGGCAATCAACACAACATCAGCGGCCTCTAGAACCGCATCCGCCTCACCATCGATTAAATAAATATTCAGGCTTGGATTCTTTTCTAGCGTGCTTTTCAGCAAAGCCTCAAGCGGTGCTCGCAAGCGTGGAGTTGCCACGGGAATAACAAAATGCAGAGACTGTCCTGGCATACGTTTTACAAGTTCTGCCATCGTTTGAAAAAAGACTGGTGCAATCAGTTCAATTTCTGAACTGCGACTGCCCGGCAGAACAGAGACAACAATTCCATCCAATGTTTTAGCTGGCAGGTTTAAGATTTTTTCAATTTTTTGCCTGGCGCCTGCTGAGTTTGACTCCAAAGGAATCTCGCTTGCTAGCGGATGTCCAACGTAAGTCGCACTAATACCAGCACGCTCATAGATCTCAGTTTCAAAAGGGAAAATGCAGAGCATGCGTTCAACTGCTTGCTTGATCTTGGTAATGCGCCCCGCTCGCCAAGCCCAGATTGACGGAGAAACAAAATGCAAGGTTGGAATACCCGCTTTACGCAAAGCTAACTCGACGCCTAAATTGAAATCTGGAGCATCAATACCAAGATATACGTCGGGACGCCCTTTACCCGTAAGATTGCTAATGAGCTCCTTGCGCAGTTTCAGAATAGCAGGCAGCTGCTTGATGGCCTCAACGTAACCACGAACACTAAGTGTCTCCATAGGCCAATCAGACCTTAGGCCCTCTGCTTGCATGCGAGGTCCGCCAATACCGTAAACCTCCAAATTGGAGGTATCAGGGATCTGTTTTAGCGCACTGAGTACCGGCGCTGCCAGCAAGTCACCCGAAGGCTCTCCGGCAACACAAGCAAGTTTAGACACTAGACACTCGATCTACTCTATCGAATAATGCCGCGCGTGGAGGCGGCAATAAAGTCATGGAACTCTGTCAGCTTTTCTGCGGTAGCTACATCAGATGCGCTAGCTAGCGCCATCTTCTGAATCTCTACCTTAGCCTCTTCAAAACTGAGGCCATCTTTGTAAAGAACTTTATATGCCTGACGCAATGCAGAAATGGTTTCACTTGAGAAACCACGACGCTTGAGACCTTCGACGTTGATGCCGTGTGGAGAAGCCTTATCTCCGGCCGCAATCACAAATGGTGGAATGTCCTGCACCAATGCAGAAGCACCACCGAGCATGGCATGTTGACCAATACGAACAAACTGATGAACGCCTGACATGCCGCCCATAATTGCCCAGTCACTCACCTTCACGTGGCCTGCAATTTGTGCGTTACTTGAGAAAATCGTGTGGTTGCCGATTTGGCAGTCATGTGCAATATGCACATAAGCCATGATCCAGTTGTCATTACCAATCCGGGTAATGCCCTCATCTTGAGATGTCCCAGTATGAATAGTGGTGAACTCGCGAATCGTATTGCGATCACCAATAATCAGTTGAGTAGGCTCGCCGCGGTATTTCATATCCTGAGGAGCGCCACCAATTGCAGCGAAGTGAGCAAACGTATTTTCTTTACCGATCGTGGTGTAACCCTCGATCACAGTATGAGAACCGATCTTGCTGCCAGCCCCAATTTTGACGTTTGGCCCAATAACCGAATATGGACCAACCTCTACGTCGCTAGCAAGCTCAGCTTTACTATCTACTACTGCGGATGCATGAATCCGGGTCATTACGCACCTTTCGTACGAACAGCACAGGTAATATTAGCTTCTGCGGCCAACTCGCCATCCACAGTAGCTTGCACCTGGAATTTATAGATGCCAGCACGCTCACGCTCTAACTTAGCAGTCATGATGAGTTGATCACCAGGCAATACTGGCTTCTTAAAGCGAGCACCATCAATACCAGCAAAATAATAAATTGCATTCTCTTCGCGCACTTCAGAGAAAGTAAGGAGCGCAGCAGTTTGTGCAAGTGCTTCAATAATCAATACGCCAGGCATTACTGGAAAATCCGGGAAGTGCCCCTGAAAGAATGGCTCATTCATTGTCACATTCTTGAGTGCCGTAATACTTTGACGCGGCTCAATCTCCAATACTCGATCAACCAATAAAAATGGGTAACGGTGTGGCAATAATTTCAAAATTTGATTGATGTCGATGGCGATAGGTTTGCTCATGTATTTACCTGCTGAATAAAGTTTCTAATTTTGTAATGTGGTGAAGAATTATTTAGATTTATCTAACAATCTTAGGCGTTGACGTATTTTATCGAGGCCCCGCAAAATCGCTGCATTTTTCTCCCAAGCGCTGTGGAGCATTGACGGGTAAACACCCGTGTAGTGCTGACCTGGCTCAGTAATAGAGCGAATAATTGAAGTATTTCCCGATACGGTAGTTCTGTCAGCAATACTGAGGTGGCCTGCAAAGTTAGCGGCGCCTCCAATAATGCAGAAGTTTCCAATCTTAGTACTTCCCGAGATAGCTGCACAACCAGCAATCACGCAACAATTGCCAACTACTACATTGTGCGCAATTTGCACTTGGTTATCAATCTTCGTTCCATTTCCTATGACGGTGTCACTCATTGCGCCACGGTCAATTGTGGTTGATGCGCCAATTTCAACATCATTACCAATAACAACGGCGCCGGTTTGCGGGATCTTGACCCACTCTGCACCGGTGGCAGAAAAATCAGGGGCAAATCCAAAACCATCAGCACCAATAATGGCGCCACTATGAATAATGCAACGCTCCCCTATCGTAGTTTCTGAATAAAGGGAAACATTGGGATAAACCAAAGTGTCATTACCGATACTGGAGTTTCTAGCAATGGAGGTATTGCCCAACAAAGTTACGCGCTCACCTAATTTAACGCCAGGGCCAATTTGGACAAATGGTCCAATATGGCATGAAGCCGGGATGCTGACAGAGACATCTATTGCCGCGCTGGGATGTACGCCAGGGGTGTACACGGGCGCTGTTTCCTTGGCAAAGTGCTGTGCCATTCTGGCAAAAGTTGCATAGGGATTTTTAGAGACGAAATACACACGCTGCGCAGAATTTGCGCTCGGATTTGCCTGAAGAAAATCGAGATCAGCCTGGCTAACAATTAATCCACCAGCAGAACTATCGCTAGCCTGCTGACGATATAGTGGATTAGAAAGAAAGGAGATTTGGCTTGACTGGGCTCGCTCGAGTGGAGCGAGACCCTGAAGCGCGAGGGAGCCATCCCCCACCAAGCTTACTTGAAACTGTTCGGCCAGCTCGATGGCGGTGGGCATAAAACTTACTTGAGACTATTTAAAGCCTTGATGACATCATCAGTAACGTCAACCTTTGGATTGGCATAGGCTGGATCTTGAATAATGACATCAATTTTTCTTTGGTCAGCAATTTGCTTGAGGGCTTGGTTTGCTTTTTCAGCAATCTTGGCACGCTCTTCAAAGTTGCGCTGATTCAGATCTTCAGTGTATTCACGTTGTTTGCGTTGCAGTTCGCGATCTTGATCTGACAACTCGCGTTGACGACGAACGCGATCCGCCTCAGACATTACAGCTGAATCACGGTCTAGCTTTTCAGCAGCAGACTTAATCTTTTGAGCGCTGTCACGAATTTCGTTCTGACGCTTCATGAATTCATTTTGCAATTTGGTTTGGCTTGCTTTGGCCATATTGGATTCGTTGAAAACTTTTTCAACGTTCACAGCCGCAACCCGAGTTCCAGCGTCTTGCGCAAATGCCTGTGGCAATGCGATTAGTGAAGAAACAGCAATTAAGCCGTATTGAATCCATTTTGAAGATTGATTGAGCTTCATGAAACTTTCCTTAAACAATTAAAACGCTGTACCCACTTGGAACTGCAAACGCTGAACGTTATCCGTTGGTAGAGACTTGATCGGAATACCGTAACTAAATTTTAGCGGGCCTAGTGGTGATATCCATGATAAACCTAAGCCATAAGAATATCGCAAGACTAGATTGATATTCTCGCCGTAGACATTACCACCGTCCACGAAGCCAAATACGCGCAAGGTTTTATCAACCCCAGATCCCGGGACCGGCACAGTGTATTCAACGTTACTCACAATCTTGGACTGGCCACCAGTCGGCTGATTTAGACCGGTATTGACATTGTAGAAAGTGGGTCCAAGAGATCCTGGAGCGTAGCCTCGAACCGAACCAATACCACCAACATAGTAGTTTTTAGTGATCGGGAATGGATATTTACCGTAGGCCTCGCCATAACCAACCTCTCCGTTAAATGACAGGATATTTCCCTTGGAGAAGGAGTGATACTTTTGATATTGGCCAAAGATACGGTAGAACATCATGTTGCCAAGGGGTGTGCCCACTTCAGCATTCAGCTGTTGCAAAGAACCTGTTGATGGAATCAACGCACTGTCACGGCCATCGCGTGACCAACCGATGGTAACTGGAATATTGTAAGTATTAAGACTTGAAGGGTAGCCGGGGGCAGCAACACCATAATCAATCATGTAATTCAAATACGGCTGAGGCGTATTTACTGTGGATTTGATTTGGAATGCTTCAATACCCGTTCCGAAGAAGACTCGGTCTACCTCAGTATATGGAACGCCAAACTTAATATTAGAGCCTACTGACTTGATTTGATAATCTGGGTCGCCCACATAGTAAAGCGGCTTGGATGAACGGTAGTACAAATCAGTGTACCGACTGATACCGTCTTCCGTGAAGTAAGGATCATAGTTTGATAAGGCCAAGCTTTGATTGATTTTACCAAGCGACATATTCAAGCCTACAGCCGTACCCGTACCGAAGGCATTCTCTTGATTAATACCCGCAGAGAGAATTAATTTTTCTGTTGAAGAGAAGCCTGCACCAAGAGTTACCGCGCCGGTTGGTTTTTCAGTTACTTTCACGTTTACATCCACTTGATCCGGGGATCCAGGAACATCTTCTGTAGAGACATCAGTCTCCGTGAAATAACCCAAGCGACCTAGACGTTTTTTGGATAAGTCAATCTTGTCACTATCGAACCAAGAGCTCTCAAACTGGCGCATCTCACGACGAATCACCATATCGCGAGTCTTTGCGTTGCCACTCACTTTCACTTGGCGAACGTAGACACGGCGACCTGGATCAATCACTAGAGTAAGGTCAACCTCACTCAATTCACGGCGAATATCTGGCTGTGGGTTAATGTTGGCAAATGCGTAGCCATAAGAACCTAGAATCTCCGCAATGGCCTTAGTGCTCTCAGTAAGCTTGGCGGAGGAGAAGGTATCACCTGGCTTGAGGGTTACGAGCTGCATTAGCTCGGCTTCCTTACCCAACAACTCGCCAGCCAAACGCACATCTTTAACCGTGAACTTATTCCCCTCACGAATACTGATGGTGAGGTAAATACCTTTTTTATCGGGAGTAATGGAAACCTGAGTAGATTCAATGACAAACTCGAGATAACCGCGATTGAGATAGTAAGAGCGTATATTCTCCAAGTCAGCTGTGAGCTTTTGCTTGGAATACAGATTGTCTTTGCTGTACCAGGATAGCCAACCACCAGTCTTGAGTTGCATCTCGCTTTTAAGAGTACTCTCGCTAAACACATCATTGCCGATGAAATTAATTTCCTGAATTTTGGCTACAGGACCTTCATCAATATTGAAATACACGGCAACCTGATTTCTCTCAAGCGGAGTAACTGTTGCAACTACCTCGGCAGCATACATACCCTTACCAACATAAGCGCGCTTCAACTCTTGTTCGGCCTTGTCAATCAGGGCTTTGTCATAGAAGCGGGCTTCAGCTACACCAACTGCCTTCAGCGACTTGCGAATATTTTCCTGGTCAAACTCTTTCATCCCAGTAAACTCAATACGGGAGATCGTGGGGCGCTCTTCAACGATTACGATTAAGACGTTACCTTGCGCTTGAATTTGCACGTCCCGGAAAAAACCAGTGCTATAGAGAGCCTTAATGGCATCAGCACCCTTCTCTTCAGTAAAAGTATCTCCAACCTGAACTGGTAAGTAACTAAATACGGTACCCGGCTCTACTCGCTGCAATCCCTCAATGCGAATATCTTTGATAACGAAGGAGTCAGCCGCTTGTGCACTTACACAAAAACCAGCCGCAAGAATGATGGCGACTTGAGCAACAAATCGAGTTACGGAGCGAAAAGAGGGGTTCAAAAAATTCAAGGTGAAAGGTAGCGTTGCAAATCGTTAAACAAGGCTAGCAAGGAAAGAGATATCAGCAGCAAAAAACCCACTTTTTGGAGCTTTTCCTGCAGGGATAAAGAAATTCGCTTACCAGCAACCAACTCCCATGCATCATACAGGAGCTGACCCCCATCTAGCATTGGTAAGGGCACTAAATTCAAGAGTCCAATACTGATACTCATGAGAGCCAAGAAGGCTACAAATGGCTGCCAACCAACCTGAGCAGACTTCCCTGCCATATCCGCAATACTCAAGGGCCCGCCAAGCTGTTTTAGGGTCGTTTTACCGGTAAACAAACCAAGCATTAGCCTGGTGGAGACCTTGGTTATCAAATAGACCCTCTGGGTTGCAAAACCCAGTGCATCCATAGGGCCTAATTTGAGCTCTTTCCACTCTGAGGGTGGGCTAAGTTGCGGAAGCAGGCCCAAAGCTTGAAATGGATCGGATTCTGGTGAAATTAGGGGTAAATCGCCCTTTCGGAAGGATTTAATAAGGCGAGTGCCAGAGGTATCCTGTATCTCCAGTGCAAAACCTTCCTCTGCAGTAATTGCATCTAAGAGGAGCCAGCGCAAGGCATTCCAACTCGGAACGGGGTCAAACTCTTCAAGAACTGGGGTGCCGCTGTAGTCGGACGATAAAGATTGCCAACCAACAACCTGATCACCTGCCGTAATCCCCAGTTTTGCAGCAATCGATTGCTCGGGGGGAGCCTGGAGTCGAGCCGGCAATTGAGGCACACCCGAGACATAAATCACTGAAAATAAAATAACGGCTAATAAAAAATTAGCAAATGGTCCTGCAGCCACAATCAAAGAACGCTGCCATAGTGGCTTTACATCAAAAGACTGGGGACGATCTCCTGCCGGAATGGTTTGCTGACTATCGCGACCATCCAATAATTTGACATAGCCGCCCAGAGGAATAGAAGCTAGAACCCACTCTGTTCCATTGCTGGCGTGATAAGTAAACAGCGGCTTGCCAAATCCAAGAGCAAAGCGAAGCACTTTGACCCCGCACAAGCGAGCCGCCAGAAAATGGCCATATTCATGAAAGCTGACCAGCACACCTAGCGTGACTAAGAATGCGCCAAGAGTTATTAAAGCCTGCAAAATCTACCGATCTATTTCTGAATTGCGTGAATGAACTGATTCGCGGCCTGACGAGCTATAGCATCCGCCTCAAGAATCGTTTCAAGCGAATCGGCCGCTACTGGAGGTAGGGCATTTAAGCAGTGCTCTACTACATTTGGAATACTTAAGTAGGGCAAGCCTTCATCCAAGAAAGCGGCCACAGCAATTTCATTAGCAGCATTTAGTACAGCTGGAGCAGTGCCCCCTGCTTTTGCAGCAGCAAAGGCCAAACTCAAACAAGGAAATTGGGTGAAATTGGGTTCTGTAAAACTCAGACCCGTCAACTGCGTCAGATTCAAGGGGGCGACACCAGCATCAATGCGTTCAGGCCAAGCCAGGCCATAAGCAATCGGTGTACGCATATCAGGCTGACCCATTTGTGCCAGCACTGAGCCATCCCGGTAACGCACCATAGAGTGCACTACGCTCTGCGGATGAATTAGCACCTTAATCTTTTCTAGTGGTAAGCCAAACAACCAAAAAGCCTCAATCACCTCAAGACCTTTATTCATCATCGTTGCCGAATCAACAGAAATCTTTCGCCCCATCACCCAGTTCGGATGAGCGCAAGCTTGTTCCGGAGTAATGCCCGCTAAATCGGCAAGTGGTTTATCTCTGAAGGGTCCACCTGAGGCAGTTAACCAAAGCTCTTCAACACCTAAATGGTCAGATGGATTTTTTGCAAAGCGATCTGGCAAACATTGAAAAATCGCATTGTGCTCGCTATCGATTGGGAGCAACTCACCGCCACCCACTTTCATAGCCTGCATAAATAAATTGCCTGACATCACCAGCGCTTCTTTATTAGCGAGTAACACCCTCTTACCCGCTTGCGCTGCAGCCAAAGCTGGAACTAGTCCGGCAGCACCAACAATCGCCGCCATCACGGTATCGCATCCAGATTCAGTTACTGCGCTGACCAAAGCTTGAGGTCCATAGAGCACTTGAGTGGCAATCTCTTTTTCTTTCAGGAGGAGCGTCAGCTGGGCAGCGCCATCAGCATCAGCCACCACTGCAATAGACGGCTTGAACTCAATACATTGCTGAGCTAAACGATCAATTTGTTTTGCGGCAGTCAGAGCCACCACCTCAAAACGGTCAGGATGTGCACGGATCACATCTAAGGTATTAACACCGATCGATCCCGTAGACCCTAAGATAGCAACCCGCTTAACAGACATCAAATTAACCCGGCTAGTAAAGCGGCTATAGGCATTGTTGGGATGAGTGCGTCAACGCGATCGAGTACACCACCATGACCAGGCAACAAATTACTACTATCTTTAACACCAGCTAAGCGCTTCAACTGAGACTCAAATAAATCACCGAAGACGCTGAACGCAGCTAATACGGTGACCATTACGAACATGGGCACCCAACCAAATCGAATAGCCCAAGCACCAAAGAGCGTATCACCTAGAGGTAAATACATTACGCATAAGAATGCATACAGATAGCAAAGCACTAGACCGCCTAATGCCCCCTCAATCGACTTTCCTGGACTGATATTCACAGCTAATTTATGTTTACCAAAAGCCTTGCCAACGAAGTAAGCGCCAATATCAGCAACCCAAACTAGAGCCATACTGCTCAATAAAAAGATGAGACCCAGCTCGCGCAAAAAGACCAACGCAAACCAAGTTGCCGGCAGAATGATTAAGCCCAGAATGCTATAAAAAGGTTTAAATTTTTGAAGGGAAAGATTCATGCCCTTTGCCAAAATGAATGGAGCCAAGAAAAACCAAAACAAGACGGCCATCATGAGCAAAGAGAACTGCCATGCAATCGCCTGCATACCCAATAAAAATAAAATGATCATCAAGCAAAATGCAGCATAGAGCCATGCAGACTTCTTAGCCTCTGGGGCAATCATGCGGCTCCATTCCCAAGCGGCAGCAACTAATGCAACCAGAAAGAATCCGCCTAAATAGATTGGTGGCAACAGAAACAAGATTGGCAATAGCACTGCCATCAAAATAGTGGCAGTAATGATTCGAGTTTTTAGCATATGGGGATCTGAAGTACTTAGACTGCGTCGCTCAAAGGCTCGGAGGCCAACTGAGCACTTGTGCGTCCAAAGCGACGCTCGCGCTGGCTAAACCAGTCGAAAGCTTTGTGCAGCTCGGCCTCATCAAAATCAGGCCAGAGGGTGTCTGTGAAATACAACTCGGTATAGGCTAGTTGCCACAATAAGAAATTGCTTACGCGCTGCTCACCACCCGTGCGAATAAATAAATCCGGCTCTGGCGCATAGGACATCGATAAATGCGGCTGCAATAACTCTTCAGATACTTGCTCCGGTAGCAAGCCAGGATTGGCAGCCAAACATTGGCGCATTGCCTGCAAAATATCCCAACGGCCACCGTAGTTAGCTGCAATCGTAAAAGTGAGCCCTTTGCAGCCAGCAGTTTTTTCTTCAGAGAATTGCACCATCTCCTGAATCGCAGAATCAAAGCGGCTGAGGTCGCCTATAAGGCGTAAGGAGATATCGTTTTCGGCAAGACGAGAAACTTCGCTCTTTAATGACTTGAGGAATAACTTCATTAAGAAGCCTACCTCTTCTGGTGGGCGGCGCCAATTTTCTGAGCTGAATGCAAATACAGTGAGGTATTCGACGCCAAGACGGCGACACTCCTGAACAATCTTACGTACGGCGCCCAATCCCTCTGAGTGCCCCGCTACTCGCGGCATGAAACGCTTACTTGCCCAGCGCCCATTGCCGTCCATGATGATGGCAACATGGCGAGGAATAGCACTAACCTCTGGAACAACTAAAGTAGAGCTAGTGTGCTGTGACATAAATCGAATGATAAGAAATCGACCTGACGATTAAACCGTCATGATCTCTTTTTCTTTTTCAGAGACGATCTTGTCGACATCAACCACTGCGCGATCAGTCATCTTCTGGATGTCATCCGTTGCACGACGCTCATCGTCCTCGGAAATTTCTTTATCCTTAGTAAGGCGCTTGAGGTGCTCGTTTGCATCGCGACGTAAATTACGTACAGCAATCTTAGTTTCTTCACCTTCGTTTTTAACAACCTTAGTTAAATCACGACGACGCTCTTCAGTCAATGCTGGCATTGGTACGCGAATCACAGTGCCCTGGGAGGCTGGATTAAGCCCCAAGTCAGAGTCACGAATCGCCTTCTCAATTGCGCCAACCATGGTCTTTTCAAATGGTTGGACGTTAATCGTTCTGGCATCAGCCAAACCTAGGCTAGCCACTTGGCTTAATGGTGTTGGGTTGCCGTAGTAATCAACCTGGATGTGCTCCAAAATTCCTGGATTTGCACGGCCAGAACGAATCTTCGCCAAATTAGTTTTCAAAGCCTCGAGAGACTTCTGCATCTTTTGATCGGTAGTGGTTTTAATTTCTGCTGCGGACATCAAGCCTCCTATTAAACGTGTACTAAAGTACCTTCAGATTCACCCTGAACTACACGCATCAATGCGCCTGGTTTGAGAATCGAAAACACTTTGATTGGTAATTTGCGATCACGACACAATGCAAAAGCAGTTGCGTCCATCACTTGTAAGTTTTTGATGATTGCTTCATCAAAAGTAATTGTTTTGTAAAGAGTAGCTGTTGGATCTTTCATTGGATCAGCACTGTAAATGCCATCGACCTTAGTGGCCTTCAGAACGATCTCTGCTGCCATCTCAGCGCCGCGCAAGGCAGCAGCGGTATCAGTAGTAAAGAATGGGTTACCAGTACCCGCGGCAAAGATCACTACCTTGCCTTCGCTCAACGCGCGAATCGCACGAGGGCGAATGTAAGGCTCAACCACTTGATCCATCCTTAAGGCGGACTGAACACGAGCCTCCACACCTTTTTGACGCAACGCATCTTGTAGCGCCAGTGAATTCATCATGGTAGCCAACATCCCCATGTAGTCAGCTGTTGCACGATCCATCCCGGCCGCCCCGCCTGCTACGCCGCGGAAAATATTTCCGCCGCCGATCACGATGGCTAATTGAACACCGCTATTTACTACATCGGCAATTTCTTTCACCATGGAATCAATGGTGATTGGATTGATGCCAAAAGCATCATCCCCCATAAGGGCTTCACCAGAGAGTTTTAAGAGAACACGTTTGTAGGCTGGCATCGTTTTATTTTCCGTAATTTGCTAAGCAATTTACATGCTTAGCTTATTGATCTTTAAGTACTTTTTAATATCTTGCCCAAATTATAAAGGGCTTGGCACAGATCAAACAAAAGGGCACAGAAACCGAGATTTCCATGCCCTTTTGGGTATTACAGCCTTACTGGGCAAGCCCAGCAGTTTTAGAGCTAATTAAGCGCCTTTGGCAGCAGCAACCTGAGCAGCAACTTCAGCCGCAAAGTCGTCTTGACGCTTCTCAATACCCTCACCTACAACAAACATGGTGAAACCCTTGATTGTTGTATTTGCAGCTTTGAGCATTTGTTCAACAGATTGCTTGTCGTTTTTAACGAAAGTTTGGTTCAACAAAGAAACCTCTTTGAGGTACTTCTGAATAGAACCTTCAACCATCTTCTCAACGATTTCTGGTGGTTTGCCAGATTCAGCAGCTTTTTGAACAGCAACACTACGCTCAACAGCAATTGCTTCAGCAGGAACATCAGCCATCGACAAAGCCACTGGCTTCATTGCAGCAATGTGCATTGCTACGTCTTTAGCTGCAGTCTCATCACCTTCGAACTCAACCATAACGCCAATACGAGTACCGTGGAGGTAAGAAACCAACTTGTTGCTACCAGCGAAACGCTTGAAGCGACGTGGCATGATGTTCTCGCCGATCTTACCGATCAGCGCGCTACGAACTTCATCAACAGTTTGACCGTTCATTGGCAATGCAAGTAGGGCAGCAACGTCAGCTGGATTCTTTTCAGAAATCAGATTTGCGCAGGCTTGTGTAAATGCTAAGAAGTCATCGTTCTTTGAAACAAAGTCAGTCTCGCAGTTCACTTCAAGCAAAGTACCTGTAGTGCCATTGATCGCTGAAGCAACAATACCTTCAGCAGTAACGCGAGATGCAGCTTTACCAGCTTTGCTACCGAGCTTTACGCGCAGAATTTCTTCTGCACGAGCCATATCGCCATCAGCTTCAGTCAATGCTTTTTTGCACTCCATCATCGGAGCATCAGTCTTGGCGCGTAACTCGCCAACCATTGCAGCGGTAATAGCGGCCATTATTCAGCTTTCCCTTCTTCTACAAACTCTTCTTCGCCTTCTTTAACGGCAGTCAAGATTTCTTGAACAGAGTTTGATTTACCTTCGAGGATTGCGTCAGCAATGCCACGAGCGTAGAGAAGAACAGCTTTGCTGGAGTCATCGTTACCAGGGATGATGTAATCAACACCCTCTGGTGAGTGGTTGGTATCCACTACAGCGATAACAGGAATACCAAGCTTGTTAGCTTCAGTAATAGCAATCTTGTGATAGCCAACGTCCACCACGAAAATCGCATCAGGAACACCGTTCAAATCTTGAATACCGCCAAGTGCTTTTTGCAACTTGTCGAGATCGCGATCATTAGTTAAAGCTTCTTTCTTAGAAAGCTTTTCCCAATCGCCAGCTTCTTTAGCAACTGCCATATCCTTCAAACGCTTGAGGGAACCTTTAACAGTTTTAAAGTTAGTGAGCGTACCGCCCAACCAACGGCTGTCGATGTAAGGCATACCAGCACGAGCAGCTTCTTCAGCAATGATCTCGCGTGATTGACGCTTAGTACCAACAAATAAAATCGTGCCACGATTAGCAGCAACT
>CANGNV010000024.1 GCA_947455485.1 Burkholderiaceae bacterium | reverse complement strand
TTCATCAAGTGGCAATTTAGAGTCGAGAACGACCATTGCGGTCATTAACTTGGTGATCGAGGCGATCGGAAGACTTACAGAAGGGTTCTTTTCAAAATACACATCTTTAGTATCTTGATTAACCACCATTGCCACACTGGACTTCAGGCTGAGGTCATCATGCTGACCGCGCAAACCTAATGCTGTTGCAAACGAAGGCCTAGCTTCTACAACGGGGTCACTAGATCGTGTAACCGTAGTTCGAACGGCTTTGGATTTCTTGGAAGATTTAGCAACCTTCTTTACCTCTACTTTGGTAGCTGTCTTCGCTGATGATTTAGATGTCTTGGCTGGTTGAGATTCTTTATTGGCTGCACTTACCTGAAAAGAAGCGGCTACGCCAAATGAGATTAATACAGCTAGAGCGATGAGCCTAAATCGATTCAAATGCATCCCCAAATACCTTCCAAAACTTTTAACATACCGAATGATAAATAACTTTTGCTTCTATGCAGCAATTATTGCCTACATATGCAGTAAAAATACCTGCTTACAGTGCAGCCTTACTCCGCAATCGTTGCAACAGCAACAGTTTGTCCGCGATTCACCAAGACTACGCCAGTCATAGTTAGCAATAAGCCACCTGCCATCATTAAAGTGAACGGCTCATCAAATAGGAACCACGCCATTACTGCTGTAGTTGGCGGCGTCAAATACAAGAGGCTCGTTACCTTAGTTGCTGCCCCCTTACGAATCATGATGAAGAGCAAGCTAATAGATCCGATGGATAAGGGAAAAATCGCCCAAAGCAATGCACCAATAACGGAAGCATTCCAAACCATGATTCCAGATTCAAAGTAATACATGCAAATAAAGCAGAGGACAGCCGATACTCCAAACTGAATTGATGAGCCGGCACGAAGATCAAAAACTGGGCAGAATTTTTTCTGATACAGGGTGCCAAACGTAATGGAAAGCAAAGCGGCAAAAGCGAGGACATAACTAAATAATGGGATGTGGGCGAAACCAATTTTTTCAGCCACCACTAAAGCCACACCGGCAAAGCCAAAACCTAAGCCAATCCACTGCCGACCAGTCACTCTTTCAGAAACCCATGCCGCAAACCAAGCCGTCAAAATTGGTTGCAAGCCCACGATGATCGCCACTAGACCAGCCGTCATTCCTAAACGAACGGCAAACCAAACGCCCAGTAGGTATCCAAACTGTAGCAACATCCCAGCAACCGCAATGTGTTTCATTTGAGACCAGCTTGGCCAACTGATTCTCCACACGAGACTAAGGCAAGCCATAGCCATCAAAACGCCTGCAAAACGCCAAAATAAGAAGGTAGCTGGCTCTACATAAGGCATAGCTAAACGTGCAATCACAAAGCCTGTACTCCAGATCACTACGAATAGCGGTGCAATTAGGCTGTCTAGCTTCAATTTCATGGATAACTTATTGAAAATGTGGGATTTTTTAATCAACTACTGATTTTAGGCTTTTTTGTGCTGTCCCTTCCTGTTTCTAAGTATCCGTCTTACTATGTTGCACCGCACCATTATTGCTGTAAAATGGTGCGTAATCAGATTGACAGAGTCCAGATATAGCTCATAGTGAGCAAAGAGATTGAGTCCACAAAAAAGGGATTGAAATGAACTTAACGCCAGAACAGATAGCAGCAGCGCAAAAAGCAAATTTAGAGACTTTGAGCGGACTCACGAATCAAGCGTTACAAAGTATTGAGAAATTGGTAGAACTGAATATGCATATTGCCAAGCAAAGCCTGGGTGATAGCATGAGCAGCGCAAAGAAAGCCTTGGAAGTAAAAGATATTCAACAACTCCTCGCTCATCAAGCAGAAGCTGTGCAGCCGATGGCAGATAAAATCATGGCCTATAGTCGCCATCTATATGAATTAGCCCATGAAACACAGGCTAGTTTTACAAAGTCTGCCGAAAAAGAACTTGAAGCCGGTCAGACAAAAATGAATGCCTTGGTAGAGGGTTGGACGAAGAATGCACCGGCAGGATCTGAATCTGCCGTGCATGTCATTAAACAAGCTATCGCTTCCGCCAATAACGTTTTTGAAACAAGCCAAAAAGCAGTAAAGCATGCGGTTGAAATTGCTCAAACAAACTTGAGCAATGCCACTAGCACAACTGAAAAGATCGTCAAAAAAAGCAGTAAGCCTGCGACTAAAACTAGCAAGAAAAAGTAATCCTTACATTGTTGCTACAGCAGCAATAAAAAAGCCCCGATCTCTCGGGGCTTTTTTTATCAAACCAATAGTAAAGAAACGTTGTTTAATGCGCCTTCTTTTTGACTGGCGGTAAATCAGTACAGTGGCCATGAGCAGCCTCAGCAGCCAAGCCAACTGACTCGCCTAAGGTTGGATGCGGATGAATTGTTTTACCAATATCAACTGCATCAGCACCCATCTCAATTGCAAGGCACACTTCACCAATTAAATCGCCAGCATGAGTGCCTACAATTCCACCACCGATAATGCGCTTCGTTGTGGCATCAAAAATAAGCTTCGTGAAACCTTCATCACGTCCGTTAGCAATCGCCCTGCCGCTTGCAGCCCAAGGGAATAGACCCTTCTCATAAGCAATACCTTTTGCCTTACATTGCTCTTCGGTCAAGCCGGCCCAAGCTACTTCAGGATCGGTATACGCTACAGACGGAATCTGCTTAGCATCGAAGTAGGATTTTTCACCAGCCGCAACTTCAGCTGCAACGTGACCCTCGTGCACTGCCTTGTGGGCAAGCATAGGTTGACCAACGATGTCGCCAATTGCAAAGATGTTGTTTACATTAGTGCGCATTTGATTATCGACTGGGATAAAGCCGCGCTCATCCACAATCACACCTGCAGCAGATGCATCAATCTTCTTACCATTAGGTGTGCGCCCTACTGCAACCAATACTAAGTCGTAAGTCTGCGGCTCTGATGGAGCACTCTCACCTTCAAAACTCACCTGAATACCATCGGCCTTAACTTCAGCTTTTGATGCGCGAGTCTTGAGCATGATCTTTTCAAAACGGCCGGCATTAAATTTCTCCCAAACCTTTTCTAAATCCCGGTCTGCACCCGCCATCAGCCCATCCATCATTTCAGCAATATCAATACGTGAACCTAAGGTGCTGTAGACAGTAGCCATCTCCAAACCAATAATGCCGCCGCCAATGACTAGCATACGCTTTGGAATGCTCTTGAGCAATAAAGCGCCTGTACTGTCAACAATGCGCGGATCCTCTGGCAAGAACGGAAGTTTTACTGGCTGACTTCCAGCTGCAATGATTGCCTTCTGAAAACGCACGACTTCTTTTTGACCAGCTAAATCTTGGCCATCACCCTTGGTCAACTCAACCTCAACGTGATTCGCGTCCAAGAAACGACCAAGGCCACGAACAACGGTCACCTTGCGTGCTTTGGCCATGCCAGCTAATCCGCCCGTCAACTTGGCAATAACAGAATCTTTGTAACCACGCAGTTGATCTATTTCAATTTTTGGAGCGCCATAACTAATGCCATGTTTAGACATTGTTTTAACTTCATCCATCACTGAGGTCGTATGAAGCAAGGCTTTTGATGGGATGCAACCCACGTTTAAGCACACGCCGCCCAAAGTGGAGTAACGCTCTATCAAAATAGTACTCATACCCAAATCCGCACTTCGGAATGCTGCGCTATAACCGCCCGGGCCAGCGCCTAAGACCAGCACTTCGCACTCGTGATCAACCTTACCGCTATATTGTCCAGCGATAGGAGCGCTCATCACAGGAGCAGCCGCTGGTGCGGGTGCAGGAGATGGACTTGCTGCAGGTGTAGCAGCCTGAGGTGCAGCTGCAGACCCAACTTCAACTTCAGCAACCACACTTCCCTTGCCAACCTTATCGCCAGCCTTGACGGAAATACTCAGAATGGTTCCAGCTACATCAGCGGGAACTTCCATTGTTGCTTTGTCAGACTCTAGAACGAGTAAGGGCTGTTCTTTTTCAATGACATCGCCTACTTTGATGAGCACTTCAATAACCGGTACATCTGAATAATCACCAATATCTGGTACGAGAATAATTTGCTTAGCCATATCTTTTCCTTATAGCGCTGCGCGACGGAAGTCGGACATCAGCTGGGCGATATAGACATTGAAACGTGTTGCCAAAGCACCATCAATTACACGATGATCAGCACTCAATGACAATGGGCAAATTAAGCGCGGGACAAATTGCTTGCCATCCCAAACAGGCTTCATAGCGGCCTTGCTTACACCCAAGATGGCTACCTCAGGCGCATTTACGATTGGTGAGAAATATGTGCCGCCAATGCCACCCAAAGAGGAAATTGTGAAACTAGCGCCTTGCATTTGATCTGGCTTTAATTTGCCATCTCGTGCAAGTGCAGCTAATTCCGAAGTTTCGCGAGCAAGCTCAAAGATACCTTTTTTATCTGCATCACGAATCACTGGCACCACTAAACCATTTGGCGTATCTGCGGCAAATGCGATATTGAAATACTTCTTCAATACCAAGTCATCACCGTCAATGGAGCTATTGAACTCAGGGAACTTCTTAAGGGCAGCCACAGCAGCCTTCATTAAGAAAGCCAACATAGTGATTTTGAGGCCCTGCTTTTCATTCTCTTTATTCGTGAGAACTCTGAATGCCTCGAGATCAGTAATGTCCGCATCTTCGTGATAAGTCACAGCAGGAATCATGACCCAATTGCGACCTAGATTTGCTGCAGTCAACTTCTTAATGCGATTGAGTGGCTGACGCTCTGTCTCTCCAAATTTAGAGAAATCTACTTTAGGCCAAGGAATGAGATTCAATCCACCCAAGCTTCCGCCAGATGAATTTGATGCACTGCTAGCCCCAGCACTCATTGCAGCTTTTACAAAAGCCTGCACGTCTTCCTGAGTAATTCGGCCTTTTAGTCCAGAGCCTTTGACTTGATGAACGGCAACGCCAAGTTCACGGGCAAATTTACGGACAGAAGGACTTGCATGACTTGCAGTTGGGTCTACTTCAACCGGAGTATTGCTAATGGGAGGCGGCGCTGGTGCACGCACAATTGGCGGCTCAACTTTTGGGACCGGGGCTGCGGTAGGTTCAGCTTTTGCTACCGCGGGAGCAGCAGCTGGTGCTGCAACAGGAGCGACGGAACCACTCTCTTCAAGTACTAAAACGATGGCGCCCTCTGAAATCGAGTCGCCCACCTTAACCTTGACCTCTTTCACTACGCCGGAGTGTGACGAGGGAACATCCATCGTTGCTTTGTCGGACTCAAGAACAACAATAGACTGCTCTTTTTCAACACGATCACCGGCTTTTACCAATACCTCGATGACAGGCACATCTGTGTAATCCCCAATGTCCGGGACTTTAATATCAATTAGTTGGCTCATAGTCTCTGTCTCTTATCAAACCGTCATTGGGTTTGGTTTAGTGATATCGATTTCATATTTCTTAATCGCTTCTGCTAGCTTTTGGCGATCTAGCTGACCGGCATCCACCAAAGAACGCAAGGCAGTTAGGACAACCCAGCGACGATCGACCTCAAAGAAATCACGTAATTTTTCGCGTGTATCGGAACGACCGAATCCATCGGTGCCCAACACTTCGAAACGACGACCCATATGCTGAATTGCTGGACGAATTTGCTCTGCAAATAGTCGCACATAGTCAGTTGCAGCAACAATTGGACCGGCAGTATCTTTGAGACACTTCTCCACATGCGATAAAGCAGGTGCAGCCGTTGGATTGAGAAGATTATTGCGGTGAACTGCATTCCAATCTCGACCCAACTCTGTAAAGCTTGGGCAACCCCACAGATCAGAAGAAACACCCCAATCTTTATGTAGGATTTCAGCGGCTTCAATGACCTCGCGGAAAATCGTTCCAGAACCTAAGAGCTGTACGCGCAATTTCGCATTGGCATCACCAACGGATTTGAGTTTGTACATACCCTTAATAATGTCTTGCTCTGCACCCTTTGGCATTGCTGGATGAGCGTAGTTCTCATTCATCAAAGTGATGTAGTAATACACATCCTCTTGCTCAGCCAACATGCGACGCATACCATCCTGAATCACTACGGCTACTTCAAATGAGAATGAAGGATCATAGCTAATGCAGTTTGGAATAGCAGCACTCCATACCTGACTGTGCCCATCCTCGTGTTGAAGACCTTCGCCGTTCAGAGTGGTTCTTCCGGCAGTACCGCCCAATAAGAAACCGCGACTGCGCATATCACCTGCAGCCCAGCAGAGATCGCCAATGCGTTGGAAACCAAACATGGAGTAGAAGATGTAGAAAGGCAACATCGGCACGCCATGAGTTGAGTATGAAGTTGCGGCAGCGATCCAGTCGCACATACCACCTGCTTCATTAATACCTTCTTGCAAAATCTGACCAGTCTTGTCCTCTTTATAGAACATCAGTTGATCATGATCTTCTGGGGTATAAAGCTGACCCAATTGATTCCAAATTCCGAGCTGACGGAACATGCCCTCCATACCAAAGGTACGAGACTCATCCGGAACAATCGGAACTACACGCTTACCCAAAACCTTGTCGCGCACAATCGTATTAAGTATGCGAACAAAAGCCATCGTGGTGGAGATCTCACGACCCTCTGAAGTTGCCTCTAACAATGGTGCAAATACATCGAGAGCAGGAACTGGCAAGCTCTCTGCTTTCATACGGCGCTGCGGCAAGTAGCCACCCAACTCTTGGCGACGAGCTTTCATGTACTCGAGCTCTGCACTACCTTCGGCAAACTTGACTAAAGGCATTTCATCGAGTTGCTCATCTTTAACCGGAATTTCAAAACGATCACGGAAGCGACGTACGTCGTCCGCATTCATCTTCTTAGCTTGGTGAGCAATATTCATCGCCTCACCAGAACCACCCATACCGTAACCTTTAATGGTGTGAGCCAATATAACTGTAGGTTGATTCTCGTGATTCACAGCCGAGTGGAAAGCAGCAAATACTTTATGAGGGTCATGACCACCGCGATTAAGTTGCCAGATTTCCTCATCACTCCAGTCGCTCACTAAAGACTTTAACTCGGGAGTATTGAAGACGGTTTCACGAACATAAGCACCATTCTTGGCCTTCATAGTTTGGTATTCACCATCTACGATTTCACCAAGACGCTGCATCAAGATGCCTTTTTTATCTCGCGCGAACAAGGCGTCCCAATGTCCACCCCAAACAACTTTAATTACATTCCAACCGGCACCGCGGAACTCACCTTCGAGTTCCTGAATGATCTTGCCATTACCGCGCACAGGACCGTCAAGGCGCTGCAAGTTACAGTTCACAACAAAAATGAGGTTGTCTAACTTTTCACGGCCAGCCATACCGATAGCGCCGAGTGATTCCGGCTCATCAGTCTCACCGTCACCGAGGAAGGCCCAAACTTTGCGACCCTCTGCTTTAATAAATCCGCGGTCCTGCATGTAGCGCATAAAGCGCGCTTGATAAATAGCCATGATTGGACCAAGGCCCATAGACACCGTTGGGAATTGCCAGAAGTCCGGCATCAACCAAGGATGAGGATAGCTAGAGATACCCCTGCCGCCAACTTCTTGACGGAAATTATTTAACTGCTCATCCGACAAACGACCGAGCATATAGGCACGAGCATAAACACCTGGAGCTGAATGTCCCTGAACAAAAATCAGGTCGCCACCATGCTCAGGGGATGGCGCATGCCAGAAATGGTTAAAGCCAACGTCATACAAAGTAGCTGCAGACTGGAAGGAAGAAATATGTCCGCCTACGTTGGTATCTTTGTTAGCTCGCAGAACCATAGCCATTGCGTTCCAACGTGTATAGGATCGAATCCGATGCTCAACGTTTTGATCACCAGGAAGGCGCGCTTGCTGCTCTACTGGAATCGTGTTGATGTAAGGAGTTTCCGCATGGAATGGTTGGTTAACTCCATTCACACGCGCATGAGAAATCTGCTGGTCAATAAGATATGCAGCACGCTCAGGACCCTCATTCCGAATAACGCCATCTAAGGCCTGTAACCACTCTTGGGTTTCACCTGGATCCGCATCTTGTTTTCCTGCGCTACCCAAAATTTGATCTGGAACTGCTGCCATAAACTGCCTCCATTAGTCACATCGGTCTTATTTATTCACTCTATAGGCAATATTCTAGGAAGGTCTATGGGTGTAAACAAGCAATTTTCCACATAATGATAATATTTCTCACTATGTGGTATTTTGTTGCATCGCAAATAGGCTGCTAGCTAAAGGGAAAAAGGTAAATAAAAAGGGATCTGTAAGGCAAAATAAGCGGATTACATGAAAAAAATCGCATTTTCAATCTGGCAACTTAAGCCTGTGAAGTGGCTCCGACGAATACGGGGTTTTAAGCTTGTCTACACGCCATTAATAGCAATTGTTCTATTTACCGTGGTGATGGGTGTCATTATGGGCACCCTGCAACTTCAGGAAAAAAGTCAGCAAGAGGCAGCACTATTTAGAGAGCTTTCTTTTGCAAAGCAACGCATTCAATTGCGATTTGCTAACAATACTGACGTGCTTCAATCGATGGGGCGAGACTACCTTAGCGGTGGAGAGACTGCTAAATCAAAAGATAACGTCATTATTCAGGCTGAAAATCTCTTGCAAAGCAATCATGAGATTGCACAAATTGTCTGGATTAATGAAGCCTATGAGCGTCAGTGGAAAATTCCACCCGATAACCTGAAAACAGATTGGTTCAATAAAGCCAATAATGCTGGTGTCCTTAACCAGGCGCTGAAAAAAACATTAGAACTTAGTGCGGCCACCAATAGGCCAGCATTTAGTCAGTTCATTGCGCTTGAAGTACCAAGTGATGAGTTAATCTCAAAAGAAATTCGGAATGTTTTTTGGCAAACGGTACCTCAAATTTCTGGCAATGAAATCAAAGGCATGGTTGCTGTTTTATATACAACCCAGGGTTTGCTTGAAATGATCCCGGGGGAACTCAAAAGCCAGTATCGATTCACCCTAATTACAGATGACGACAAGGTCTTAGCAATTTCATCTGACAAAAATACACCCAAGCGCGCATTTAGCAATCAAACTAGTTTAGATATAGGCGTACTCAGTCCAAATCTGAGTTTGCGTATTGATACCTATCCGCCGGCTACGAATCTGACATTCAGAATGTTGATCGGTGTAGTGCTAGGTTTAAGTGCATTCGTTATCTGGAGTCTGTGGTCAGTTCTAAAACAGATGCAGGTTCGGCAAGAGGCTGAAGCGAATCTTCGCGCAGAAACCAACTTCCGGAGCGCAATGGAAAACTCCACTCCTGTTGGAATTCGGGCGCACGATATGAATAAGATGATCACCTACGTCAATCCCGCCTTTTGCGAGATGACCGGCTGGTCAGCTGATGAGCTGATAGGGCTCAGTCCGCCCTTTGCCTTCTGGCCTGAAGGGCAAAAGACCGAGCTGACTGAGAAAATGAATCAAGCACTCAAGCTGGCGCTGAGTCCAGATAAGAAGCTTGGCATCGAGGGTTCAATTCTCCACCGCAACGGCTCGATCATTCAAACTCGCACCTTCATCTCACCATTGATTAATGAAAAAGGTAAGCAAACAGGTTGGGTAACCTCATTAATTGATATTTCTGAACCAAAGAAAATTCGAGAGGAATTGGCAGCGTCCCAAGAGCGATTCATTACCGTTTTAGAAGGTCTAGATGCTGCGGTATCGGTAGTCTCCAATGAGACCGGTGAATTACTCTTTGCAAACCGCTTTTATCGCGAACGATTTGGCGACACCGCAAAAGGTCATTTTGATCTAGCTGGCAGTGATATCAAACAAAATATCTTGCAGGCTCTTGCTGAAGGTGCGCCACCCTCTTCCCTGTATCAAGAAACTGAGTCGGAAGAAATTCAATTACTAGATGAATCAAAAGGAAGCTCAAAGTGGTATGAGGTTCGCAGGCGTTTCGTACCCTGGGTTGATGGGCATTTAGCGCAATTACTAATTGCTACTGATATTACGATTCGTATTGAAGCAGATGATTTAGCACGCCAACAAGAAGAGCGCATGCAATTTACCAGCCGCCTAACCACGATGGGTGAAATGGCCTCTTCATTAGCCCACGAATTGAATCAACCGCTTGCAGCCATCTCTAACTACTGCATGGGTGTAGCGAAACGCTTGCAAGGCCACTTGGATCCCGCCATGCAAAAGGATATTCTTCCTGCATTGGAAAAAGCCTCCGACCAAGCGCACAGAGCTGGCACCATCATTCAACGTATCAAAGGCTTTGTAAAACGCAGTGAACCTCAACGCAAATCCTGCGATATCAGTGAAATTATTAATGACGCTGTTGGCCTCGTAGAGATCGAAGCACATCGCCATCGACTAAGCATCGCTACTGAAATTGCCGAAAATCTCCCAACGGTCGATGTTGATCCAGTCTTAATTCTGCAGGTATTGGTCAACCTTCTTAAGAACTCCCTTGATAGCTTGAGAGAGGTTTACCCCCTTTCCTCGCGCTGGTCAGCCCCTCCAGTTCGGATTGCAGCAGATCTGGATACCAGCACCTTCCCCGCCATGCTACGCATTCAGGTGACCGATGCAGGCGCTGGAATCGCTGAAACCGTCATTGAACGCATGTTTGAGCCCTTTTTTAGCACCAAAAACGATGGCATGGGCATGGGTTTGAATATTTGCCGATCCGTTATTGAGTCCCATCAGGGTCGTCTTTGGGCAAAAAATCACATGGATACAGAACATACAAAACTATCGGGCTGCACCTTTACAATACTATTACCCCTTGAAGCCCCGGGCTCTGAGGGAAAAAGTTAATTAATGCATTTTAGATTTATCTGCGAGAGCTAATATGAACATGAGTGCCACTACCAAACCAAATCAAGCCGAAGTGGTTTATGTTGTAGATGACGATGAAGCAGTCCGCGACTCCCTTACCTGGTTGCTAGAAAGCAATGGTTATGTTGTTCGCTGCCACGCAAGCGCAGAACGATTCTTACAGTCACTACAAAGCACAGATAAATCCACTATCTCTTGCGCTATCTTAGATGTCCGTATGTCAGGGATGTCTGGTCTTGAATTGCAAGAGCGTTTAATTAGTGAAAATCTGCCAATGCCTGTTGCTTTCATCACCGGTCACGGCGATGTCTCAATGGCAGTCTCCACCATGAAGCGCGGTGCAGTTGATTTCATTGAAAAGCCTTTTAAAGAAAATGATCTCTGTGGTTTAGTGGATCGCATGCTTGCTAAAGCACGCATTGATTACTCACAAGCCAGCCAACGCAAGATTACCCAAAGCCTCTTGAGCAAACTGACTGGCCGTGAGCGCCAAGTGCTCGAGCGCATTGTGGCAGGTCGTTTGAATAAGCAGATTGCAGATGATCTTGGTATCTCCATTAAAACTGTAGAGGCGCACCGCGCCAATATTATGGAAAAACTCAACGTGAATACCGTTGCAGACTTACTCCGCCTAGCACTCTCAGATCCACAACCTAATTAACTTCCTCTATGCCTGCACAGTTACTCGACGGCGTCGCCCTATCTAAAAAATTACGCACTGAGATTGCAGCGCGTGGAGCCATTGTCACCGCTAAAGGCGTTAGACCTGGTTTAGCTGTGATTGTTGTTGGTGAAAATCCCGCTAGTCAGGTTTATGTCAGAAATAAAGTAAAAGCTTGCGAGGATGTTGGTTTTCATTCCGTACTCGAGCGCTACTCAGCAGAGTTAGGCGAAGAAGAATTACTTGCTCGCATTGCCACACTGAATGCTGACCCTGCCATTCATGGAATTTTGGTTCAACTGCCCCTTCCGGAGCATATTGCGGCTGAACGTGTACTGGAGGCCATTGCCCCAGAAAAAGATGTGGATGGATTTCACGTAGCCAATGCCGGCGCCTTAATGGTTGGCCAGCCCGAATTCAAGCCATGCACGCCATATGGCTGTATGAAGATCTTAGAAAGTATTGAATACCCTATTCGTGGTGCGCGCGCAGTGATCGTAGGCGCATCCAATATCGTTGGTAAACCAATGGCAATGCTCTTGTTGCAAGCAGGCGCAACAGTCACCATTTGCAACAGTAAGACTCGCGACTTAGCGCACCACACTAAAGATGCGGATATTTTGGTGGTTGCTACTGGCAAACCCAAAATGATTACTGGTGATATGGTGAAGAATGGCGCTGTTGTAATTGATGTCGGCATTAATCGCATGCCTGACGGCAAGCTTTGTGGTGACGTGGATTTTGATGCCGCTCAATATGTCGCTGGCTGGATTACCCCTGTGCCAGGCGGTGTAGGTCCAATGACCATCACGATGCTGCTCATGAACACTCTAGAAGCAGCAGAAAAAGCGGCAAAGCCGTCTAACTAGCCCTTTTATCTTGGCGGCTATTGATGTCTAAATAGCAAAAGTTGGCATCGTCCATTAAGCTATAGGGATGACTACATCGACACCTCTAAAGCCTTCTGCTGAACTCCAAAAGAATCCTCTCATTTCATTCGGAAGAGGCATTTGCGTCTACTCCGAGGTAAAACCTTCAGACATTCAGCCTGCAATTGATTTCCTGCTGGCGCAAGCAGAAAAAGCCGTAGCTCATGCAGTCGATCCAAGCACTCCAGCAAGCTGGGATGACTTGCTTGAACCACTTGAGGACGCAACTGAATCACTCAGCAGATCATGGGGGGTCATTTCTCATTTGAATAGTGTGGCAGATACCCCAGAACTTAGAGCAGCCTACGGCGAGATGATACCTAAGGTAACCGCATTTTTTTCCAGCCTAGGTCAAAATCTAGCGCTGTATCAAAAATTTAAGGAACTTAGTCAAAGTGCTGCTTATGAAAACCTATCCATAGCTCAGAAAAAAGTAATTGAAAACTCATTAAGAGATTTTCGTCTGGGCGGTGCAGAGCTCTCCGATTCACAAAAGCCACGCTTCGCAGAGATTCAAGATCAACAAGCGCTGCTAGGCAAGGCATTCTCCGATCATGTTTTAGATGCGACAGATCACTTTGTGCATCACATTACCGATAAGTCTGATTTAACGGGCTTGCCAGAAGATGCTATCGCCGCAGCCGCTGATCTCGCGCAACAAAAGAAGCTTCAAGGCTGGGCATTTTCATTGCATTTCCCCTCCTATTACCCGGTGATGCAGTACTCCGAGAATCGGTCACTGCGTCGCCTCATGTATGAAGCCTATGTGACCCGAGCTTCTGAACTAGCCCCTCAATACGCTCAAGGAAAAGTGGATTGGGATAATACGCAGAACATGCTCGAACAGCTAAAACTGCGCGATGAAGAAGCGGTCATGCTGGGCTTTAAAAATTATGCAGCCTTGAGTCTCGCTCCGAAAATGGCAAGTACCGTAGAGGAAGTCGATACCTTCTTAACCAACTTTGCACAAAAGGCAAAACCCTTTGCGCTTAAAGACTGGCAAGAGCTTGCTGAATTTGCCAAATCTGAACTCTCTATACCCGATGGATTGGAACCATGGGATATTGCTTTTGCATCTGAGAGATTAAAACAAGAGCGCTACTCTTTTTCTGAGAATGCTCTGAAGCAATATTTTCCATTACCCAAAGTTTTGGATGGCTTATTCGGAGTCATTCAAACATTGTTTGACGTGAAGATTGAGGCTGCAGATCTACCAACCTGGCATACAGATGTTCAATCCTTCTCAGTGAAAAATACTGAGAACCAGATCGTGGCTTACTTTTACTTAGACCCCTATGCTCGACCTGGCAAGCGCGGTGGTGCGTGGATGGATGATGCACGAGGCCGTCGAGAGCTGCCCAATGGTGAAATTCAAGTGCCGGTCGCCTATTTAGTGTGTAACTTCGCGCCACCAGTAAAAGTAGATGGTGTGCTGCGACAACCAACAATCACTCATGATGACGTGATCACCCTCTTCCATGAAAGCGGTCATGGCTTACATCATCTATTAACGCAGGTAAGCGCTCTAGGCGTCTCCGGAATTAATGGTGTGGAATGGGATGCCGTGGAATTGCCAAGCCAATTTATGGAAAACTTCTGCTGGGAATGGGAAGTCTTGGAAAAGATGACCGCCCATGCTGAAACGGGCAAGCCACTCCCCAAGGAATTATTTAACAAAATGCTCGCTGCGAAGAATTTCCAAAATGGCTATATGACACTGCGTCAGGTTGTGATGTCATTAACAGATTGGCGTCTGCATGCCAGCTTTGACCCCAAGAACGCACAAGGTCAAGCCGTTCTCGATCTATCTAGGAGTATTGCGGATCAATTCAATGTGATTCCTCAACCCACCCTCTCCCGCTGGATCAACACCTTTAGTCATATTTTTGCAGGTGGCTACGCTGCAGGTTATTACAGCTATAAATGGGCAGAAGTACTTTCTGCCGATGTGTATGCCGCCTTTGAGGAATCTGCAAAGCTCACCGGTAGCGTACTTGATGCAGAAACGGGTAAACGCTATCGGACCGAAATTCTGGAGGTGGGTGGAAGCCGCCCCGCCGCCGAGTCGTTTAAGGCGTTCAGAGGGCGTGAGCCAAGCATCGATGCCCTATTACGACATGGTGGCTTGGCTTAGAGACTAAAGAGTCTTTGAAGACTTCTTATTCGCACGTTTCTCAAAGAACGTTTCGATTTCTACGTAGAAGATTGGGACCAATGCCACCGCCAGGCAGGTAGAGGCAATCATTCCGCTAAATACCGTAATACCTAAAGAGATGCGCGCTGCTGCACCCGCTCCAGTAGATAGCAGCAATGGCATGACACCCAAAATAAATGCAATGGATGTCATGACAATTGGTCTAAATCGCTCTCTTGAAGCCTCTAGCGCGGCATCCACGAAACTCATACCTTTATGTCTGCACTCGATGGCAACCTCAACAATCAAAATTGAGTTCTTACAAGAAAGCGCAATCATTAAAACTAAACCGATTTGCACATAAATATTATTTGATAGGCCTGTAAGCAATAAAGCCAATACTGTTCCCGATAATGAGAGCGGGACTGCTGTTAAAACAGCTAGTGGAGCAATCCAGGTTTCATATTGAGCTGCGAGCACCAGATACACCAACAAGATCGATAGCGCAAAGATCAAGATTACGGTATTTCCAACTAAGTCTTCTTGGTATGACATGCCAGCCCACTGGAAAGCAACGCCATCAGGCAAATTCTTAGCTACTTGCTCTAGAGCCTTCATCGCCTCCCCGGAACTATAGCCGTCCTTTGCGGCGCCTAGAACGGCAGCAGATGGATAAAGCTGGAATTGCGATGCAAATGCTGGTCCAGTAGTTTCTTTGACATCAATGAAGGATCCAAGCGGAACCATATTGCCACTCTTATTTTTTACATAGAGGCGGTTGACTTGCTCAATAGCGCTACGATATTTACCGTCAGCCTGAACATAGACTTGGTAGGTCTGACCATATTTGAAGAACTGATTAACGTAAGAGGATCCTAGGTAGGATTGCAACACATCATAAGCATCCCCGATTTCGACACCAAACGTTTCCGCTCTACCTACATTAAAACTCAGTTGAAGTTGTGGGACATTGTTTTGGAATGGCGTAAAGGCCATCATAATCTCTGGCTGTTTTTGTGCCTCATCAATGAAAGCCTTCGTAGCAGCATCTAACTTGGCAAAATTATTGCTGCCATCGGTGAGCATCAGCCTCATCTCAAAACCACCAGATAGACCTAAACCAGGAATGGCTGGGGGCAAGAGCACAAAGGATTTGAGCTCTTGAACCTGCTGCAGCCCTTCATTCATATTGTTATAGATTTCGCGGAGGTCCTCACCCTTGCCTCGCTCTTCCCACTTCTTCATGATGACGTATAAAGCACCAGAATTAGACTGAGAGCTGCTGTTATTCAATAGATTAATACCGCCAATCACTACAACTGTTTCAACACCAGGAACCTTCTTAATAACATCAACTGCTTTTTTCATCCCCTCTTCCGTTCTCTGTAAAGAGGCGGCATCAGGCAGGGTTGTTGAAACCACTAGATAGCCCTGATCTTCATTTGGGATAAAGCCTGATGGGACGAACATTAAACCAATGAGTGATGCCGCAATAATCGCAATACCCACCATAGAGGCTTTGGCGCGATTTTTCATCAAGCCTTCAATCTTGTGTCCATACCAAGTTGCTAGGCGATTGAAATACAAATCAAATTTTTGATAGAGCTTATTTTTAACTAGATTGGGATCAATCGGCTTCAAATACTGGGCTGACTGGGTTGGCTTTAAGGTGATCGCATTAATACCGCTGATTAAGGCTGTGGCTGCAATCACCAAAGCAAACTGACGGTACATCTGCCCAGTGATACCCGCAATAAATGAGGCGGGAATAAACACCGCCATTAGGACCAAAGTAATACCAATAATTGGACCCATCAAAGCAGTCATAGCATCAATGGCACCCTGTTTTGGATCTTCGCCCTCTTCCACCTTCTTCGATACAGCCTCCACCACCACAATCGCATCGTCAACCACAATACCAATACATAAGACAATTGCAAATAAGGTAAGTAAGTTGATTGAGAAGCCGAGAGCGGCCATACAAGCAAATGCGCCAATAATCGTCACAGGCACAGTGGTTGCAGGAACCAGCGTAGCACGCCAGTTCTGCAAGAAAATCATAATCACGAGCAGAACTAAGATGCCTGCCTCATACAGTGTTTTATAAACCTCATGAATTGAAGCCTGGACAAACATCGTGGTATCAAACGGAATAGCCCAAGATACCTCTTTTGGAAGCGTCTTAGCGATACTTTTCATCTCATCTTGAACCGCTTGTGCAGTAGCAATCGCATTAGCTCCAGGCATTTGATAGATTGCAATACCTCCAGCAGGACTGTCATTGATCTTGAAGAATTGGCTGTAGTTCTGGCTACCCATTTCTATTCTGGCAATGTCACGCAAGTAAGTGATAGCGGCCTTGCTACCCGACTTGACAACAATTTTTCCAAACTGTTCAGGAGTTGTCATGGCACTCGTGACATTGAGTGTCAGCTGAAAATCTTGACCCATAGGTGTTGGTGGGGCACCAATTTGACCCGCCGTGAGCAACACGTTTTGTTTATTAATGACAGCAATCACATCACTTGGCGTGAGATTGCGCATCTTAAGCTGGGCAGGATCCAGCCAAACTCGCATACTGTAGTTACCAACACCAAACACATTGGCTGCAGCCACGCCTGGTAAGCGCGCCAAGCGCTGTTGCAACTTCAGGTTTGCGAGGTTACTTAAAAATAAGCCGTCATGATCAGGATTAGATGAGGTCAGGGTAACGAACTGCAGAATGGCGGTGGATTGGGTTTTGGTTGTGACGCCCTGCTTTTGTACTGCCTGAGGCAAAGAAGGAAGCGCAATGGCTACCCGGTTTTGCACGTTCACCTGGGCTAAATCGGGGTCTGTGCCAACCTTAAACGTAACAGTGAGAGTGTAGTTACCGTCATTGGTGGATGCAGACTCCATGTAGAGCATCCCATCAACGCCATTCACCTGAGTTTCAATATTGCTAGCCACCAATTGCTGCACAAGGGTCGCACTTGCCCCCGGATATCTGGCGGTCACCTGAATGGTGGGCGGAACAATGTTGGGATACTGAGCAATCGGCAAACTATTAATGGATACTGCCCCAATCAATAGCATGACTAGAGCGATCACATTTGCCAGTACCGGCCGTTCGATAAAAAATTTAGATAGCATGGTTATCGAGCTGGCATTGCCTCAAGCGTAACTTCTGTTGGTTTCGCTACCTGATTAATACTCAAGTTAATGAAGCCATTAACAACCACTTTATCGCTAGCAGCTAAACCCTTGCTAATCTCAACGTATTTCTCAAAGCCTTGACCTAAGGTAATGTCCTTACGTTGTGCGCGCATAGCATCATCCAAAACAAAGACATAGTCGCCTACTTGATCTGTCATTACAGCAGTCTTAGGCAACAACAAAGCCTGCCTTGGTTCGCCATACTGCGCCATCACGCGAGCATATAAACCGGGGATTAACTGATAGTTCTCATTCTTAAATATTGCCCGCAATTGCAGGGATCCAGTGTCAGTAGAAATTAAATTGGCAGCGTAATCTAATACGCCTTCATGTGGATAGCCAACTTCGCTTTGAAGTCCAACAAAGATAGGGAGAGTATTTACTTCAGACTTACGCTCTACATTCGGATCTTGGATTTTTTGAAACTTTAAAAAATCTCTCTCATTAATGGAGAAGTAAACATAAATTGGCGAGATTTGCTGAATAGTAGATAACTGAACACCTTTTGTAGTGGCATCTAGATAAGCGCCCACATCTAACAAATGCCTTCCCATCAGGCCATCAAAAGGCGCTCTAATTTCGGTATAACCTAAATTAATCTTGGCAAGAGTGAGATTAGCCTCAGCCTGCTGGTATTGGGATAACGCTTTATCAACAGCAGCCTGGGAAGTTGCATTTTCCTTAAGCAAAGATTTCTGCCGCCCATATTCGCTTTTGGCTTCGTTATAAATTGCTTGCTTTAACTTTACTTCCTGAATGTAGGGATCTTGTTCAATTACAAACAATAGATCACCCTTCTTCACCATGGCTCCGTCAGCAAATCCAATCTTGGTGAGGTAGCCCTTAACTCGTGCATCAAGATTAACGGTGAGATATGGATCTACTAAACCGTCAAAAGTTGCAAAACTACGAATCTCCTGGGAAAGAGGCTGCGCAGTTGTTACCGGGGTCGGAGACCGCTTGACTTCTTTGCCGCAAGATTTCAAACAAATCAGTGCGATTAACACGAATAGAACGAATAAAGCTATTCCGATTGTCCGCGGTGAAAGTTGCATTTTAAGAACAGGGATCTCAACCGTGCTTAACTTTTCAAGGAACCTATTCCATTTAGCTAAGAGTGATCCCCATAGCGTCTCAAGTTGACGCCACAAAGGCATGAGAAAAATTTTAGTTTTTATTAATAACTCTTTCATGGCGCTGCACTTCCCTGGGTCGGCGGAATAGGTGTGTTTACTTTGACTGGAGCAATATCTTGTGAAGGATTTGATGGATCTGGGGCGTCCACCAAAATCTTACCTACCTTCACTGTTAATGGATCGCCTGTCCTCGTAAGAACTGAGCCCCAATCTGTGCGGTCGGTCATATCTGCAATCATCTGGTCGGGCAATTTAGGAGGATTCATATCTGCCGTCCAGCCGCCGCCAAGCGCCTTAAATGCCCCAACATATCCGATGAGCTCATTTGATGAGGTTTGGACGAAAGAGTTTTGGATATTTAATAGAGATTGTTGTGCAGTAATTACCGTGGTGTAATCATTCTGCCCTGCCTTATAGCGCTCAAGAGCCAAATCTGCAGCACTTTGTGCTGCAATCACGCCGCGACTTAAATCCTCTTTCGAGCTCTTGGTTGTAGAGATGGTGATGAGCGAATCCTCAACCTCCTTCTGAGCATTCAGGACTTGATTTTGATAGGCCAACAGGCTCTGCTGAAAAATAGCATCCTGCACGCGAACCTGATCCACAATCGCACCGCGATAAAACAGCGGCAAATACAGTCCAGCAGTAACCCCAGAAGCGCTATTACCCCAACTAAATAAATTAGCAGAGGTCAAATTTCCGTAATTAGAATTGGAATAGCCAAAAGTTCCGCCCAGGGTAAACGTTGGGAATAGCTGCGCCTTACTCACACCTATCAAGGCAGATTTAGAGGCGGCATCAAACTCCGCCTGAAGGACGTCGGGGCGACGGCGCAGCAAATCCCTTGGCATACCAACACCTAAGGCTGTTGGTGGCTTGAGAGATCCCTTGGTATTTCCATAAATCTTTTCGTAATAATCCGGAGTTTCTCCTAGCAAGATACTCATAGCGTGCTGATTTTTTCTTAAATTGGCAATCAAGCCTGGTATCTGAGCCTTAGTTTGCTCATACTGAGATTGCGCCTGACTTAAGTCCAGCATCGACGTAGCACCATATTTGAAACGAGCCCCCGCAATGCGTAAGCTTTCTTTTTGCAAGGCTAGATTCGTTTTTGCGACAGCGATCAACTCTTCATAGTTGCGAATATTGATATAGGTATTAGCAACATCTGCAGTTAAAGAAACATCTGCTGAGTAATAAGCAGCAACACCAGATAAGTAGGAAGTTAATGAGCTTTGAATTCCGCGACGACTCTTTCCCCAAAAGTCCAACTCCCAGCTCATTTGAATTAAGGCATTTCTAGAGACTAAATTATTAGAGTCATTAATCGCCTCTTGTATTGCGCTATTCCGGTTATTCGCATAAGCGGCGCTTAAATTGGCGGAAGGTAATAGCGCGGCATCACTGACCCCAAGTTGGGCTTGCAGTTGGTATATCCGAAGTGCAGTTTGTTGCAAAGTCAGATTTTGGGCTGTTGCCTGCTTTAGCAAGGCGTTTAGCGTGGGATCATTGAAGCTCTGCCACCAATCTACAGGATCCAGAATCTTGTTTGAGTTCTCACCTAAAGACTCTGTAAATTCAGTTTGAGCTGATGATTTATATTGATCGGTAGCCTTCACCGGAGGTCTTGAATAATCTGGCCCCACCATAATGCATCCAGCCAGCATACAAGTGCTGACGATCACGGATACATTGGTATTCAAGAGCTTAATTTTCAAAACTGTTTGCTTCATTTAAGGATTCTGTTACAGATTCTATTAAGAATAAAGCAAGATTCAGAATGTCGTCCCAATGTAAGCATTAGGCCTCCAGATTAAGACTTTTTAATCTCCGCAATCACTGGGGCATGGTCAGAAGGCTGCTCCCAGGTTCTGGGCTCCTTATCCACAATGCTGGCGCTACATTGCTCTTTCAATGCTTCACTTAAGAGAATGTGGTCAATCCGCATGCCTGCATTTCGTCTAAAACCCATCATGCGGTAATCCCACCAGCTAAATGATTTAGGCACTTGCTCAAACATCCGAAAGGAATCAGTTAAACCTAAATTCAATAAACGCTGGAATGCATCCCGCTCTTGAGGAGACACTAGATTCTGGCCAATCCACTTGGATGGATCATGCACATCTTCGTCTGTAGGGGCAATATTAAAGTCGCCTAAGAGTGCTAAACGGGTGTTTTGAGATAACTCTTCCTTTAACCAATCTTCAAGCGTTGCAAGCCATCCCAACTTATATTGGAATTTATCGCTATCAGGTGATTGTCCATTAGGAAAATATGCCGAGACTAAGCGAATGGGTTTCATTCCTTTGAAGCACACCGTAGCAGCTAAGATGCGCTGTTGTTCATCCGTATTACCAGGAATATTCCTAGCTGACTTGAGAAAAGTTGTTTCATGGTCAGTGGCGATCGGCGCTAATGCAGCTTTGCGAACAATGATGGCCACACCGTTATAGGTCTTTTGTCCGGCAGCAATACTGATGTATCCCGCCTCTTCTAGCTCTTTGTGTGGATACTTATCATCCGTCAGCTTTAACTCCTGAAGACATAGCGCATCAATAGGTTTTTTAGCTTTCTCTTGATCCTGGAGCCACTTTAAAACATGAGGCAAGCGAACCTTTAAAGAATTGACGTTCCAGGCAGCTATTCGAATCGACTCAGCCATCAATGCCGAGCTCCTGCAATTTTCGGGTGATCGTATTGCGGCCAATACCAAGGCGCTGAGCTGCCTCAACTCGCCTTCCCCGAGTGACCTCTAGGGCTGCTTGCAGCACTGCTTTTTCAAACTTAGAACACAAAACGTCATACACTTCCGCGTCACCGTCTTGGAGCATTTTGACCGCGAGTCGACCTAAACCACCTTCCCAATCCACCGAAGCGCCTCTTGTGGTAACTGGAGCGGAGGGGTTAGATTCACCTTGTAATAAAACAGGTTGCTCACCAGCTTCCGCCAAAATATCCGCAGGTAAATCACTTGCCCCAATCACATTGGATGGGGTCATGACTGTCAACCAATGACAGAGGTTTTCTAGTTGGCGCACATTTCCTGGAAATGGCATAACGCTGATTTCTTTTAAGACATCATCCGATAGTTTTTTAGACTCTACACCCAAAGACTTAGCGCAAGACAACATGAAATGACGAGCCAGAACTGGAATATCTTCAGCACGCTCGCGCAAGGCCGGCATCCGCAAACGAATCACATTTAAGCGATGCAATAAATCTTCACGGAAAGCACCAGCAGCAACACGAGCTTCTAAGTTTTGGTGCGTTGAAGCAATGATGCGCACATTTGCTTTGATAGGATCTTGTCCACCAACGCGATAAAAATGCCCATCGGTTAATGCGCGCAATAAACGAGTTTGCAGATCAAAGGGAATATCCCCGATCTCATCTAGGAATAAAGTGCCGCCATCAGCCTGCTCAAAACGTCCGCGACGCAAAGTTAATGCGCCAGGAAAAGCCCCACGCTCATGACCAAATAACTCTGACTCCAGTAAATCCTTAGGCACTGCCGCAGTGCTAAAAGCCACAAATGGACCCTTAGCTCGAGGACTATGTTTATGTAATGCTTGGGCAACCAGCTCTTTGCCAGTACCAGATTCACCAGTAATCAAGACTGTTGAATGCGACTGAGCCAAGCGACCAATGGCTCTGAAAACTTCCTGCATTGCTGGAGCTTGACCAATAATTTCGGTTGAATCCTGTCTCCAACCGTTCATCTCTTTATTACCAGATTGATTGCGCTCGCTCTGCTCCATGGCACGACGAATCAACTCCACTGCTTTATCGATATCAAATGGCTTAGTCAGATATTCGAATGCGCCGCCTTGGAAGGATGAAACTGCTGAATCTAAATCCGAGTATGCCGTCATGATGATGACCGGCAACATCGGATGACTTTCTTTTACGTTTTGCAAAAGATCTAAGCCATTGCCACGAGGCATGCGAATATCGGAAATCAATACTTGTGGAGCATCCTTCTCGAGCGCATCGAGCACATCATTCGGATTGGAGAAACTCTTATGGGGAATATTTTCACGAGTCAGCGCCTTCTCTAAGACCCAACGAATAGATTGATCATCATCCACGATCCAAACGGGTTTCATAATGCTTTCTCCTGCCTACGGTAAGGAATTTGAATATGGAAATCAGTCCGTCCAGGACGGCTGTCACAGGCAATGAAGCCTTGATGCTGCTGTACAAAAGTCTGCGCCAGAGTGAGGCCAAGCCCACTGCCACCATCTCTGCCTGAAACCAATGGAAAGAAAATACGCTCGCGGATGTCTTCTGGAATACCCGGGCCGTTATCAATTACATGCAAGTCCATCGCCATCTTGTAGCGATGCTTCGAAATAGTTACGGAGCGAGCCACCCTCGTCTTCAATTCAATTTGGGCGATACCTTGCTGTATTTCCTCTGAGAGCGCTTGGGCAGCATTGTGAGCAATATTTAAGACTGCCTGAATCAACTGCTCCCGATCACCCAGAACCTCAGGAAGGCTGGTGTCGTAGTTACGAATAATTCGCAAGCCTTTTGGAAACTCTGCCAAGACCAAGCTGCGTACGCGCTCCAATGCCTCATGGACATTAAAGGACTCCATAGCGTGCGCCTTGCGATGCGGGGCGAGCAATCTATCTACCAAGTTCTGCAGGCGATCAGATTCTTTAATGATGACTTGAGTGTATTCACGCAAGCCTTTTTCTGGAAGTTCAAACTCCAGCAGTTGGGCAGCGCCTCGTATGCCGCCCAAAGGATTTTTAATCTCATGCGCTAGGTTGCGCATTAACTGCTTATTTGCTTCAACTTGCTGGGTGACGCGTTCGTCGCGCTCACTTCGTAACTGTTGATCAATCGGAAACCATTCCATCATGATCAAAGTTGGATCTTCAAGACTGGCTACTACAACGTGTGCAGGAATCGACTCTTGATGGATGCTACCTGGTAAGGAATGCAGCACCATCTCTTGGCGTTGAGCAGACACATGGCCCGCTTTCACTTCCTCGATCATGCGTTTAATAGATTGATTATCACCAAATAAGTTGTGCACAGACTGACCCTCAAGAGACTTACGCGAAAGATCCAGCGCAGACTCTGCAGCCGGGTTTACGTAAACCAATTGTTGGTTCTCAGCCTCAAACACCACAATGGCATTAGGCATCTGATCAAGCAATGTCGGAAAAAAAGGAGCAGCCGAAGCTGCCCCTTTGAACGAATTGCGCAACAGACCTGCGCTCAACATTTCTCCTTCGCTTACAGGGAGTAATACATATCGAATTCGATCGGATGAGTAGTCATACGGAAACGTGTGACATCTTCCATCTTCAAAGCGATATATGCGTCGATCATAGAGTCTGTAAAGACACCACCACGAGTCAAGAACTCACGGTCTTTGTTCAAGGCTTCTAATGCTTCTTCCAAGCTTGCACAAACGGTTGGGATCTTTGCATCTTCTTCTGGTGGCAAGTCATACAAGTTCTTGTCAGCAGCTTCACCTGGATGGATCTTATTTTGAATACCATCTAAACCTGCCATCATCAATGCTGAGAAGCAGAGGTATGGGTTAGCCAATGGATCAGGGAAGCGAGTCTCAATACGACGACCCTTAGGACTAGAAACGTGTGGAATACGAATCGAAGCAGAACGGTTACGTGCTGAGTAAGCCAACTTCACTGGAGCCTCAAAGCCTGGAACCAAACGCTTGTATGAGTTTGTACCTGGGTTAGTAATTGCGTTCAATGCTTTAGCGTGCTTGATGATGCCGCCAATGTAGAACAATGCGAATTCTGACAAGCCTGCGTAGCCGTTACCAGCAAATAAGTTCTCGCCGTTTTTCCAAATAGATTGGTGAACGTGCATACCAGAACCGTTATCGCCAACGATAGGCTTAGGCATAAATGTAGCTGTCTTGCCGTATGCGTGTGCAACGTTTTGAACTACGTATTTCTGCCAGATAGTCCAGTCAGCGCGCTCAACTAAAGTGCTGAACTTAGTACCCAATTCGTTTTGACCTTGGCCAGCAACTTCATGGTGATGCACTTCGACAGGAATGCCTAAAGATTCGAGGATCAAACACATTTCAGAACGCATGTCTTGGAATGTATCTACTGGAGCAACTGGGAAGTAGCCGCCTTTTTTACCTGGACGGTGACCAGTATTACCACCTTCGATTTCAGCAGCTGAAGACCATGGAGCCTCTTCAGAATCCACCTTAACGAAACAACCTTGCATGTCAGCACCCCAACGGACGCCGTCAAAAATAAAGAATTCTGGCTCTGGACCAAAATAGGCTGTATCGCCAATGCCAGTGCTTTTCAAATATGACTCAGCACGTTTAGCAATCGAACGTGGATCACGGTCGTAACCTTTGCCATCTGAAGGCTCGATCACATCACATGTGATGACCAATGTTGGTTCTTCATAGAATGGGTCGATATAGCAAGCTGTTGGATCAGGCATCAACAACATGTCGGAAGCTTCAATACCCTTCCAGCCAGCAATAGATGAACCGTCAAATGCATGACCGCTCTCAAATTTGTCTTCGTCAAATGCAGAAATAGGTACCGTTGTGTGCTGCTCTTTACCCTTTGTATCTACAAAGCGGAAATCAACGAAAGTACATTCTTTCTCTTTAACCAACTTCATCACATCAGCGACGGTCTTCGTCATGCAAATCTCCTCTATTAACTAAATTCGGAAT
>CANGNV010000023.1 GCA_947455485.1 Burkholderiaceae bacterium | reverse complement strand
TCTTTTACCAAAAGAAGTTTGAGACCATCGCATCATTTAAGGCGGAACTAGAGGAATATATCCACTACTACAACCATGATCGGATCAAACAAAAACTAAAGGGATTGAGCCCAGTGCAATACCGAACTCAATCCCTCGTGCTAACCTAATCAAACTGTCCAACTAATAGGGGTCAGTTCATGAGGGTGGCTTTTTCTTTGTTTGCATCTTGAAAAGCTTTAAATCAATTAGTGATTTTCTTTTGCGTGATTGATTGAGTATTTCGGAATCTCAATCACCAAATCTTGACGGGCAACAATTGCCTGGCAGGATAAGCGAGACTGGGGATTAAGACCCCATGCGCGATCAAGCAAATCTTCTTCATTCTCATCAGGCTCATTGAGGCTCTGATAACCCTCTTTCACAATGACGTGACAGGTAGTACAAGCACAAACCATATCGCAGGCATGCTCAATTGGAATATTGTTTTCTAGCAGCGCTTCACAAATAGAAGTACCGGGAGTTACTTCAACTACAGCGCCCTCTGGGCAATATTCACTATGGGGTAGAACAACAATCTGAGTCATCTGGGTAGTTTTCTTTTCTTAAATTTCTGCAACATTCTTGCCAGCTAATGCCTTCTGAATACTCGCGTTCATGCGCTTTTGGGCAAACTCATCGGTCGCCTTTGCGGCATGATCTACTGCTTTTCTCAGAATGGCGCTATCCGTTTCTTCTGTAAGAATTTTTTGCAAAACAGCCATCTCTTGATCAACAGCAGCCTGCTCTTGAGCATTCAATAATCCACGATCAGAATCCAATGCAGTTTGCACAGCATCTAATAATCTTTGTGCATTCACCTGCTCTTCACGCAAAGATCTGGCCAAGAGATCCACTTTGGCAGAAGCAAAACCGTCTTGCAACATGCGAGCAATCTCAGCATCAGTCAAGCCATAAGATGGCTTGATATCAATCGAGGCCTGCACGCCTGAACCCTGCTCTGTTGCGCTAACTGAAAGTAGGCCATCCGCATCCACTTGGAATGTCACCCGAATACGGGCAGCACCAGCAGCCATCGGTGGAATGCCACGCAACTCAAACTTACCTAGAGAGCGGCAATCTTGCGCTAACTCACGCTCACCCTGCACTACCTGAATAGCTAACGCTGTTTGGCCATCCTTAAAGGTTGTGAAATCCTGAGCACGCGCAACCGGGATTGGTGTGTTGCGCGGAATAATTTTTTCTACCAAGCCACCCATGGTTTCAATACCAAGGGAAAGCGGAATGACATCCAATAACAGCCACTCATCATCTTTACTTTGATTGCCGGCAAGTAGGTCTGCTTGCATAGCAGCACCTAAGGCAACTACTTGATCAGGATTGAGATTATTCAAAGGCTTAGTGCCAAAGAGTTCGCCAACCGCACGTTGTACATGGGGCATACGGGTTGCGCCACCTACCATCACCACGCCTTTAACTTCATCTGCTTTGAGACCAGCATCACGCAAAGCCTTTTTTACAGCTACCAGTGTTTTATTAATCAGGTTCTGAGTAATCTCAAAGAACTGAGCCTGGCTGATACCGACGTTCACTATGGTGCCATCGGTGAGTGTTTCATGAACGCGGGCCAATGGGTTATGACTTAATTGCTCTTTGGCATGTTTGCAAGAAAGCAATAACTTGCGATGATCTTGAAGCGAGATTGGTTGAAGCTTGGCCTGCTCGATCACCCAGCAATAAAGACGGTGATCAAAGTCATCACCACCTAAAGCAGAATCACCGCCAGTAGAGAGTACTTCAAAGACGCCTCTGCTCATTTTCAAAATGGAGATATCAAAGGTGCCGCCACCTAAGTCATAAACAGCGTAGATACCTTCAGAGGCGTTATCCAGACCATAGGCAATCGCAGCGGCGGTAGGCTCATTGAGCAAACGTAAGACTTCGATACCAGCCAATTTGGCAGAATCTTTAGTAGCTTGACGCTGAGCGTCATCAAAGTAAGCGGGTACAGTAATCACTGCGCCCACGATGTCGTCATTTACTGAGTCTTCAGCCAACTGACGCAAACGCGCCAGAATTTCAGCAGAGACCTCAATGGGACTCTTATCGCCAGCTACTGTTCTTAACTTCAACATGCCTGGCTCATCGACAAAGTCGTAAGGTGTGTTCTCGATGTTTTCTACGTCAACGATACCGCGACCCATAAAACGTTTTACAGAAACAATGGTGTTCTTAGGATCAGAAACAATACTTTCGATAGCCTCAAAGCCAGCTTGGGTTCTACCATTAGGCAAATAGCGCACTACCGAAGGAAGCAACTCTCGCCCTTCGGAATCGGGAAGCACTTTAGGCAAAGCATCTCGCACAATCGCCACCAATGAATTAGTGGTACCCAGATCAATACCCACCGCAATCCGACGTTGATGCGGGGCGAGTGACTTACCAGGTTCGGAGATTTGTAATAAGGCCATGGGGACTAGAGTTTAAAGCTATACCAAAGCTGAGATAGCATCATCTAGCTCGAGCGCAAACTTATCTATAAATAGAAGACCTCTGAGCAACTCAGCAGCACGCTCATAGTTCTTGGCTGCATCGATAGCTTGCGTAATCTCTGCTAGGGTATTGCGCTTGGATTGATCAACCTCTTCGGCTAAGGCTTCCAGAGCACCAAGGTCCTCATCTTGATCTTCAAGACTCTCACGCCATTCCATTTGCTTCATGAGGAAAGCGGCTGGCATAGCAGTATTGGTTTCCAGGCGAGCATCCACTCCATGAAGCTGGCAAAGATAAAGGCCGCGCTGAATGGGATTTTTTAAGGTCTGGAATGCTGTATTCGCGAGCGTTGCCATTTGCATGGCCAATCGCTGCTCAGTATCGCTTCCACGAGCATGGCGGTCTGGATGCACTTCTTTTTGAATTGCTAAATACGCCTGATCCAATGCAGACAAATCGAGATTGAATTTCTGCTCTAAACCAAAGAAACGAAAGTAATCGTCAGACGCGGAAGGATTCACCACAACCACACTCATCTTTTACATTCGGATTTTGGAACTTAAAGCCTTCGTTCAAGCCTTCTCGCACAAAATCCAATTCAGTACCGTCTAAATAGGCCAAGCTCTTGGGGTCGATAAAAATAGTGATCCCATTGGATTCAAACTTAGTATCCTCAGGGGCAGCCTCATCCACGTACTCCAGTTGATAGGCTAAACCCGAGCAACCGGTCGTACGAACACCCAAACGCAAGCCGCAACCTTTTCCACGCTTATCTAAATTGCGCTGTACGTGCTTTGCTGCTTTGTCAGTTAAGGTAATTGCCATGATGGATGCCTCTTTATCTTTACTTAGCTGGATGCTTTTCTTTGTAATTAGCCACAGCTGCCTTGATGGCATCTTCAGCCAAGATGGAGCAGTGAATTTTTACAGGCGGCAAAGCCAACTCTTCCGCAATTAAGGAGTTCTTAATCTCTAAAGCTTGGTCTAAAGTTTTACCTTTAACCCACTCGGTTACCAAAGAAGATGAAGCAATTGCAGATCCACAACCATAGGTCTTGAACTTAGCATCTTCAATCACGCCCTGATCGTTTACACGGATTTGTAATTTCATGACGTCGCCGCATGCAGGCGCGCCAACCATACCAGTACCTACCTGGTCATCACCCTTTTCAAAAGAACCCACATTGCGGGGGTTTTCATAATGATCAATTACTTTGTCGCTATATGCCATGATATTTCCTCGTTATTTCTTTTGTATTTTATTTAGTGTGCTGCCCACTGGATGGTGCTGAGATCAATACCATCTTTAAACATTTCCCACAGTGGTGAGAGTTCGCGCAACTTAGCAATCTTCTCTTTCACTAGCTTGATTGTGAAATCCACCTCTTCTTCGGTCGTAAAGCGACCTAAGGTAAAGCGAATTGAGCTGTGTGCCAATTCATCATTGCGACCCAGTGCGCGCAATACATAAGAAGGCTCCAAGGATGCGGAAGTACATGCTGAACCAGAGGAGATAGCCAAATCTTTTAATGCCATCAGCATCGACTCGCCTTCAACATAGTTAAAGCTAATGTTCAGGTTATGTGGAACACGGTGATCCATATCACCATTCACATAAACCTCTTCAATATCCTTCAGACCAGTTAGAAGACGATCGCGCAATGCACGAATGCGCGCATTCTCTTCGACCATTTCGACGCGAGCAATACGGAACGCTTCACCCATGCCAACAATTTGATGAACGGCTAATGTTCCAGAACGCATACCGCGCTCGTGACCACCACCATGAATCTGCGCCTCAATACGGATGCGGGGCTTGCGACGGACAAACAATGCGCCGATACCCTTTGGACCATAAGTCTTGTGAGCAGAAAAACTCATTAAATCCACTTTGATTTTCTCTAAGTCGATTTCTACTTTGCCAGTAGCTTGCGCTGCATCCACGTGCAAGATTACGCCGCGGGAACGGCATAAATCACCAATTCGTGGAATGTCTTGTACAACACCAATTTCATTATTCACATACATGACTGATGCCAAGATAGTGCCAGGCTTCATTGCTGCTTCAAGTTGAGCAAAATCAATCAAGCCATCAGGCAAAACATCTAAGTAAGTCACTTCAAAGCCTTCGCGCTCGAGCTCACGGCAAGTGTCTAAGGTCGCCTTGTGCTCAGTCTTCACGGTAATGATGTGATTGCCGCGCTCTTTGTAAAAGTGTGCAGCGCCCTTAAGCGCCAAATTAATACTTTCAGTTGCGCCGCTAGTAAATACAATCTCTCTTGGATCCGCATGAACTAACTGGGCAACTTCTGAACGCGCCCACTCAACCGCCTCTTCTGCAGCCCAACCGTAGGCATGACTTCGAGATGCTGCATTACCAAATTGCTCGCGCAAGTAAGGCAACATCTTGTCCACTACACGCGGATCAATCGGCGTGGTAGCTGAGTAATCCATGTATACCGGGAAGTGCTTAGGACTAAACATCGGTATCGGTTGTTGAGGAATGTCTTGTGGTGCGTTCATTTTTTACTTATCGATTAATAGGCTAGGAAGTTAATTTCTTAACTTTGCTGAGCCAGGTTAAAAACAGAATTCACGAGAGGTCGCTTCGGAGCAGCCTCTTTTGCTGCTGCAACTGCAGTTGCCGGCTTTTCTGCCTTGGCATTTTCAGTCTTGATTTTCTTGGGGCGTAAATCATGCAATACGATTCCACGTCCAGATTGCTGTTGCACTAAGTCACGCAATGACACCGAACTGAGGTACTCCACCATCTTGGCATTCAGGTTTGACCACAGATCATGCGTCATACAACGACCATGGTTTTCTTCATCGCTGTGGCAATTGCCCTTGCCACCACATTGGGTTGCATCTAGAGGCTCATCCACAGCCACAATGATGTCGGCCACACTAATTTCTTCTGACTTGCGGGCTAGGGTGTAACCACCGCCAGGACCACGAGTACTCTCAACAATGTTGAAGCGGCGTAATTTGCCGAACAACTGCTCTAAATAAGAAAGGGAAATCTTCTGTCTTTGGCTAATTCCAGCCAAAGTTACAGGCCCGTGTGTCTCACGGAGGGCTAAATCGATCATTGCGGTTACTGCAAAACGGCCTTTGGTTGTAAGTCTCATATGTCACCTTGGTAATGGATTGTTATGGACAGCTAACAGTCGGGCGGGTAATACCCGACCATTCCACTCAACTTTACCATATACCCCACTATTTTGCTCAGGATTAAAACACCCCTTAAACAGCGTCCCTGGAGCGCGCTCCAAAGGCCATCTCCTTGACCTTAGTAAGGCGATCACGGGTGGCTGCAGCCTTCTCAAACTCCAAATTCTTGGCCTCAGAGTTCATTTGCTTCTCCAAACGCTTGATTTCGCCTGCTAGGTCCTTCTCGCTCATATCCTCATAGCGTGCCCGCTCCTGCTCCACCTGCATCTCAGAGCGCTTCTCCTTAACGTCATAGACCCCATCAATAATGTCTTTAATGCGCTTCTTGACGCCTCGCGGCTCAATTCCATTCGCCTTATTAAAGGCAATTTGCTTGGTTCGACGACGCTCAGTCTCACCCATCGCGCGCTTCATGGAATCGGTAATGCGATCAGCATACAAAATTGCCTTGCCTTTGACGTTTCGTGCCGCCCTACCAATCGTTTGAATCAAGCTACGCTCAGAGCGCAAGAAACCTTCTTTATCCGCATCCAAAATGGCAACCAGTGAGACCTCTGGAATATCTAGGCCCTCACGTAATAAATTAATACCGACCAGAACATCAAAGACGCCTAAACGTAAGTCGCGCAGAATTTCTACGCGCTCCACAGTATCAATGTCTGAATGGACGTAACGCACTTTCACGCCGTTATCCGACAAGTAGTCGGTCAACTGCTCAGCCATACGCTTCGTCAATACCGTTACTAGGACACGCTCATGTACTTTGACTCGCTCATGAATCTGATTCAGTAAATCATCTACTTGTGTGCTTGCTGGTAATACTTCAATTTCTGGATCAACCAATCCCGTTGGTCTAGCCACTTGCTCCACCACTTGTCCAGTGTGCGTATTTTCGTAATCAGCTGGTGTTGCGGAGACAAAGACGGTTTGACGCATCTTGGTTTCAAACTCGGTGAACTTGAGTGGTCGGTTATCCATTGCAGATGGCAAACGGAAACCAAACTCGACCAAAGTATGTTTGCGAGATTTATCGCCGTTGTACATGGCATTGAGCTGCCCTATCAAGACGTGACTCTCATCCAGGAACATCAGGGCGTCGTTTGGTAGGTAATCAACTAAGGTGGGCGGAGCCTCACCAGGCATGGCGCCAGAGAGGTGACGGGAGTAGTTCTCAATACCTTTGCAGAAGCCCAATTCATTCAGCATCTCTAAATCAAAGCGAGTGCGCTGCTCCAAACGTTGCGCCTCAACCAACTTGCCATCTTTAACAAACTCATCCAAGCGAGTACGCAACTCCGCCTTAATCGTTTCAATTGCTTTAAGCACTGTGTCGCGCGGCGTGACGTAGTGTGAACTCGGATAGACAGTGAAGCGTGGAATTTTTTGACGAATTCTTCCAGTAAGCGGATCAAAGAATTGCAAGCTTTCGATGACATCATCAAAGAGTTCAACGCGCACGGCTAATTCATTATGCTCAGCTGGGAAGATGTCAATCGTGTCGCCGCGCACCCTAAATACGCCGCGCTTGAAATCAGTTTCGTTGCGGTCATACTGCATCGCAATTAAGCGCATCAAAATATCGCGCTGACTCATCTTGTCACCAGGACGCAAAGTCATCACCATGCTGTGATAGTCACCTGGATTACCAATACCGTAAATTGCGGAGACCGTTGCTACGATGATGACATCACGTCTCTCCAATAAGCTTTTGGTAGCAGACAGTCGCATTTGCTCAATGTGCTCATTGATTGATGAATCCTTTTCAATGAACAAATCCCGCGTTGGGACATAGGCCTCTGGCTGGTAGTAGTCGTAGTAACTAACGAAGTACTCCACCGCATTTTTGGGGAAAAACTCTCGAAATTCACTATAAAGCTGGGCGGCTAGCGTCTTATTGGGGGCAAAAATGATGGCTGGACGACCTGTTCTGGCAATCACATTGGCCATCGTGAAGGTTTTGCCCGAGCCCGTGACCCCTAAAAGGGTCTGAAAGGTTAATCCGTCCTCAATTCCAGCCACTAAAGCATCAATTGCAGCCGGCTGATCACCTGCCGGGGGAAACGGCTGATAGAGCTGAAACGGGGAATCTGGGAAGGAAACGAACTTAGCTGGATCTAGGTCGTGACCCACCTCACCCAAAGGATCGGCCACAGGGCTTTTCTTGCTTTCAGCGACTTTGGAATTTGAGGAAGTTTTAGGCGACTTAGGGGGCATCTCAGCTATCATTTCATCTGTGACTTTTAGTTCACAGCGAATTTTGTACAAACATTGATTTTGCCGTTTTTATTTGGAAATAGTTGAATCTAGCCTCAAAAACAGCTGTTTAAAGTAAATTGAACCGAATTTAACGTCAATTAACCCTGTAATACCTTATTAACTACCCTTTTCGACCCTCAAATGAACCTTTTCACCTCAGTCCAGCTAGCCCCTAAAGATCCTATTTTTGGCCTCACAGAAGCCTATGTCGCCGATCAACGTGCAGACAAGGTCAATCTGGGTGTTGGCGTGTATTACACCGATGAAGGCAAGGTACCTCTTTTGAAAGCAGTCATTAAGGCTGAAGAGGCAATTGTTGCGAAGCACTCTCCTCGTAGCTACATACCGATTGAAGGTCCAAACCCATACAACAGTGCGGTTCAAAACCTTTTGTTTGGCGCTGATTCTTCCCTAATTAAAGATGGTCGCGTTGTCACTGCTGAGTGCCTTGGTGGCACTGGTGCATTGCGCGTTGGCGCAGACTTTATCAAGCGCCTCAATTTAAATGCGCCTTGCGCAATTAGCAATCCAACCTGGGAAAACCACCGCGGCATTTTTGAATCCGCAGGTTTTGAAGTAGTTGAGTACACCTACTTCGACGGCAAAACTCGTGGCGTTGATTTTGATGGCATGGTGAAGTCTTTAGAGGCTTTCCCAAAGTTCACTACTGTCTTATTGCACGCTTGCTGTCATAACCCAACTGGTGCAGACATTACTGAAGCTCAGTGGCGTCAAGTGATTGATATTTGCAAAGCAAAGTCACTCATCCCATTTTTGGATATGGCCTATCAGGGCTTTGCTGCTGGTATTGAGCAAGACGGCATTGCAGTACGTTTGTTCGCTGAATCTGGAATGTCTTTCTTTGTATCTAGCTCTTTCTCGAAATCATTCTCACTCTATGGTGAGCGTGTTGGCGCCCTGTCTATCGTGACTCAAAGCAAAGATGAATCCACTCGCGTACTGTCTCAATTGAAGCGCGTGATTCGTACAAACTACTCCAATCCTCCAACTCATGGCGCCGCGATTGCGGCCGCCGTTCTGAATTCACCAGAACTCAGAAAGCTTTGGGAGGATGAATTAGCTGAGATGCGTGATCGCATTAAAGCAATGCGTCAAGGACTCGTACAAAAACTCGCTGCTGCTGGCGTTAAGCAAGACTTTGCTTTTATCGAAGCGCAGCGCGGCATGTTCTCTTACTCTGGCTTAAGCGCCGAGCAGGTAGAGCGTTTACAAAAGGAAGATGGCATTTATGCCCTCTCCACAGGCCGTATTTGTGTGGCTGCTCTCAATACTAAAAACATTGATAAAGTAGCCAAAGCAATCGCCCGCGTATTGGCGTAACAACGCGCAATAAGCGGCTACACTGATTTACTAGGAGTCACCATGCTATATCAGCTACACGAATTTCAAAAAGCCTTACTGCAACCAATGAGCTCATGGGCTCGCGCTGCTTCTGAAGCCTTCATTAACGCTTCAAATCCCGCATCCAAGGTTCCAGGCTCTGAACGTTTGGCTGCAAGTTACGAACTTCTCTACCGCTTAGGCAAAGACTATAAGAAGCCAGAGTTTGGCATTCGCTCGGTGAAGGCGCATGGAAAAGAAGTAGCGATTCACGAAAGAACAATCGTTGCCAAACCATTTTGTAATTTAATTCGCTTCAAGCGGTTTTCTGATGACGTCGAAGTCATCAAGAAACTCAAAGATGATCCATCGGTATTGGTAGTTGCCCCGCTATCTGGACATCACTCCACATTACTGCGCGATACAGTGCGCACACTATTGCAAGATCACAAGGTATATATCACTGACTGGATCGATGCTCGCATTGTTCCTGCGGATGCGGGAGACTTTGGTTTAGATGACTACGTTCATTATGTGCAAGACTTCATTCGCGCCATTGGCGCCGAGAACTTGCATGTGATTTCTGTTTGCCAACCAACAGTTCCAACTCTAGGCGCCATCTCCTTAATGGCTTCTGCTGGTGAAGCAACACCGGCCTCCATGATCATGATGGGTGGCCCAATTGATGCACGTAAGTCACCGACGGCTGTTAATAACTTAGCCGATCAAAAGTCTTATGATTGGTTTGAAAGCCATGTGGTCTACAAAGTACCACCAGGCTACCCAGGTGCTGGTCGCAAAGTGTATCCAGGCTTCTTGCAACACACTGGCTTTATTGCCATGAATCCCCAGAACCACTTGCAGTCACATTGGGATTACTTCCAAAACTTAGTTCGCGGCGATGAACAAGATGCCGAAGCCCATATCCGATTCTATGATGAGTACAACGCTGTTCTCGATATGGATGCAAAGTTCTATTTAGACACTATTAAGACTGTGTTCCAGGACTATTCATTGCCAAATGGCACATGGGAAGTATCTGGTGATCTAGTTAAGCCACAAGATATTAAGAAAACCGCTCTCCTCACAGTTGAAGGCGAGTTGGACGACATCTCCGGTAGCGGGCAGACTCGCTCAGCACATGCCTTGTGTGCAGGCATCCCAAAAACTGATAAAGATCACTACGAAGTTACGGGTGCTGGTCACTACGGCATCTTCTCTGGCCGTCGCTGGCGTGAAAAGGTGTACCCAAAAATTAAATCGTTTATTCGTGAGCACCAAGGCGTTCAGAAGAAAACGAGGGCTAGGCCTCCTAAATTAGAAGGCTCAAAGTCTGCATAAAACAGCAGCGCGACTCTAGGGTCGCGCTTCTAGTTTTAGGGCATACCAATTGCAATGAATATTCAGCAGACGAAAGAACTTGCCAATCGTCTCGAGGACATCCTTCCTCAAACCCAATGCACCAAATGCAGCTACCCAGACTGCAGAGCCTATGCAGAAGCAATGGCAACAGGTGAGGCTTTACCTAATCGCTGTCCTCCTGGAGGCGTAGAGGGCATTCAGAGACTCAGCGCTGTCCTTGCACCCATCTTCCCTCAGGATGCTTTTGAACTACACCCTCAGATTGATTCTGAATGTGGCGTAGAGCGTCCTAGGCCGGTTGCTTTTATCGACCCCAAGACTTGCATTGGTTGCACCTTATGCATTCAGGCATGCCCTGTAGACGCGATTGTGGGAGCCTCAAAACAAATGCACGTGGTCTTGAGTGATTGGTGCACTGGCTGCGATCTTTGCATACCGCCCTGCCCCGTAGATTGCATCACCATGATTGATGTCACTAATGAGAAAACTGGCTGGGATGCTTGGTCACCAGAATTAGCAAAGCTTGCACGTTCACGATATGAAGCACGTGATGTCCGACTAGATCGCGAACAGCGTGACAATGATGAGAGGCTGGCAAAGAAGGCTGCAGCCAAATTAGAGGTAGTCAACGCAGAGAATCCTGACTCAGAAGAAGCTTTAAAAGAGCAAGAAAGAAAGCGAGCCATCATCGCTGCTGCCATTGCGAGAGCCCAGCAAAAGAAATGATGAATCTCGAAAAGCGCCAAGCCTTTTTTGAATTGCTCCGGGAAAATAATCCCCACCCAGAAACAGAGCTGGAATACAGCTCTCCATTTGAATTACTCATTGCCGTCTTGCTATCTGCACAAGCTACTGACATTTCAGTGAATAAAGGTACGCGTAAGCTCTTTAAGATTGCCAATACACCCCAAGCACTTTTGGATCTGGGTGAGGAAGGTGTTAAGCCCTTCATTCAGCACATCGGTTTATTCAACTCCAAAGGTAGGCACATCCAAGAAACTTGCCGACTACTTCTGGAAAAACATGGCGGCGAAGTTCCGCAAAACAGAGAAGAATTAGAGGCGCTGCCAGGTGTTGGTAGAAAAACGGCGAACGTCATTCTCAATACCGCTTTTGGCCAACCCACTATGGCCGTTGACACTCATATCTTTAGAGTCTCAAACCGAACAGGCTTAGCGCCTGGCAAGGATGTTGTAAAGGTAGAAGAACAATTGCTGAAGCGCGTGCCAAAAGAGTTTTTAATGGATGCTCACCATTGGCTTATTCTGCATGGTAGATACACCTGTAAAGCACGCAGCCCTGATTGTGAGCAATGCATTGTTGAACCACTCTGTGAATTCAAGCAAAAAACTGGTAAAGGAAAAGTTCGTGGCAATATTTAATCCAACTCGCGAAGAAGTACGTCGCTTTTTCTGTGACACCTGGAAGAAGAAAACCGAGAATCAGATTCTGACGCCAATGGAAATGATTGCTGGCGACTGGATGGCGCAACATCCCGAGTATCACTCATTGTTGACCGATCCAGAAGGGGCGGTAGCGCAAGACTACACACCAGAACGCGGCGAGACCAATCCCTTCTTGCATCTATCAATGCATCTGTCGATTAGCGAGCAAATCTCAATTGATCAACCGCCAGGCATTAAGGCGATTGCAGAAAAGCTAACGAAGAAGTTGGGTTCTGAACACGAAGCACAGCATGCCATGATGGAATGCCTTGGACAGGTAATGTGGGAAGCGCAGCGTGAAGGTCAGCCTCTGAGTCCTGAGAAGTACCTTGAGGCGCTCAAGAAGTTAAACTAAACAAACTATAAAGACAGTCCGGAACCAAGCGATGACCCCCTTCACTCTTGATGTATTAAAATTTTCGGTAGTATCCATTGTCATGATTGCAGTAGTCGCCTATGCGATTTACTGGGTCCTAAATGACTCGCCCATATCTCGATGGCTTAATGATTCAGATGCAGTAGTTCCGTCTTTCCTATCCATTACTGCATTTATCTTTGGGCTTACTGTTTCCACACTTGCGGGCTTTTCATTTGAGAAGCATGAATCAGCCATTTCGAACTTAATTACTGAATCAAGTGCAATTGATAGCCTCATTAATATCTCAACAGTCTTACCCCTACAGGATCAGGCGCAAATTAAGTCGGCGGTAAAAGACTATGTAAATGCAGTCATTGAGAAGGAATGGCCCGCTATGAATGAAAAAGATGCTAAAAATCGAGAGATCGCATTGCCTGAATTTATAGCCTTAAGCAAAACAATCAACCAGATAGCGTATCAAGCTAATCAGCTCGCTTCCATAGGGAGTCAGCTTGAAGCAGAGCTAACAGTCATTCGCCACAATCGGAAAGTTAGACAATCCATAGCGTATGACACCGACAATATAAAAAAATGGATTGTTATTCCCATTTCTTCGATTCTGCTGCTCATCTCGGTTGGGGTCGTACAGCTTGGCAGCCTTAAAGCGATGAAAGTGTCGCTATCAATAGCTTCGCTATGCATACTCACTGCGATGACTTTTCTCTACATCACCATTTCGCCTTATGGCATGTGGAATCCAGTCAATCCCCATCAACTTCAGGAATCATTGATGATGTTGAGCATCGTCAATTCAAATAAATAAATCCGGCGTTTAGTTACTCAAGATAACGCAGCTATCGCGGACTTAATCGCTGAAGGTAGGTCTTGAGCCAATTTCTCTCTAGCTTCTAAATTTGCTGCGGGGGGTTTTTGAGTCTTTTGAGACCAAGCTGAACCCGGAAAAAATGCGTCGTCTTTGTATCTGGGGATCACATGCCAATGGATATGGGGGACCATATTACCCAGCGCTGCAATATTGACCTTGTCTGGGTGCATGACATGCCTTACAGCCGCTTCAACCGCAAAGACCAAGGCCATGAGGTGCTCACGTTCACCATAGGTGAGATCAGTCATTTCAGCAACATGATGATTCCAGATCACACGGCAAAAACCAGGAAGATCGGGATCGTTTACTAGGATCACTCGGCAGTCATCACCACGCCAAATCAACTGACCCTCTTCAGGCTTGAGCTCTTCTTTACAGAGTACGCAATTAGTCATGGGAAGAATGTATACGAAAACGGCATCTAAGTCACCCTTGTGAGGTAATTTAGATGCCGCGACAGTAAGGATATTACTGCTACTACGTACTGCTTAGGGATTTCTTAGTGGAACTGCTCTTCTTCTGTAGAACCAGTCAACGCTGTTACTGAAGACTTACCACCCTGAATCACAGTAGTTACATCATCGAAGTAACCAGTACCAACTTCCTGCTGATGAGATACGAATGTGTAACCACGATCACGAGCAGCAAATTCTGGCTCTTGTACTTTCTCGATGTAGGCAGTCATGCCGCGCTGCATGTAGTCTTGAGCCAAGTCGAACATGTTGTACCACATGGAGTGAATACCAGCCAAGGTGATGAACTGATACTTGTAACCCATTGCACCTAATTCGCGTTGGAACTTAGCAATTGTTGCGTCGTCCAAGTTCTTCTTCCAGTTGAAAGATGGTGAGCAGTTGTAAGCCAACATCTTGCCTGGGAACTTCGCACGAATCGCTTCAGCGAACTGACGAGCAAATTCCAAGTCAGGCGTACCTGTTTCACACCAAACCATATCAGCGTATGCAGCATATGCCAAACCGCGGGAGATCGCTTGATCCAAGCCCTTACGTGTTTTGTAGAAGCCCTCTGGAGTGCGCTCGCCTGTTAAGAATGGCTTATCGTTTGCATCGTAGTCAGATGTCAGCAAGTCAGCAGCTTCAGCATCAGTACGAGCCAAAATGATAGTTGAAACACCCATTACGTCAGCAGCTAAACGAGCAGAAATCAACTTCTGCACTGACTCAGCAGTAGGCAACAATACCTTGCCGCCCAAGTGACCACACTTCTTAACTGAAGAGAGTTGATCTTCGAAGTGAACACCAGCAGCACCCTGCTTGATCAATGCCTTGCTTAATTCAAATGCATTCAATACACCTCCGAAGCCAGCTTCAGCATCAGCAACGATTGGAGCGAAATACTCGATATAACCAGCGTCGCCTTTATTGATGCCTTTAGCAGTTTGGATTTCATCAGCACGTTGGAATGAGTTGTTAATACGCTCAACCATCTTAGGAACTGAGTCAACTGGATACAAAGATTGGTCTGGATACATCGCTGCATATGAGTTACCGTCAGCAGCAACCTGCCAACCTGACAAATAAATAGCTTGAACACCAGCTTTAACCTGTTGCATTGCTTGGCCACCTGTCAAAGCACCTAAACAGTTAACGTAAGCTTCGTTATTAACCAATTCCCACAGGCGCTCTGCACCATGCTTAGCCAAGGTGTGCTCAATCTTCAATGAGCCGCGTAGACGTACAACGTCTTCAGCCGTGTAACCACGAGTAATACCCTTCCAGCGTGGATTGGTATCCCAGTCTTTTTGTATTGCTGCGATTTCTGCTTTGCGATCTGCCATGTTTTTCTCCCTAAGTTAAACAAGTACTTCAAATATTTGGACATTCAAGTCTTATGTCTTATATAAGAGTTTAAGGATCCAGGAAAAGCATGCAAGCACTATTTCAGCATTTATTGAAAATAATTAAATCAATTAATTCAATAGCTTAAGAAGTATATTTTGTAATATGAAATGACTATCCAAGGTGTGAAAGAATCACCAACTTGAGATGTTGCACTGCATTTTACGTATGGGAATGTCTTTTCACATTATGAAAAGAAAGAGTCTGGTTAGGCAGTTTTCGGGGCGCTGATGGTGGCGACCTTGAATCCGGTCAAGATAATCATGAGCTGCAGCAGCGCTACGCCAATGAATAAAAGCTTTGGGAAGCCAACATCCAAGAAGATTCCGAAGATTAATGGGCTTAGAGCAGCGCCTAGATCGATACCAGAATAGACAATGCCGTACACCCTCCCTGATGACCCTGACGGTGTCGCAGAGCGAATCATCAAATCACGTGATGGAGCAGCGATACCCAAACCAAGTCCAATCACAATGAAGGCAAGCACAATCAATTCGATGGGCACTAAACCAGTGGCCAATAAAAGGCCCATCACGATATTGACGGTAAAGCAGATCGTAATAATGCGCTCAGGTACTTTTAACTTAGTAGCAAGATAGCCACCCAAAAGCATCCCTCCAGCACCACCCATAGACATGAGTGTTAAGTAGTAATTACCGGAACTCACGGCAATGTCATAGATCTTAAAAAGCGCGGTTGGGGCAAATGACTGTAGACCTGTAGTTGCCGCCATGCTAAAGAAAAAGAAAATCCAGCAAAGCCATACAACCGGTAACTTCAAAAATCCAAAGGTACTCATTGGCGCGCCACCAGGATTGCTTTGAGCATGACCAGCCTGTGACTCCTCGCGCCTTGCATGAACATCATCAATTAAGCGCGCCCTACCAATCCAGAGAGTTAATAAGATCAATGCTTCAAGTACTGCAGCAGATAAAAAGGCAATGCGCCAATCAGCGATAGTAGCCACAGCCACCATAAAGGCTGGCGCTGCCGCCCAACCGATATAGCCAGTTACCCCATGAATCGAATAAGCGTAAGGCAAATTAGGTGGCGAGATTTTGTGATTGATCAGTGTGTAATCAACCGGATGGAAAATGCCGTTGCCACATCCCGCTATTACCGCACCCATAACTAACATGGCATAGCTATTGCTTTGCGAATAAGTGAGCGCAGCTAATGCAAGCAAACCCACGCCGGCGAACAATACTGGGCGAGCCCCAATGCGATCCACTAGAAATCCAGATGCCGCCTGAACAATGCAGGAGACCACAAAGAAAATGGTCATAAGCAGACCTAGCTCGGCATAGTTAAAGCCAAACTCCGCCTTCAACCATGGGAACATGGGCGGCAGGATTAAATGAAAGAAATGGGAACTGCCGTGAGCCAGGCTAATGAGACCAACAACCCGGACATCACTGGCGCGCCTCATTTTCAGAGCGTCAGTCATGTACCGAGTTTACTGGTGCAGGAAAATTCCTGCTGATGTTGTTTTATCTTACTTGTTAAAACTAAAGTCGCCATTCTGATCAACGCCTACAGGAACCGTATCCGTAGGGCCAAACTTACCTTCCAAGATCATCTTAGAAACTGGGTTTTCGATATATTGCTGAATCGCACGCTTTAGAGGTCTGGCTCCAAATACAGGGTCAAAGCCGACTTCTGCAATCTTACTTAGAGCGGCATCGCTGACCTCCAATTGCATATCCACCTTTGCCAAACGATCTGACAAGTTCTTGAGCAAGATCTTCGCGATATTGGCGATATTCCCTTTATCCAAGCCATGGAACACCACGATCTCGTCAATCCGATTTAAGAACTCAGGGCGGAAATGATTCTTCAACTCTTCAAACACTGCATCTTTGATTTCGGACTGCTTCTTATCCGTCATCGATTGAATGAGATGCGAGCCAATATTGCTGGTCATCACAATCACCGTATTCTTAAAGTCTACAGTACGACCCTGACCATCGGTTAGACGGCCATCGTCCAATACCTGCAAAAGTACGTTGAAGACATCCGGGTGGGCTTTTTCAATCTCATCAAACAAGATGACGCTATAGGGATGGCGGCGCACTTGCTCAGTTAAATAACCGCCCTCTTCGTAACCAACATAACCCGGGGGCGCACCGATTAAACGTGCCACGCTGTGCTTCTCCATGAACTCACTCATGTCGATACGGATGAGATGATCTTCGCTGTCAAATAAGAAACCTGCCAGGGCTTTGCACAACTCGGTCTTACCAACACCTGTAGGACCTAAGAATAAGAATGAACCATAAGGACGATTCTCTTCAGCCAAACCAGCACGGGAGCGACGAATAGCATCCGACACAGCGCGAATAGCCTCTTCCTGACCAACCACACGCTTATGTAAGAGTTCTTCCATCTTCAGCAGCTTGTCGCGCTCACCTTGCATCATCTTCGATACCGGAATACCAGTCGCACGAGAGACTACCTCTGCAATCTCTTCTGCGCCTACCTGAGTGCGTAAGAGCTTGTTCTTAACCACGCCATCTTTATCACCTTTTGCTTCAGCAGCAGCGGCAGACTTTAGCTTAGCCTCAAGTTCAGGCAGTTTGCCGTATTGCAATTCAGCAACTTGCTCTAACTTACCGTCACGCTGGAGCTTTGCAATATCTATCCTTACTTTTTCAATTTCTTCCTTCAGATGAGCTGCGCCTAATACAGCGCCCTTTTCTGCTTTCCAGACCTCTTCCAAATCAGCATACTCAGCGCCAAGACGCTTAATTTCATCTTCTATGAGACCTAGGCGTTTTTTCGAAGCATCGTCCTTCTCCTTCTTGACGGCTTCGCGCTCAATCTTTAACTGAATCAAGCGACGCTCAAGTCTATCCATCACCTCAGGCTTAGAGTCGATCTCCATCCGAATACGCGAGCCAGCCTCATCAATCAGGTCGATCGCCTTATCCGGCAAGAAACGATCCGTAATATAGCGATGTGATAGCTCAGCAGCCGCAACAATCGCTGGGTCAGTAATCTCAATACCATGATGCAGTTCATAGCGTTCTTTCAGGCCCCGCAAGATAGCGACGGTAGCTTCAACGCTGGGCTCTTCGACCATGACTTTTTGGAAGCGACGTTCTAGAGCAGGATCTTTTTCGATGTACTTGCGGTACTCATCCAAAGTCGTTGCGCCAATGCAATGCAATTCACCGCGAGCCAAGGCAGGCTTAAGCATATTGCCGGCGTCCATCGCGCCCTCTCCTTTGCCAGCACCAACCATTGTATGAATCTCATCAATAAAGATAATGGTCTGACCTTCGTCTTTAGCAACGTCGCTCAGAACAGCCTTTAGGCGCTCTTCGAATTCACCGCGGTACTTGGCGCCAGCTAATAACAAAGCCATATCCAATACGAGAACACGCTTGTTCTTGAGGGTTTCGGGAACTTCGCCATTAATAATGCGTTGGGCTAAGCCCTCGACGATGGCTGTCTTACCAACGCCTGGCTCACCGATCAACACTGGGTTGTTTTTACCGCGTCGTTGCAAGATCTGAATGGTGCGACGAATTTCATCATCGCGACCAATGACAGGATCAAGCTTACCCATACGAGCACGCTCAGTTAAATCGACGGTGTATTTCTTTAAGGCTTCACGTTGACCTTCAGCATCTGCACTATTCACTGATTCTCCTCCGCGCACTAAATCAATAGCCGCCTCTAACGATTTACGATTTAATCCATTCTCACGAGCAATCTTGCCGAGCTCGCCCCTATCATCTGCTACCACCAGCAAAAACAACTCACCAGCGATAAATTGATCATTACGCTTATTGGCTTCTTTTTCACATAAGTTAAGCCAGTTACTTAAATCACGGCCAACCTGAACCTCACCACTAGTACCCTGTACCTCTGGGAGGTTGCTAATTAGCTTCTCGGTTGCCTTCTCAAGACCAGGCACATTAACGCCAGCGCGGGTTAATAAACTCTTCGCGCCGCCATCGGAATCCCGCAACATTGCCAAGAGCAAGTGGGCCGGCTCGATATATTGATTGTCTTTTGCCAAAGCAAGGCTTTGCGCCTCGCTGAGCGCTTCTTGAAATTTAGTAGTTAATTTATCTATTCTCATTTTTTAAGTCCTATCTACTACAGCTATTTTTTACGAATATCTATCTGTAGAATATAGGGGCATTCTTGATAATTTCAAGTCTGTTAGACCTCTTTTTAAGCGAATTTATCCCTATTTTGACCTGGCTTGTTTATCTCCTGGAATGCGCCGATGGCAGCTATTACGCCGGCATTACGAACCGCCTAGAACATCGCTTGGCAGCCCATAATTCAGGGGATGGTGCTCGGTATACGAGGGCTCGCAGACCTGTAATCCTTTTGGCCACCCAAGAGCACCCAGATCGATCTGAGGCGTCTAAGGCGGAGGCCAAGTTAAAGAAGTTGCCCAGATCGGAAAAGTTGGGCTTTTTTAAAACCAAAAGATAGGTTCGATTTACGCAGGATTCTCTAGCAGCGTAACCACGATGATCAGCCCAAACAGGATCTAAGCTCAGAGACAAGCCTTTTAAATTGCTCTGGCCTTAAAAACTGGCCAATCCGCACACTTTGACCGGCCTCCTCAATCAAAAAAACTTTTTCAGTTTCTTGTGGCAAGGAGATCCTAACCCAGCGGGTATTAAATTCAAGCACAGTCTCTTTATAGGCTATAAATTTCCTCACAATTAAGCGGGTCCCACTAATTTGAATCTCCTCAAAATCCAAGGCATGTCGACAGTAAATCAAAAAACCAGCGGTGACAGCAGTCAACTCAATCGCCGTAAAGATGAGAATAATTTTTACGCCAGCCAATAGAAAACCAGTGGCCACGGTTAAAGAAAGACAAACCAGGGCGATATAAAACTTGAGCAGCTGACCTGGGGTCAGCGCGCAATTTCGTCTCATCTTCCAGGTTTTCATTCTGGACAATTCTTATCAGACTTGGGGGTTGAGCTCGAAGAATTATCCGCTTTAGAGATCAGGGGTGGCGCACTCATTTTCTCGCCATCCCATACCTGGCCACACCAACACTCCCCCACCTCGTTGATGATGCAAACGCCTGAGCCGCAGCAACGTTTATCCGGCGCTTTCATGATTAACCTATTCGTCCTGAACAATTCATAATGAAGTCTATTCTAGAGTTTTTATTGAGATGGCGCACTCACCCTCCAACCAATCGACAGATATGCAGAATCCGCTATTTGACTACCAAAACACCGCAGAACCCTTAGCCATAGTGACAAGGGATGGTCATGTTGAATATTTCAATCATTTTTATGACGCAGATGAATCTGATCATCTTTATAGAATCCTACTCAACTCCCTACCTTGGGATGTGGACGAGATCAAGATGTTTGGCAAGCTAGTGAAGACAGCAAGAAAAGTGGTCTGGGTGGGTGATCCAGAATGCGCATACACCTACTCTGGAGTTCAAAAAACACCTCAGGCCTGGACTAATGAGTTATTGCAAATGAAGCATAAGCTTGAACAATTCACTGGCCACACCTACAACTCCTGCTTACTCAATCTGTATCACAGCGGCGCTGAGGGCATGGGCTGGCACAGTGATGATGAGAAAGAATTAGATAGCGGGAATCCTATCGCATCAGTCAGCCTAGGTGCTCGACGTAAGTTTGCATTTCGCCATAAGCAAGATAAAACAAGCTACCCAGTATTTCTGGAGCATGGCAGCCTGCTGATCATGCATCCGCCCACTCAAGAGTATTGGCATCACAGTCTTCTCAAGACAACAACCATTACAAGCCCCCGAATTAATCTCACCTTTCGGAAAATACTTCCCCGAATATGAAAGAGCCTGGTTATTGAGTCTTGAGTTAGCTTTGAGGCTAAAAGAGATGGGCGCTAAATTACTTCCAACGCGCCATTGCAGCATCGTCAGTCACGCGAGCATCAACCCATTTACTACCTTCTGGGGTTTCTTCTTTTTTCCAAAATGGCGCTGCTGTTTTTAAGTAGTCCATGATGAACTCACAAGCTGCAAATGCTTCACCTCGGTGGGCGCTAGTGACAGCCACCAAAACAATTTGATCTTCAGGTAGAAGTGGTCCCACTCGATGAATGACTAATGTTTTATAAAGATCCCAGCGGCCTCTTGCTTGCTTGATGATTTCCTCTAGGGACTTTTCTGTCATGCCTGGATAGTGTTCCAGCGTCATACCCTTGACCTGACTGCCATCATTCATATCCCGAACAGTGCCAACAAAAGTCACTACCGCACCAACGCGAGGATCATTCTTGCGAAGCATTTTCACTTCAGTCGTGAGATCGAAGTCTGCCTCTTGAATGCGGATGAAATCATTTTGCATCTTAGCCGCCAGTAACCGGAGGAAAGAAAGCCACCTCAGCTCCATCTACTAACGGAGTGGAGTCACTCACCATCTCTTGATTTAAAGCGCAGCGAATTACTTTACTGCTTGCTAATACTTCAGCCCAAGGACTCCCTCGTTGAGCAAGGTGGGTTCTTAAGTCGGCAATAGTTTTCACTTCCGGCGGTGTAGTGATGCTTTCACCAGAAAGTCCAAGACCCTCTCTTAAGGAGGCAAAGAATCGTAATTCGAGTTTCATAAGGGAATCGTAATACGGTTATGCGAGGAGTGCGTTAAATGGAATGTACTTCACTAGCTCACCCGCCTTAAAAGTATGTCCTGGCGGGCAATCCAGCAAGCCATCACCCCATGAAGCGCTTGTAAGTACGCCAGAGCTTTGGTTCGGGAATAAATCTAAGCCGCCCCGCGCATTGATCTTGACGCGCAAAAATTCATTGCGACGATCCCCTTTGAGCCAATCAAAGTCAGCTCGCATTAGATAGGACTGTGGCATGCCTACATCTCGCCCCTGTAGCTTCAGAATAAATGGACGTACAAAAAGGAGGAATGTCACAAAGCTAGAAACTGGATTGCCAGGGAGTCCAATAAACCAAGTTTCCCCATCCCTACTCTCGCTTGACTTGCGCACAGCACCAAAAGCCAGAGGCTTGCCAGGCTTAATCGCAATTTGCCAGAGATCTAATCTACCCTCAGCGGTCACCGCTGGTTTGATGTGGTCCTCTTCACCGACCGATACGCCGCCAGAGGTAATAATCAAATCATGATCTTTGCTGGCCTTACGAAGCGTTTCTTTAGTGGCTTCAAGACTGTCGGGAACGATTCCAAAGTCTGTGGCATCACATCCCAAAGATTTAATACACGCTAACAAAGTATCGCGATTGGAGTTGTAGATGCCACCTGGTTTGAGCGGTTCACCTGGCAGAGAAAGTTCATCGCCAGTGAAAAATGCCGCCACCCTAACTTTGCGCTTAACATTTAAATGCGTAAGGCCAGCAGACGCTGCAACACCTAGTTCTTGTGGGCGCAGAAAAGTACCCGCTGTCAGGGCTACTTTTCCGGCAGTCAGATCTTCGCCTCTTCGACGAATCCACTGGCCTGATGTTGGCGCAATATTGACCTGCACTTGATCGGTTGATCCCTCTGGAATAGCGCAGTCCTCTTGCATGACAACAGCATCAGCACCCGGAGGCACTGGAGCGCCTGTAAAGATTCTGGCCACAGTACCTGGTTCCAATTGGGTACCCATTGATCCCGCCGGTATACGTTGTGCAATCTTGAGAGTGCTTCCAGGAGTTTGGGTATCCGCAGTGCGCACTGCATAACCATCCATTGAGGTGTTATCGAGTGGAGGCACATCCACCAAGCTATTCACGTTTTCGGCAAGCACACGGCCGAGCGCAGCCTGCATAGTGACTGCCTCACTCTCACCTACAGTTTTTGCATTTGACAGCAGGTGATCTAAAGCCTGCTGAGCAGTCAACATCGGAGGCTTAGTCATAGTAGTTTTTCTGAGTTAATTGACGTGGGCAGTAATGAAGTTTTTCACTTGATTGACATCGGCATCGATATTTTCAACGCGCTGAGGCTTTGACTTGATATCTTTGAATGCTGCTGGGCACTCTGCAGGACGACCCAATGCAACCTCAATCGTTTCTTCAAACTTAATTGGCAAGGCGGTTTCCAGAACAATCATTGGAATACCTGCTTGCAAATGCTCACGGGCAACCTTTACACCATCGGCCGTATGCGTATCAATCATCACACCATACTGTGAGTCGATGTTGCGAATCGTCTCAAGGCGGTTTTCATGAGTGCTGCGGCCAGACTGGAATCCATACTTCGCGATATCTTTAAAGACAGTGTCTTTAGAAATGTCAAAGCCACCCGCTTCGTCTACCTGCTTGAACATGCCAGCAGTTACCTTGCCGTCTTTGCCCATGAGATCAAATACAAAACGCTCAAAATTACTCGCCTTCGAAATGTCCATGGATGGGCTAGAGGTATGCAAGGTTTCAGCAGACTTACGCGCACGGTAAACACCGGTTCTGAAGAACTCATCGAGAACATCGTTCTCATTGGTAGCGGCAATCAAATGTGCAATTGGCAAACCCATCATGCGAGCAATATGGCCAGCGCAGATATTGCCAAAGTTGCCAGATGGTACGGTGAAAGAGACTTTTTCAGAGCTCGATTTTGTCGCAAGCAAATAACCTTGGAAGTAGTAAACCACTTGGGCAACTACACGGCCCCAGTTAATTGAGTTCACAGTACCGATTTGGTTGTTTGCTTTGAAGGCATGGTCATTACTAACTGCCTTGACAATATCTTGGCAGTCATCAAATACACCAGCAACCGCCAAGTTAAAAATATTCGGATCTTGCAAGGAATACATCTGTGCGGATTGGAAAGAGCTCATCTTGCCGCGTGGTGAAAGCATGAATACCTTCACGCCCTCTTTGCCGCGCATGGCATATTCGGCAGCACTACCAGTGTCGCCAGATGTCGCGCCCAAAATATTGAGCTTCTGACCTTTTTTCTTTAGAGCGTATTCAAAGAGATTGCCGAGCAACTGCATCGCCATATCTTTAAATGCCAACGTTGGTCCATTGGACAGGCTCAATAAGCCGATACGAGTCCCCTGCTCTTCACCAAGCCAATGCAATGGAGTAATGTCATTAGCATTATCTTCAGGGCGGCCATTGCAATAGACCTGCTCTGTATAGGTCTTACGCAGTAATGCACGTAAATCTGCTTCTGGAATGTCGTCGCAATAGAGACTCAAGACCTCATAAGCGAGATCAGCATAAGACAATCCGCGCCAAGAATCTAACTGCTCTTTAGTAACTTGAGGGTACTCAGTAGGCAGATATAAGCCGCCATCTGGCGCCAATCCGCCGAGCAAGATTTCTAAAAAGGATTGTTGTGGGCTATTGCCCCGAGTAGATTGGTAACGCATGATTTGTATTAGGACAGATTTTCTAAACGGATCTTCACTACTTCACCAGCAACAGTTTTCAGATTCTGAATTTCCTGAATTGCGGCCAGCATGTGCTTTTCTTTGGTCTCGTGAGTTAGCGCCACCAAATCAGTTTGGCTCTCACCTTCGTCCGCTTCTTTTTGCAAGAGTGCATCAATCGAAATACCGTGAGCTGCCAAAATCTTTGTGATGTCAGCCAATACACCAGCTTGATCTGCTACGCGCAAACGTAGGTAATAACTGGTAGTGATCTCACCCATTGGCAGCACGGTGATATTGCGCACTGCATCAGGCTGGAACGCTAAATAAGGAACACGATTCTCAGGGCTTGCGCCCAATAAACGCGTGATGTCCACTAAGTCAGCAATTACAGCAGAGGCGGTTGGCTCTGAGCCCGCACCTTTACCGTAGTAAAGCGTCGTGCCTACAGCATCACCAAATACCTGAACGGCATTCATGGCACCTTCTACGTTTGCAATGAGGCGTTTGGTTGGAATCAAGGTTGGGTGCACGCGCAACTCAACTCCAGTTGTTGTCTTCTTAGCAATGCCTAGCAACTTAATGCGATAGCCCAACTGCTCAGCGTATTTAATATCGATGGCATCTAGCTTCGTAATACCCTCAACGTGGGCTTTTTCAAATTGCATTGGGATACCAAATGCAATCGCACTCATGATGGTTGCTTTATGGGCAGCATCTACACCCTCAATATCAAATGTAGGATCTGCTTCTGCGTAACCTAAACGCTGCGCTTCTTTTAAGACAGTCGCAAAGTCCAAGCCCTTGTCGCGCATCTCAGAAAGAATGAAATTGGTTGTGCCATTGATGATGCCGGCGATCCACTCGATGCGGTTTGCAGTCAAACCTTCACGAAGTGCTTTGATGATTGGAATACCACCAGCAACAGCCGCTTCAAACGCGACCATTACACCCTTTTCATGGGCAGCTTTGAAAATCTCATTGCCATGAACAGCAATGAGAGCCTTATTGGCTGTCACAACATGTTTGCCAGCAGCGATTGCCTCCATCACCAAATCTTTGGCAATACCGTAACCACCGATCAATTCAACAACGATATCAATCTCAGGGTTGTTAATAACAGCGCGAGCATCACTCACTACTTGGGCATGATCCTTAACCAACTCTTTAGCACGCTCTACATTCAGATCGGCAACAGTATTGATGCGAATACCGCGACCCGCACGACGCAAAATCTCATCCTGATTGCGCTCGAGAACAGTAAATACGCCACCACCTACGGTGCCAATGCCTAATAGACCAACTTGAATCGGTTTCATGATGCCTTTGTTGCTGTTGAATTAGTCGCTTTACGACTATGTTTTTGACGATAACGCTCTAGAAAACGTGCCAGACGACTAATCGCCTCTTTCAGCACATCTTCGTGAGGTAAGAACACTACGCGGAAATGATCTGGCTTGCCCCAGTTAAAACCAGAGCCCTGAACCAATAAAACTTTTTCTTCTTTCAAAAGATCGGCTACAAATTGCTGATCATCTTCAATCGGATACATCTCTGGATCAAGTTTTGGAAATAGGTACAAAGCAGACTTTGGCTTGACGCAAGTTACTCCTGGAATCTCAGTAATGAGCTTCCAGGCAAGATCACGCTGCTTAGCCAAACGACCGCCTTCAGCTACTAAATCATTAATGCTCTGATAACCACCTAATGCCGTTTGAATAGCGTACTGGCCTGGCACATTGGCGCACAAGCGCATTGAGGACAGCATATTGAGGCCCTCAATGTAATCGCGAATCATCTCTTTATCCCCAGAAACCACCATCCAGCCAGCACGGTAGCCGCAAGAGCGATAGTTCTTAGATAAGCCATTGAAAGTGATGGTGACCACATCGGTAGATAAGGATGCCAAGGAAATATGTTTCTCTTGGTCGTACAACATCTTGTCGTAAATCTCATCGGCAAACAGAATCAGGCCATGCTCACGCGCAATTGAAGTTAACTCTGTCAGCACTTCTTTGGAATAGATCGCACCAGTTGGATTGTTAGGATTAATCACCACAATCGCTTTAGTGCGCGGCGTAATTCGTTTGCGTAAATCCGCTAGATCTGGAGCCCACTCTTTAGACTCATCACATAAGTAATGAACTGGAGTACCGCCGGATAAGCTAACCGCAGCCGTCCATAGTGGGTAATCAGGTGCTGGCACCAAGACTTCATCGCCGTTATTCAGCAATGCATTCATCGCCAAGACGATTAGCTCGGAAACACCATTGCCGGTATAGATATCATCCAAAGTAACACCCTGGATGCCTTTTTCTTGGCAATACTGCATGATGGCCTTACGAGCCGCAAAGATTCCCTTGGAATCGGAGTACGCTGAAGCATTACCCAAATTGCGGATCATGTCCAACTGAATCTCTTCTGGAGGATCAAAGCCAAAAACACCCACATTGCCGATGTTTAATTTGATGATTTTGTGACCCTCTTCCTCCATGCGCTGAGCGAGCTCCAGCACGGGTCCACGAATGTCGTAGCAGACGTGATTGAGTTTTTCGGACTTTAGGATCGGTTTCACAATAAATTAAAGGGTAAGTTCTTGAAATCTAGGAAAAAACAGCTGGCTATAATCCTCCTAATTATGACAGAGAGTCCACGTGAAGCTTCAATCTGACCCCCATTCCGG
>CANGNV010000022.1 GCA_947455485.1 Burkholderiaceae bacterium | reverse complement strand
CAGCTGGATCAATGGGAGTCAAGCAATCTGAATCAAAGAAAGTAGTATTCACATACATACGTCTATGCGCATATATTTGTAATGTCGCCTAAAGCGACCTTCCTATAATGAAGTAGACCCACACAATAAAGGCTTCTATGGCTTGGATCATCACCAAATACTTACTAACAGCAGGGATGGTTGTATTCATTTCTGAAGTTGCCAAACGAAGCGATAGGTTGGGTGGCTTTATTGCGGCATTACCACTGATGACCCTATTAACTCTTGTATGGCTCTATGTGGAAAACCAACCCGAAGAGAAGATAGCTAATCACGCTTATTACACCTTCTGGTATGTGATTCCAACATTGCCCATGTTTCTATTATTTCCATACTTACTTCCAAGGCTGGGGTTTTGGATGACGATGGGTGCGTGTGTAGTAGCGACGGTTATCTGCTTTGGCATATTTGCTTTGCTGATGAAGGGTTTTGGAATTAATCTGCTTTAGGGAATGGCAGTTATTGGCTGGACTGAGACGCTCGACAGCCCTAAAACTCCCTTCTTTGAACGTCTGAAATAGTCCAAAAAGCAGGCAAAAGCTCTAATTAGCCAAATAATTCAGTAGTACAAGCAAAAAGTAAATTTAGAAGCATGGGGCCTTATAGAATAAGGCTTAGCTGGCGGCAATAGAGAATCCAATAATTATTCAGTAGTACAAATATAGGTTCAGTAGTACAAATAGAAAGGGTCTCCCTGACGGGAGACCCTTATAGTATATGGTGCGGCTGGCAGGAATTGAACCCACGACCCCTTGGTTCGTAGCCAAGTACTCTATCCAGCTGAGCTACAGCCGCAACAGCCATAATTATGCCATGGAAGAGAAGAACTACATCACACCCGTTGGTCACGAGCGTATCAAAAGTGAGCTTTTACAGCTCCTGAACCTTGATCGGCCTGAGGTTGTCAAGGTTGTTCACTGGGCGGCATCCAATGGCGACCGCTCAGAAAATGGGGACTATATCTATGGAAAAAAGCGACTTCGGGAGATAGATCGCCGGATTCGCTTCCTAAATCAGCGCCTCGAATTTGCCGTAGTAGTCGATAACCAAGCCCGAAAATCAGGGGATGCTGATGCTGAGCAGGTCTTTTTTGGGGCTACTGTCACCTATGCCAGCCTAGAGGGGCCTGAGGCCGGTAAAGAGACAACCATCACGATTGTGGGAGTTGATGAGGTCGATTTGGATTTAGGTCACGTCAGCTGGGTCTCGCCAATTGCCAAAGCGTTAATCAAGGCGCGCTTGGGTGATTGCGTCAAAATCCAAACCCCTACCGGCCCTAGCGAAATTGAAATCCTAGACGTCCAGTACCAGTAATTGCACTGAAAGGAATTTAGCCGACCCGCACCCGGGTGACGCGCATTACATCATGATTGGTGCGCAAGCTACGCATCACCTTGGAAAGGTGTAAGCGATCTGATACTTGGATCGTAAAGCGAATAGTGACGGCATCTTCTTTGTAGCGATCATCCATCGATACGTTCATGATGTTGGAGTCAGCAGCAGTCACACTACTGGCCACTCTAGCCAATACACCTTTACCTTGGCGCGTATCGATTGCGAGATCAACTTCAAATTCTCGATTAACCTCTTTGCCCCACTCAACCTCTACCCACTTATCACTATCCTTGGAGAGCATTCTGAGGGCTACTGGGCAGTCATTAGTGTGGACCTGTAGGCCTTCACCCTTTCCAAGGTAACCAATAATGTTGTCTCCCGGAATCGGATGACAGCACGTTTGGAAACTAATTGAGTTACCTTCGCGTCCATCGACCAAGATAGCCTGACGCTGATGATGGTGCGAGGCAATTTCTTGTTGAGGAGATACCCAGTCTGCCGCGCCCAAGCGCATTTGCTCTGCGCCGCCCTCATCATCAATCAAAATCTTCAAACGAATTGCTAGCTCCTGAGCGGATCGACGACCCAAAGCAATATTGACACAGGCTTCTTCACGCGTTTTATCGCCAGTCCAATGCAATAACTTTTCCCAGATCTCTGGGGATAGCAGTCCAGCATCAACGCCCTGCTGTCTCAAAGCATTAGCTAAGAGACGCTCGCCCAATTGCAGAGACTCAGCGTAGTGTTTGGTTTTGAGTGAATGGCGAATGGAGGCACGCGCTTTACCAGTTCTCACAAATGCCAACCAACCTGGATTGGGCTGAGAGTTAGATGAAGTCACAACCTCGACAATGTCGCTATTTTTTAATTCGCTACGCAGAGGTAATTGCATGCCGTTGATCTTCACGGCTACACAGGTATTACCTAAATCACTATGGATGGAGTATGCGAAGTCCAAGGCAGTGGCGCCACGCGGCAAAGCTCTGATCTGACCCTTCGGTGTAAAGACATAAACCGCATCCGGGAACAAATCAATCTTGACGTGCTCTAAGAATTCTTGCGAATCCCCACTGCTATCCTGGATATCAATCAAAGATTGCAACCATTGATGCGCACGGTTTTGCACCTCGCTCATATCTGGAGTGCCATCTTTATAAGCCCAGTGTGCAGCAACGCCTGCCTCAGCAACTGCGTGCATATCACTCGTGCGAATCTGAAACTCTACCGGCACACCGGATGGGCCTAATAGCGTGGTGTGCAGAGATTGATAGCCATTGAGCTTAGGAATCGCAATGTAATCCTTAAACTTGCCAGGCATTGGTTTATAGAGTGCATGCAAAATTCCGAGAGCGCGATAGCACTCATCAATCGAATGCACCGTGACCCTGAAGGCATACACATCAAGCACCTGCGAAAAACTCAAATGCTTGCTGCGCATTTTGCTGTAAATACTGAAGAGGGTTTTTTCTCGGCCTTGCAGATCAACTCCGAGATTGGCTTTTGCAAATGCCATCCGCGCATTCTGCAAAATCTTCTCGACCATTTCTTTGCGATTACCACGCGCCCGCTTGACTGCACCCTCAATCACTCTGAAGCGCATTGGCATGGAGTAACGGAAACTCAAATCTTGTAAGTCTCTATAAATAATGTTTAGACCGAGACGGTGCGCAATCGGTGCGTAGATTTCAATCGTTTCAGCGGCTACCCTGCGACGCTTCTCCATTGGGACAGCATCCAGCGTCCGCATATTGTGCGTACGATCAGCCAACTTCACCAGAATGACGCGCACATCTCGCGCCATCGCCATAAACATCTTGCGGAAGCTTTCAGCCTGCGCCTCGGCATGGCTTTGGAATTCCAACTTATCGAGCTTGGTTAGTCCCTCAACGAGCTCTGCTACTTTGCTACCAAACTTACCAACTAGGTCTGCTTGAGTACAACCCGTGTCCTCAATCACATCATGTAATAAGGCGGCCATGATGGAGGATGCATCTAAGCGCCAAGTGGCACAGAGTTCAGCTACCGCTACGGGATGTGTAATGTAAGGCTCGCCACTATGGCGGTACTGACCGAGGTGAGCAGCATCAGCAAAATGAAAGGCCTGTTTAATGAGGTTGACCTCATCAGACTTGAGATAGCCCAATTTAGAAATAAGGCCATCAATAGAAACAACTTGATGCTTTAAGGGTAATGTTGGCGCAGAGGTAGGGCCAAATAAATGTCGGCTCGACTGAGCCAACAAGGTGGCGATGATGGAAGACTTATCGCTCTTAGCAGTCTCTTTAGGCGAGACCTGACCTTTGGATTCCGAAGTGTTTGGGTCGCCTAAGGGGAGCTCCACAACGGAACCCCTGAATTACAAAGGTACTTTGGTCAACATGTCACGGTCAGTTACACCAGCAGCAACTTCACGCAACGCAACAACAGTTGCTTTATCTCTGGACTCAACACGTGGGGAGTGACCTTGAACCAATTGACGTGCGCGATAAGTCGCGGCCAATACCAGCTCAAAACGATTTGGAATAGTTTTTAGACAATCTTCTACAGTAATACGGGCCATGCTGAACTCACTTAAATTTAGCTTCAATACCTATAGGATAACTGATTAGACCCCAAGACGCCTTAAAAGCGCAGGGTTGCGAGCCATAATCGGCCCTGAGCGCAGGCGGCTGGCTGCAACCACGTGGCGTAAATCAATTAGTGCTTGCTCAAAATCGTCATTGATAACAATGAAATCAGCCTCATGGGCATGCTGAAGCTCTAAATGGGCTGCAGCTAACCTTCTCTGAATGGTTGCCTCGTCATCCTGCCCTCGTTTGCGCAAGCGCTCTTCTAGAGCCTCAAACGATGGTGGGAAGATAAAGATCCACTGCACTTCCGGAATGATTTGGCGAATCTGCTGAGCACCCTGCCAGTCGATCTCTAACATGACATCGCGCCCGGTTTTCATCTGGGTTTCGATCCAAGCTTTGGAAGTGCCATAAAAATTACCGTGCACTTCTGCATGCTCCAAGAAATTACCTTGGTCGCGTTCAACTATAAATTCTTCTCTTTTGATAAAGCGATAGTCTTTGCCATCAACCTCACCCGGTCTTGGCGCACGAGTTGTAGTTGAAAGGGAGAGCTTCAGTGCCGCATCTTCTTGCAGCAAAGCATTTACCAAAGAAGATTTGCCAGCGCCTGATGGGGCAACAATCATCAACATACTGCCTTGGTAGGCAGGAGATAAGTTAGCTTTAGGTTTAGGGCTGGCCATAATAATTTGTGTGGATATCAGTTACTCTAAATTTTGTACTTGCTCACGCATCTGCTCAATCAAGAGCTTAAGCTCTAAGGCAGCTTGTGTACACTCCTCTGAAACAGATTTGGAGCTTAAGGTATTGGCTTCACGGTTCAACTCTTGCATCAAGAAATCTAAACGCTTACCTACTGGTCCTTTGCCTGCAAGCGCAGTATCCACTGCTTGCAGGTGGGTCTTGAGGCGGGCAAATTCTTCCGCCACATCGATACGAACTGCATAGAGCACAACTTCTTGACGAATGCGCTCCATCAACTCAGTACCAGATCCACTACTACCTTTGCCTTGCTCTTGAGCAGCCAATGCTTCTGCCAGGCGCTCAGTCAGTTTCTCTTGATACTGGGCAACATAGACAGGAACCTTAGGCTCAATCACCTTAACAATCTCACGCATCTTGCTGGTGATGTTGGTGAGTACCGCAACCAAGGCTTTACCTTCTGCGTGGCGACTATCCATGAGGGCAGCTAAAGCAGCTCGGCCCGCTTCTACAGTAGCGGCAATCCAGCCTTCTTCTTCGCCTCTAGGCTCAGAAACAATTCCGGGCCAGCGCAAAATATCAGCGATACGTAATGCTTCCGCATTGGGAAAGGCGACTTGAGCATGTTCCTGAAGGGTATAGAGAGCGTCTAAGCGATCTTTGTTTAAGGCGCCTAAGGCATGGGGGTTAGCTTTAGCAGCCCCCGCAGCACCCGAATTAACACGCCAGGCAGCCCGAAACTCGACCTTACCCCGAGAAAGGCTTTGGGTAGCCATCTCTCGTAAGGCAGGCTCAGCCCCACGACACTCGTCCGGAAGACGAAAGCCCAAATCCAGAAAGCGGCTGTTAACAGCCCGACATTCCACCTGCAGATCAGCTACAACGCCAGCTCCTAGGGAGACTTGGCGAGAAGCGCTGCCATAACCAGTCATGCTCGATATCATATGGACATTGTAGATCTTTAGGACCACACCCCATGACTCAGCACAACATCACCCGCCCTAGTGGCCGCACCCCCACTGAATTGCGCCCTGTGAGCATCAGCCGCGCCTTTACCAAGCATGCAGAAGGCTCAGTCCTGATTGCCTTTGGTGATACTAAGGTCCTCTGTACAGCCAGCGTCCTGGAAAAAGTGCCTCCGCATAAAAAGGGCTCCGGCGAAGGTTGGGTTACCGCTGAATACGGCATGCTCCCCCGCTCCACTCACACCCGTAGCGATCGTGAAGCGGCTCGCGGCAAACAATCTGGACGCACACAAGAGATTCAGCGCTTGATCGGACGCGCGATGCGCAGCGTCTTTGATCTGAAAGTCTTGGGTGAAAGAACTATTCATTTAGATTGCGATGTCTTGCAGGCTGATGGTGGAACAAGAACTGCATCGATTACTGGCGCCTATGTAGCAGCACGAGATGCAATTAATACTCTCTTGCAAAGTGGTGCACTTAAAGCCGATCCGATTATTGATAGTGTTGCAGCGATTTCTGTTGGTATCTACCAAGGCGTTCCTGTGCTCGATTTAGATTACCCGGAAGATTCTTCTTGCGATACCGATATGAATGTCGTCATGACAGGTAAAGGTGGCATGATTGAAGTACAAGGTACTGCTGAAGGCGCCGCCTTCTCCCGCGCTGAATTAAATGCACTACTCGATTTAGCAGAACAAGGCATTGCGGATTTAACGCAACTACAAAAAGAAGCGTTTAAATAAAAGATTAAAGGTAGATGGTGCAAAAACTCGTTCTCGCCTCTAACAATGCCGGTAAGGTTCGGGAGTTTCAGGAACTCTTGGCGCCTTTTCGCTTTCAGGTTATCCCTCAGGGCGAGTTAGGCATTCCTTCAGCAGAAGAGCCGCACCATACCTTTGTTGAGAACGCCCTTGCTAAGGCGCGCCATGCCAGTGCTGCCAGCGGCTTACCCGCACTTGCTGATGATTCTGGAATTTGTGCTCATGCATTAGATGGCGCTCCAGGAGTCTACTCAGCTCGTTATGCAGGTCTTGATGGAGACAGTGCGGCTAATAATCAAAAGCTGATTGCAGCCTTACAAGGCAAGTCTGATCGCGGAGCACATTATGTCTGCGCCCTCGTCATGGTCAATAGCGCTAATGATCCAGAGCCGCTGATTGTGCAAACCCGCTGGTATGGCCAAATCATTGATGACGCCAAAGGCAGCCATGGTTTTGGTTATGACCCCCACTTCTTTTTACCCGAACTGGGCAATACGGCAGCAGAACTAGAGCCTTCTGAGAAAAATCTCATCAGCCATCGTGGTCAAGCATTACGAGAACTCATCGCCGAACTTCAAAGCCGTGCTCAATCCGCTTAATCCGGTTTTGGCGACACAGCCAAAACTCACCGCCCTTCCCCCGCTGTCTTTGTACATTCACTTTCCGTGGTGTGAAAAGAAGTGCCCTTACTGCGACTTCAACTCGCATCAAATTAAAGATACGGCCGAAGGTGGGAAAGTTTCTCAAGGATTTGATGAGGCGCGCTATATCAAAGCCCTCATTAACGATCTTGAGACAGAATTACCTCGTACCTGGGGTCGTCAAGTACATAGCATCTTTATTGGTGGTGGCACTCCAAGCTTGATGTCCGCTAATGGCATGAATGAACTCCTCTCAGCCATTCGAGCACGTGTGAACTTAGAGCCTGATTGTGAAATCACCATGGAGGCTAATCCCGGTTCAGTCGAAGCAGAAAAGTTTGCTGGCTTTGCTAAAGCCGGTATCAATCGAGTCTCTTTAGGTATTCAGAGTTTTCAGGACGCGCAGCTCAAAGCTTTGGGACGCATTCACAACGGTGAAGAAGCCAAGCGCGCGATTGCGATTGCTTTGCAACACTTTAAATCTGTCAATCTGGATTTGATGTTTGGTTTACCGAACCAAACTTTGGAAGCTGCTAAAGCGGATATTGAAACCGCCCTCTCGTTTAAGACTCCACACCTCTCTTTCTACAACCTCACCCTAGAGCCCAATACTTACTTTGCGAACTTTCCTCCGAAGCTTCCAAATGAAGATGAGATTGATGCAATCTTTGAACAGAACTTGGCACTATTAGAAGCAGCAGGTTATCGGCGCTATGAAGTATCCGCTTATGCCAAAAAAGATCAGGAGTGCAAACACAATCTCAACTACTGGCGCTTTGGGGATTACATTGGCATTGGCGCAGGTGCACACGGAAAGATTTCCTTCCCAGACAAAATCACCCGCCAAGTGCGAGAGCGTCATCCAGAAACCTATATGCAGGCAATGGAAAGCAAAGGCAATGCCCTAATTGAAGCAAGAGAGATTCCAGCTAAAGATCTTCCATTTGAATTCATGCTCAATACATTGCGCCTGACAGATGGCGTTGATACCGTTACCTTTAGTGAGCGTACCGGCTTGCCACTGAACGTGGTTTCGAAAGGATTGGATGAGGCTAGCAAGAAAGGTTTGTTAGATCTCAATCCAAACAAACTCAAAGCTACCGAACAAGGTTTGCGCTATCTCAACAACCTACAAGAGATGTTCTTATAAGTCGCAAGATTGTGTTCGTGGACTTAGATTATTTTCCAGTCCAGATGGGTGGCTTCCCATCTAAGAATGCAGCAACCCCATTTTTAAAGTCTTCACTGCCATAGCACTCCCGAATGAGATCGCTGCAGTCCGGTAAATTATTTTTAATCAATCTAGCTAAGGTCAACTTGGTAGATTTTTGGGTAATGGGGGCTAATTTCATTAAGCGCTCAGCCAATTGATTAGCCTCAGTCTCAAGATTCTCAGCTGGATAAGTCGCCAAGAGATAACCTTGTTTCAGCAACTCAGGTGCAGTAACTAGCTCGGCCAATAACAACATACGCTTAACGATATTCATGCCGAGAAGTGCGACAAGCCAAGCAACGTTGCTGGCAGACAAACAATTGCCCAGAGTTTTCGCAATAGGAACTCCAAAGCGAGCATCTGATGAAGAGATCCTGAAATCACAACAACTGGCAATTGCTAGGCCCCCACCGACTGCCATGCCATCAATCACCGCAATCGTCGGGATAGGCAATGTTGCCAGGGGAGCTAAATATTGATCGATACCCTCTTCATAAGAAATCCCGTCCTCCCCAGAAGTGAAGCTAGAGAACTGAGCGATATCACTTCCAGAGACAAAAGACTTCCCGCCAGCACCACGCAAGATAGCAACTTTCGCCTTAGAGTTCTTGGCTAAATCTACACAAATGGATTTGAGACTCTGGTACATCCCCACTGTCATTGCGTTACGAGCAGCTACATGATCAAAAGTAATAAACGCAATACCATTGCGAAGCTCTAAGCGAACCTCAGCAATACGTTCTGGAGTGGAGTTGTTTTCTGTTGTCATGAAATAAAAAACCCTCCCTCATTCAAGAGAGAGGGTTGTTAAATACTATAGCCTAATCAATTAGAGAAGATGAATTATTCGGCCTTGATATTGAGACTCTTCACCAAGCGCTGATACTTTGCTAACTCGCCTGCCAAGAACAAGCTAAACGCAGCTGGTGTTGTTGGGCCTTCAGGCTGTAGACCCTGAGCATCTAATGTTTTCTTGATCTCTGGATCGTTCGTAGCCGCTTTGACTGCCTGGTCGATCTTATTGACTACAGCTGGATCCATGCCTTTTGGCCCCATTACGGAGTACCAATTAGTCACATCAAATCCAACGATGCCTACCTCGTTAAATGTAGGTACGTTTGGTAGCAGTGCCAAACGCTTTGGTGTTGAAATTGCTAATGCCTTCAAGTTGCCCTGCTTGATTTGCTGCAAATTGGGTGGCAAGGTATCAAAGTTCATAGTGATTTGACCACCTAGTAAGTCCACAATCGCTTGACCACTCCCCTTGTAAGGCACGTGATTCATTTCTACACCAGCAATCTTGGAGAACAGGGCACCAGCGAGATGCTGCGTACTACCAATACCGGATGAGCCATAAGTCATTTGACCTGGATTCTGTTTAGCCAAAGAAATTAATTGCGCTACGGAGTTCACTGGAAGGGTAGATTTAACAACCAAGACGTTGGGCACATAACCCAAATAAGTGATTGGCGTGAAATCCGTTGCTGGGTTGTATGGCACATTCTTCAGCACATAAGGGGAGATTGCATTGGAGTTGGAATGCCCCATCAATAATGTGTAGCCATCTGGATTGGATTTAGCAACCAAGTCCGCACCAATAGTGCCTGCAGCACCAGATTTATTTTCAATGATGACACTTTGACCCAAAATCTCGCCCATCTTTGGAGCTATAGCACGAGCCACAATATCGGTACCACCACCAGGAGCAAAACCGACAATCAAACGAATGGGTTTAGTTGGGAAGGCCTGTTGCGCACTCGCTGAAAATGGCAAGGCACTACAAATACCCAGAGCCAAAAAAGCGAATCTTCGCAAAATCCTTTTAGGGGATTGATTGGTCATACAGTCTCCATTTTTTGTTTTATATTCAAGGCTAGTATTTAGCAGATCAATATAAACATATAAAAACAATTGAGACAATGATGAAAACACCTACCGGCAAGCCTTTACCCCTGGCTGGCGTCCGAGTTCTTGACGTGAGTCAAGTAATGGCTGGGCCCTACTGCTGCATGTTGCTTGCGGACTTGGGTGCTGATGTCATCAAAATTGAACCTCCGGGTACTGGAGACCAGACTCGCGGCGCAATGGGCTTCAAGATGAAGGGTTCAGACAGCATGGGCTTTCTGAATATGAATCGCAATAAGCGCAGCGTGACGCTCAACCTCAAAACCGAGGCTGGCAAGAAAGTATTTTTTGAACTCGTCAAAACTGCGGATATTTTGGTCGAAAACTATCGCCCCGGGGTCATGAAAAAACTGGGCATTGATTACCCTTCGTTGAAAGAGATTAATCCAGGATTGGTCTATGCCAGCATTTCTGGATTTGGGCAAACGGGTCCATGGGCAGATCGCCCTGGTTTTGATTTGATGGCACAAGCGATGTCTGGCGTCATGAGTGTGACAGGCTATCCGGATGGTCCTCCTGTAAAAGCGGGTGTTCCAGTAGCCGATATTGGTTGCGCCCTCTTTGCTGTCTATGGAATTTTGTCGGCCTATATTGGCAAAACCAAATCCGGCGAAGGTCAATTTATTGATGCATCCCTATTTGATTCTGCCTTGGCTTTCTCCATATGGGACACAGCGCAATACTGGGGCACAGGCGTTGAGCCATACAAACTTGGTACAGCCAATCACATGAGCGCCCCCTATCAGGCCATGAAAGCCTCTGATGGTTACTTTGTGATGGGGGCTACCAATCAAAAGCTCTGGAAACTCCTCTGTGACAAGATTGGTCGACCAGAGTTATTTGAAGATCCGCTTTTTATCACCAATCCACTGCGTCTCGCCAATCGCTTAATGTTGGCAGCAGAACTTGAGAAGACCTTTGTCACCAAAACTAGTGATGAATGGGTTGATCTACTCTTGGCGGCTGGCATCCCAGCTGGGCCGATCAACACCTACCCCGAAGCTTTTGATAGCGAGCATGGTCAGCATCGGAAGATGCGCATGGAGATTGATCATCCAATCGAAGGTAAGGTTCCCAATATTGGCTTTGCAGTCAAGATGATGGGTACACCGCAACAAGTGTCTCGCCACCCTCCTTTGCTTGGAGAACACACGGATGAGTTATTGAAAGAATTAGGTATCGCTGGCGCTGAACTCAAGGCATTAGAAGAAGGTGGAGCCTTTAATCCCTAAAGGGGGAAATGTTCCAGATTCTGAGTATTAAAAAGGACTCCGTAGAGTCCTTTTTCTTTGCAGGTAATTTACTTACTCACCAGCTGTAATAGCCATCTCTTGCGCTTCGAATGGATCTCTATTTGGCTTAACAGGTGCAGCCTTTTTAGGCTTTGTACCAGGCATCAATTCAAAGTCCGGAGTAAAGGTAGTCAAAGTGCCGCGCAACTGATCAAATACTTTGCGATCTCCATCAAACTTGACCCTACCTTCAGCCTGCAATTTATCAAATGTTGTTTGACCACCCATGACTTGCTCAAGATCGCTGCGATTTAATGTAACAGTCAGGTTTGGATTCTTTGCCTGTTGACCTTTGATGTTGGTCAAAGCAGAGTTACTCATCTCCACTACAAACTTCTCACCATTGTCTGGAGTAACAAGGTTGATAGTGAATTTCATATCCGCCGCTTTTTTGCTATCCATGCTGATTGCTAGCGCATTGAGCCACAGCTCAGTTGTCATGCCTTTAATCATGTCAGGACCGTTTGACTTTGGAGAGGCTCCTGAAGGCATGCCATGACGAAGCTCATAAGCCGCGCCCAAGAAACTATTGCGCATACTTGGGCTTTCTTTTTGATAGCCAATCTGCTCAAAAATATCCGCCAATAAATCTTTTGCTGCAGTGTTATTTGGCTGAGCATATACAAGCTTATTCACAATCTCCATCGCCTCACGATATTTACCCTGCTGATAGAGTTGCTTGCCTTTGGCCATGATCTTGGCAGAGCCGCCCATCATCTCAACATATAAGGGAGCAGAATCTTTTGGGGATAAGGGAGCCAGGGTTGCTGGATTTGCATCCCAGTAACCCAGATAGCGATTGATGACTGCACGGCTATTGTGCTCTTCAGAGCCGTGATAGCTATGAGCCGCCCATTGCTTTTTCAAGCTCTCAGGCTGTTTATAGACGTTCTGAATTTCATTAATGGTGACGCCATTGTTAGCTAAATGCAGAACTTCATTATGTAAATGCGCATAACTATCGCGTTGGGTACGCATCACTTCCTGAATACGCTCATTACCCCAACGTGGCCAAGTATGAGATGCAAACATCACTTCACTCTCATTGCCGTAGCGATACAAAGCATTATTAATATTCTTTGACCAGGCTAAAGAGTCGCGCACTAAAGCGCCGCGCAATGTGTAGATGTTGTGAATCGTGCCGGTAATGTTCTCTGCTGCCCAGAATGCCTTGAACTGCGGGAAATAGGTGTTCATTTCGGCAGGCGCTTCAGTGCCCGGTGTATTTTGGAACTCCATTTCAACACCATCTACCGTCATCTTTTCATACGGCTGATTGATGTAGACGTTAGGCTCGATCAAGCCTAGGTTACCTGCTGCAGTATTTTTACCAATCGATTGGTCAACGTGACCAAATGGGCTACGTGGTAGTAGAACGCCATACTGGAAATACATACGACGGGTCATAGCATTACCAGCATAGACGTTTTCAGCAATCGCATGATCCATAAAGCCCGCAGGTGCAATTATTTTTACTTTGCCACTCTTCACATCTGCCTCGTCCACTACCCCACGTACACCACCGAAGTGATCGCCATGAGAGTGGGAATACACCACCGCAACAACTGGGCGTTTACCTAATTTTTCATTCACCAACTCGAGTGCTGCGCGCGCGGTTTCTTTGGCAGTCAAGGGATCAAAGACAATCCAACCGGTGTTTGTCTTAACGAAACTTATATTGGCTAAGTCAAAGCCACGCACCTGATAAATCTTTCCTGGAACCACTTCGTATAGGCCATAACCCATATTGAGAATCGCTTGGCGCTGCAAGGATGGATGGACGCTATCGAAGTCTTTGCCCTGCAATAAGAACTCGTAACTACCCATGTCCCAGGCTACGTTACCCGCATCAGCCATGATGGTTTTATAAGCAGGAGCAGCAATGAAACCCTTTTTAGATTCCTCAAAGTCACGCTTATCTTCAAACGGCAGGGTTTTGCGCAAACCGTTTTGCAGTTCTACCGTATAGGTGGATGGCGACTTACCTTTAGTGTCAAAGTGCTTTCCTTGCATTGCACCTGGATCAGCAACTACTCCCCCGCCCCCAGCAGCCAAAGCTGAATTGCTAGAAAGGAGTGCAATGGACATTGCAATGAGCGTGAGTTTAGTTTTCATGGGGGCCTTAAAGTGTTGCAGGTATTGGTAAAAAAGTACTTTACGAATTTAAAGAGAGGGCTGCCTTTGGGCAATTAGCTTTATAGCTAATAACCTATTCCTGAGTGGCAGGTAAAAAGACAACGAACTGCGCCCCGCCATCGGGCGCATCGTCATAATGAATATGCCCGCCATGACGGGATACGATGTGCTGACAGAGCCATAAACCCAAACCCATGCCTGACTTTTTATTGCTACCAGCAAGCAATTCAAACAGATGAGGCTGGGCGTCAGCAGAAATGCCTGGGCCATTGTCAACAATCAGTATTTCAACTCCCCCAGAGACGTTACAGCTTTCGATCTTCAATATTCTGGGGGTGGCATCAGAGTCTGCAAGCGCTTGAGTGGCGTTATTAATTAGATTGAGAAAAACTTGCTGAATTTCAGCACGATTCACATTCACCAATGCGCTTGATGAGACTCTGAGTACAACTTGAATATTTTTTGACTGTATTTCAGGCTTCGTAATTTTGAGAACGGATTCAATTAATTCGATAACTTCAATTTGTTCAGCGCCGATCCTTCCTTCTGAAAAGATAGATCTCAGTGATCGGATAATGTTTGCCGCCCTTTGATTGTCAGATAGAAGTGCTGATAAAACCTCTTGATTTTGTTCCGCGCTTAAACTGCCTTCGGCGAGCTTCTTTTGTAAAAATTGAATATTTAAAAATGAAGCACCCAATGGCTGATTTAGCTCATGCGCAATTGAAGCGGATAAAGCCCCTGTAGCCACGGTTTTATTAGCCTTGAGCAACCGGGATATCAAGCCCTCCCTTTCGGAGAGGAGAGCCTTAATTTCAACATTTTCACTATTGGATTTTGCATTTGCCAAAGCAACTCTTTCCGCCCAATAGCCGCCTAGAGCGATATAAGAAAGTGTATTAATGACCAGTTGACCAATAGTCAGCAGTATTAATAGCTGCGGGATTTGCTCCACCTGACTAATGGTGAAGCCTGTTGAGACCAATACACCTAGACGACACAATGAAAAAAATAATTCTATTGCAGTTGCATACTGCATATACATTAACTGCTGGGATGGCTCTAAACTTCTTTTGCGTCTAAGCATCATAATTTGCCACGAGAAGAATATGACGCCTATCGAACACATAAATGCCGTACGAATTTCGTAGCTTCCGTAAACACGAAGAAATTCAAAAGTCGGTACAAAAATAATGGAGGACAGCGCAAAACTATATTGCAAACGCTTACTTACTGGACCAATCAAGGATTTGCAAAATAGGAGCTGAAAAACAGCGGCGATATAAAACAGCGAATTAGCAACGGTGAAATTAAATTCGGGCTTTTGTAGACCCTCAATGACGAGGATGCCACCACCAAAGATGAGCAAGGCGATGACATTTACCACCAATGAACCCATCCAGTAGGGGTTGGGTCTGAGCTCACTTTGGGAGCGGTGATAGTGGTAGATGCCCAATAACAAGCCCAACTGAATCGTGGCCAGGATAAAGAAATACAGGGCAATCAGGAGCTTCATACTATCTATCGTACAACGGAGAATGTGCGCTGGGGACCGCATCCCCAAATCGAGAGACTTTTACTGTGTGAGGTCAGGTAAACCACCGCTCAAGATCAAATAGAAAAAATATAGCGTGCCCAGAAAAATGAGGGAGCCGATTAGATACTGTGGATAACGAATACCCTGCTCTGGAAAGCCTCTCTTTTTGCCAGTGACCATGGATCGCACCAGATTCTGCTTTTCAATGACGCTCATGCCAATGGCGGCGATGATATGGAGGATCACAAGGCCGAGAACTAAGCTTGCGACCGCTTCATGTATCTCAGATGCAAAATTACCGAAGAATTCCTTAACTGTTAGGTAGCCAGTAAATCCGACCAGGAGAATGAGGAGCATCAGCGCAAACATGACTAAGCCACCCGCCGGATTGTGGCCAACATCATGATGGGGATTGCCACGCAACATCGCCATGAAGTGCTCAAAAATAGTCTTAGGACTTTGAAGAAACTGACTAAATCTGGCGTAGCGAGTGCCAATGACACCCCACACCAATCGAATGAGCACAAGCAAGCATGCGGTATAGCCAAACGCATAATGAATCATTGCCAGCCGCTCACTCTCGGAGGTGAGCCAGGCACCAGCGAAACAAATAACCAATAGCCAATGAAACACCCTCACTGGCATATCCCACACCATAATTTCTTGCTTCACTTTTCCAGTGGCGCCAATCGTGTCGTGTATAGGTGCATTCATTTCGCAGGAATCCTAATATTATTTTCACTAAAGACACCCTTTGCGGCATCGATATGACATGCTCCACAGTTGGCGGGACTCTTGATCCCCGCCCTCTTCCAAACATCTGGCCTTACCTCATCGTGCTTCCGAATAAACCAAGAAGTTTTAGTGATGCGATTTTCTGGGGCAGTCTCGCTATATTTTTGACGAGTAGCTGCATTCTTAATTAACCAGCTCGTAATCTCAGCCTGAGTCTTTGCGTCCATGCTGGCATCGGTACCAAAGTGTTTCGAGAGGCTAGACATCACATTTTTCCAGCTTTGCTCACTTAATAGCGCTGGCGGATAGGCCATATGACAACTTGCACACTCAGCCTCGTAAGAAGCTGGTGCATCTGCGGGCATCGTCATTTTGGCGGCGAACGTGGATGAAGATACTAGTAGCAAGGAAGCAGCAATGAATATAGATTTTTTCATATTGATGAGATTTATTTAACAGTCATTAACCAAGAGAGCACATCTGCTTTTTCTTGGGCAGTACAGTCTCTACCCAACACATCATTGCAGTTACGCTTAAACCACTTCTCAGCTTTAGCTTCATCAGTGAATCTCGCAGGATTAGCGCTAGGGGCTAATGGCTTAATCAACTTGCCAGTAACAATATGTTTGGTGTCGTGATTGGGGGGATTTTCATGGCAGGAGGCACAGCTCCACTCTTTGCCATGCTTAGCATTGAAAAACTGCTCCCCCCTTGCAGGCGAAGCTTTACCAGATTGAGCCTCATAAGACTTCAGCAAGTCCTGTGGAGTTGCTGCCATTACAGAGAAGCTCAAGCCAACTAGACTACATATTGCCCATTTTTTAAACAACATACATACCCCTTATTTACTTACCTCTAGCTATTAGTATGCTCCTTTGATATGACAATGCGGCCCTTATAGATAAGCAGAATAGTCAAGTATTTCAAAGGGATTGGGTCGATTTAGACCCGCAATCATTCTGATTACTAATATGAGTAATACAATCATCACAATTGCTAAAAATAGCTTTTATCAATTAGCCCATGAATTTTTTAGAAGGGCTGTGCATTAACCCACCTAAGGACCCAAATTATTATGAAAAAAATTATTATTGCCATCGTTATTGCTGCTATCGCAGTTGGCGCATACCTTTTCCTCACTAAGCCAAAAGCACCTATCGCTGGTGTAGCTGCTCAAGAAGCTGCCCTCATTTATGACGGCGAAGTAACCAAGATTGATGCTGCTACTCGCACTGTTACTCTGAAAAATAAAGACGGCGAAACTTCTATCGTTGCCGGTCCTGAAGTGAAGAACTTTGCTGAAATCAAAGTTGGCGACCATTTTGATGTTGTTTACGAACTTGCTGTAGCCATCGAATTGGTAAAAGTAAAGAATCCAGGCACAACTAGCGAGCAAGTTACTACTAGCACGACTACTGCTCCACAAGGCGACAAGCCAGGCATGATCACTACTAACACTGTTACTGCTACTGCCAATGTTGAAGCGATTGATACAACTAAGAACATCGTTTCTTTAAAAGGCCCACAAGGCAACATCTTCAAAGTTAAAGTTCAGAACCCTGACTTGATGAAAGATATTGCTGTAAACGACCAAGTTAAAGTGGTTTACACAGAAGCTATTGCTGCAGTAGTAAGCGCACCAACTGCTAAGAAGTAATGCAATAACGCCTTTCTAGTTACTAGAAAGACAAAACCCCAGCAAGAGATTGCTGGGGTTTTTTAATTTTAAGCGAGTCGTTGTTAGACTTACCGCGATTAATTCACTAAACGATCCCAATGGATTTAAATAGGCTCCCAGCATCAATTGGCGCCCGTTTAGTATCAATGCTCTGTATATGGACTTTCCCCCCAACCAAAAATATGTATACTGTCTGCTACTACTCCTCCCTAACCAGGTCATTTAGTTGACTCCGGTCTGGGACGAAAAAGCCGCTCTAGGGCGGTTTTTTCATTTCTAAAGCGAGTCTTATGGAGAAACATGCAAGAAACGTCGCAGGCCTTGAGAACCGCTATCTATATCGATGGTTATAACCTCTACTATGGACGTCTTCGCGATACTCAATACAAATGGCTTGATGTAGTAGCGCTTTTTAGTCAAATTACCCGGTCCATAGAGCCACACTCGCAAATCATTTCCGTGAAATTTTTTACGGCGCCCGCACTCCCAAAATTTTCCAGGCATGGAGAGGAATCGATGCGCGCTCAGAATGACTATCACCGAGCACTCGAAGCCAAGTACCCAGATAAATTTGAGAAAGTTCTTGGTTCACACGTTTATGAAAAGGATGGGACCAGGATGCCTTTATATGTTGAAGGCAAACCCTTTGATAAAGGTAATACAGTTCGGGTATGGCGTCTAGTTGAGAAAAAAACGGATGTTAATCTTGCATTGTCGATGTATCGAGATGTCAACAGAGGATCTTTGGATCAAGTTGTTCTCATTTCAAACGACACCGATACCGAACCAGTCATTAATGCGCTCATAGAAGACTTTCCCGCTTTAAAGATTGGAATGATCATGCCCAGAGGCCCTCAAAGTAGCGGCAAAAAGGGGCGTCCTCCAAGTAGCAGCCTGATAAACCTTGCCCACTGGTCACGGTCTTATATAAATGATGAAGAGCTCATTGCTGCGCAACTACCTGAGCAGGTGTCCACGAAAAAGAGGCCAGCCAAAAAACCGATCCACTGGTAGTAGAACATTTTGCATTCGATTGAATGTCGAATACCAACCACTGGCTGAGCGCTTCTTATGTGAATCAACCCATACTTAGTCGCATCCCAGGCATGATCTTCGGTATCAGTATCCAAGTCTCCAAGGCAATGTTTTGGTAGTGGGTGGATCTGTGGCCAAAAAAGCTCCAAAAAAAAGAGCCCCGTAAATAGGGGCTCTGCTTTTATATATGGCGGAAGAGGTGAGATTCGAACTCACGGAGGACTTTCATCCTCGCCAGTTTTCAAGACTGGTGCATTCAACCGCTCTGCCACTCTTCCTTTGCGATTTGAGTCCTAGATTATAAAGAACTTTTGATTTGCGCCTCTAAATGCTGAGCAATCGCCAAAGAGGAGGTTAGGCCCGGGGATTCAAAGCCATAGAGGTTAAATAGGCCATGAAGCCGATGCTGCTGAGGTCCTTCAAAGTAAAAGTCACCTGCAGGGGCATTTGGCGGAACGATTTTAGCCCTGACACCAGAGTAATCTGCCTGCAAAGCACCGTCTTTTAGGCCGGGCCAGTACTGCCTGACTGCCGCATAAAAGCCCTCTCCCCGCTTTGCATCAACCGTGTAGTTAATCTGGCTTTCCTCGTCAATATCTAACCACTCCACATCTGGACCAAACTTCGCCTGACCACCCATATCGAGAGTTAGATGAACGCCCAATCCGCCTGGTTCAGGAATGGGATAAATCAAATGACTAAATGGTGATTTGCCAGATAAGGAGAAATAGTTGCCTTTGGCGAAGTAGGCTTTGGGTATGAGGTCTTTTGAAAGTCCTTCAATTTTTTGAGCCAGTGCTGGGGCGCTTAGTCCCGCGCAATTAATCAGCAACTTCGTCTGAATGATCATGCCATCAGCGCCACCAATGGTGAGCTCAAAGCCACCTTCAGCATTTGTGCCGATTGGTTTAGCGCTAAGTAAGGGGGATTGATAAGCGACCATGCCACCCGCATCTTCAAAGCCCCCAAGCAATGACAACATTAATCCGTGGCTATCCACTACCCCTGTTGAACTTGAAAGCACTGCAGCTTCACATTGCAACTGTGGTTCCATCGCCTTAGCCTGCGCCCCTGAAATCATCTTAATATCTGGGACTTGATTATTTTGGGCTTTATACAAAATAGCCTGAAGATCATCCAACTGATTAGCGTCGGCCGCCACAATGAGTTTGCCGTAAGCTTGTGTGCTCACTTGATGACTGCGGCAGTATTCATATAGGAGGCGATTGCCTTCTACGCAGAGCTTGGCTTTGAGTGAATCCTTCGGGTAATAAATTCCTGCATGAATGACTTCACTATTGCGAGCACTACTAATGGTTCCAAAGGAATCCTCGCGCTCGAGCAAAATAGTTTCTCGGCCCTGCAATGCCATCTCACGAGCAACCGCCAAACCAACCACTCCGGCGCCCACTACTACGCAATCAACCTGCTCCATTCGGCTTTTCCTGACCTGATTTCAGATATGTCTCAATTTTGTAATGACTTTTGCCTCGGCTAAAGCCTTTATATTGCTGAAATCGTAACATTTTCAGTGTTTTAAGGGGATTTTGATGACCTTATTGATAAAATCTAGCAATGTCTGTGCAAGCCCAATTAGCTAACCAAAGTGTTCATTCAGCCCTCGATATGGTGCTGGACACCGCCTATCAAGGAATTGATGCGGCCCAGTGGAAAAAGCTCTTTGCCGGCGCACGTCAATCGCAGTTAGAGCAATTCATTGTGGATATGTTTGCTGGCAAGCACATCAATAATAGTGAAGATCGCCCTGCCCTCCATTCCGCACTTCGCAATCTCAGCAAAACGCCCGTTTTGATTGATGGTAAAGACGTCATGCCAGCTGTATCTGAAGTTTGGCATCGCATTGAAGCCTTGTGCAATAAATGGGTTGGCGTAACTGATGTCATTCATATTGGTATTGGCGGATCTGATTTTGGTCCTCGCCTAGCTATCGAAGCTTTAGCCCATGTTCCCGGCATTGAAAGCCGCGGCATGCGTATGCATTTCTTGGCCAATATTGATACTGCTGAGCTTGCTCGTATCTTGGCTCGCGCTCAGCCACACAGCACTCGTGTGATTGTGGTCTCGAAGTCATTCACCACCCTTGAAACTTCCATGAATGCCAAAGCCGTTGTTGCTTGGCTTAAAGACAGTGGGTGTACTCACAGTCAAATTGAGCATGCCCTGTATGCCGTCACTGCCAATATCCCTGCTGCCAAAGACTTTGGTGTCAGCGAAGACAATATTTTTCCTTTCTGGGATTGGGTCGGCGGTCGTTACTCCGTTTGGTCAGCAGTAGGCCTGCCTATTGCCTTGCAATATGGCTTTGAGACATTCCAACAGTTTTTGGCTGGTGCTGAAGCGATGGATTTGCATTTTAAGAATGCACCCCTAGAAGAAAATCTACCCGTCATCATGGCGCTCTCCTTGCTTTACCAGCAAGAGAAACATGGCATTAAAGCTTATGCAGCCATTCCGTATGCGGATGCTCTAGATTGGTTTCCAAAGTGGTTGCAACAGCTTGATATGGAAAGTAATGGCAAAAGCGTAGATCGTGATGGCAAGCCAGTGAAGCACTCTTCACCAGTCGTCTTTGGTAGCGCTGGCAGCAATGCACAACACTCCTACTTCCAACTCTTTCATCAGGGCACGGAGATCATTCCGATTGATTTCATTGCAGTTCGTGAGCCCATGAGTGATCGGCCAGAGGCTGTAGCGCATCACCGTATTCTGCTTTCTAATTGCTTGGCACAAGCTCAAGCATTAGCAAATGGCAAAACCGCTAACAACCCGAATGATGTCTACCCTGGTAAGCGTCCGAGCAATCTTTTGTTGCTGCCAAAACTCAATGCCTTTTATCTTGGCGCCCTACTCGCTTTATATGAGAACCGCACTGCGACATTAGGTGCACTGTGGAATATCAATAGCTTTGATCAGCCCGGTGTCGAATACGGCAAAGTATTGGCCAAGCCGATTGAGAAAGCCCTCGCCAGCCATCAAAATAATATTGCTGCCAGTACAGACATTGATGCTGTCACTGCCGCTCGTATTAACCTATTAAATTCAAATAACTAGTTATCGCCCCTGTAATTAGCGGGTGTTTTTACTGAAGGATCTGTAATGCAATTGTCTCCATCCATTTTTAAAGCATATGACATCCGCGGCATTATTGATGAGACCTTAGATCCCTCTATAGCCAAACTGATTGGTCAAGCATTTGGCACTGAGATGCGTGAGCTTGGTGAAAGCGATATCGTCATCGGTCGCGATGGCCGCTTATCTGGTCCTAGCTTGATTGAGGCTTTAACAGAGGGTCTGCTTTCTACCGGCATCAATGTGATTGATCTAGGCATGGTTGCAACACCGATGGTCTACTTTGCTGCCAATCACACCATTGATGGCAAGACGCCAAAGTCCGGCATCATGATTACCGGCAGCCATAATCCCCCGAACTACAACGGCTTCAAAATGGTTTTGGGTACATCCGCCATATATGGTGAACAGATTCAGGATTTGCGTAAGCGTATTGAAGCCAAGCAGTTTGCTACCGGCCAGGGAACAAGAAGCACTTTTGATATTTTCCCGATGTACATCAACTATATCGTTGGCGATGTGAAGTTGGCTCGCCCCATGAAGATTGCCGTAGATTGCGGCAATGGTGTTGGTGGTGCATTTGCGGGCAAGCTATTTAGAGCTCTGGGTTGTGAAGTCCAAGAGTTGTTCTGTGAAGTCGATGGACATTTTCCGAACCACCATCCCGATCCAGCACATATTGAGAACTTACAAGACCTCATCAAGAACCTGCAGACTACCGATTATGAATTAGGCCTTGCCTTTGATGGGGATGCCGATCGCTTAGGCGTGGTGACTAAAGATGGTCAGGTGATTTTCCCAGACCGTCAAATGATGCTCTTTGCTAAAGATGTACTCTCCCGCAATCCAGGTGGACAGATTATTTATGACGTGAAGTGCACTCGTAATCTAGCGACCTATGTAAAAGAGCATGGTGGCGAACCCATCATGTGGAAAACTGGCCACTCTTTAGTTAAAGCCAAGCTTAAAGAAACTGGTGCCCCGCTTGCTGGTGAGATGAGCGGTCATATCTTCTTCAAGGATCGTTGGTTTGGCTTTGATGATGGTCTGTACACGGGCGCACGCTTGCTTGAGATCCTCAGTAAAGAGAAGAATCCGAGCGACACCCTCAACAACTTACCAAATGCGATCTGCACTCCAGAGTTGCAACTGGCTTGTGCTGAAGGTGAACCATTCGCCTTGCTAGAAACTATTAAAGCCAATGCCAAATTCCCCACTTCTGAATCCATCAATACCATTGATGGTGTGCGCGTGGAATACGCCGATGGCTTTGGTCTGGCTAGACCATCCAATACCACTCCAGTGGTAGTGATGCGTTTTGAGGCTGATAGTGAAGAGGCTATCAAACGCATTCAAGCAGAATTTAAGGCAGTACTGTTGGCTGCTAAGCCGGAAGCCAAGCTGCCCTTCTAAATTCATTTTCGCTTCAAGTTATACGAATGCCTACCTTAAAGACAAGGTAGGTTCTGAAACCCTTAGTTCTCGCCGCAGCTCACCTCACCACTAGAGTCAGCGGTGCAGATAGCATCCACGCCATCTTTACTAATTAGGGTATTTCCTGCGGCTGCGCTAGTGCGCACAATTTCTACTTTTGATGGGGCACTTACTGAGACTGCGGCAATTAATGCGCGCTCGTCTACAGTCATCTGTACTTGGTCTGCATGGAAGTCCATGGCCTCTCTGAGGGAGCCAGCATCTAGTGATGGCATGTATGCAATAGATGCAGGTGCCTGCGAAGGTGTTACGGCCGGCGGTACATATACCGGAGGCACATAACCCAAGGCATTCGTGATGGTTGTAGGTATGGTCCAGTTATTGAGACCGCTCTGATTTTGTACGGTCGCATAGTTGTTTGCGCCATTAATGATCAATCCATCCCGGCTATTTGGATTTTGCAGGTTCATTTGACCCGTACCAGCCCCACTAGTTTGCAATGGCAATAAATAAGCGATGCTAGCAGCCGGATCATATACAGAGAAGGTTACGACACCAGGCTGTGTTGCAGCATTTGCCGTCATCAAACTCGCGCGATAAGTCTGATCAGAATAAGTGGCGACGTTGCCTACCAGGCTAACAGTACCAACATAATTCGATACAGAATTAACCTGGTTTTGATTGACAACTACTTGCGCATTTAAGCTATAGAGTGGCGATACATTGCCAACTGATGCCCCAAAGTTGACGCTTGATGCCGCACTAGAGCCTGCCGATGCATCAGGCGCAATCGCGGCAACTAATAGAGTATGGGTATTAGGGACCAAGTCATTCACAGTTCCAGCAAAGGTCACATTTGGGTCTTCGGAGATCAAAGTGCGAATATAGATTGGATTCATATTCAGGTACTTGATCGAACTAGCGATGGCAGGTGTTGAGTACTGGAAATAGCTGTTATATCCAGCAAACAAGAAGCCGACTGTCGGTGTACGGCTAAGGTAAGATGCATCGCCAATAAATACATTACCGTTATAAGTCTGCCCTACTGCAGATACGACGTCAGCCAATATATTGATACTAGAACCGGTAATGTCTATGGAATTAAGGCGCGCAATTGAACCAACGCTATCACCCATTGTCACCACCCCAGTTCCTGCATTGGCCACCAATGAATGTGATTTTGCCGATGCTCCATCAATCTTGCCCATGAAACTAATGTTGGCATTAGAGGTACTCAAAGTTGTTGTCCCGGTCGCCCCTAAAATCAAGTCGCTGTATGTCTGCGCTCCTGTAGTAGTAATGTTGCTCAGCAACTGAAGCGCTCCACCAGAGATATTGAGGTAAGGCAGAGTTACCCCGTTAAGCGTACCAAATGATGCTGGATTAATAGTTGTTCCATTAGAAACTATATTAGGCAACCCAATTGCAGCGCTATTGCCGGCAATCAAACTAGCTCCGCCATTGACAGTATTGCCACCCGTGTAGGCATTGGTTCCACTCAAAGTTACAGCACCCACATTGCTGATAGTGACAGAACCGGAGCCTGTTATAGGCATAGCAATAGTGGTAGCGGACGAGAGATTGAAATTGACATTGCCGCTATTAGCCACAGCTGAGGTTACAGGACCAGAAACGGCATTGTCATATACAACGGATTTGCCAACTGGAATGATTACGTTAGCCACGTTAGATAGATCTGGAATTGCGCCCACTACTGCAGTGCCAGTAGTTGTCCAGTTAGCGGGATTGGACCAATTGCCACCACTATTTGGGCCGGTATAGGTAACTGAATTTAATTGCGTGATAACACCATCAGCGCCAGCATATAAACCGCTATTGATGGTTGGGTCAACAGCGACCCGGTAATTTACTTTATCGGAGCCATTGAGAATCACACCAATGTTGTATGCAATTGTTGTGCCAACATTTTTGCTTGCAAAGGTACCTGTAGCAGCAGCGTTAATTGCATCCCCCACTACAAATCCAGCACTTGCGGTAATTGCTAAGCCATTCATATAGACAGAGCCGTCATAGATCTTAGTGACGCCAGTAATGCCTAAATCAGCGTAGGTAAGCTGCTTTGGAGTGACATTCAGACTTCCAACCACGGCCATAGAATTAAAGTTTGATCCGGTAATGGTTGGGGTACTTCCACCCAAGGTGTAATTACCAACAACTAAATTATTAGAGGCGCTAGTACAGCTTGCATTACTGCAGTTGTTAGGCTGCGGGTTTGGTGTAATCGCATTAACGGAAAATGACGCGGTCGATCCTAGGCCATCATTGATGGAGACGCTATTTCCACTCACCGTAACAGGCACTCCGCTAATGACGGTGCCATCCGCCTTCAGATAAGCAGCTGTTGCCGATGCATAATTTGGAGTAGTGCCATAAGCAGTGGTGTTATTACCCATCTTCACTAGCAATCGCTCAGCTGGTGCAATAACATAATCACCGGCGACGTACTGCACGCTGTAGTTTTGTGGATTCAGGCCACCTGGCATCAACACCCGTGAATAGGCGCCCGGCTCATTGATGGAGGCATTTGTTCTAGTAATGGCTAAAGCAGCGCTTCCTAATGCCCCACTCGTAGCGGTGTCCCCATTCACAAATCCGGAGTATTGCGCCCCAGCGTAACCTCCAGCACAAGTACTACCTGCACAGTTTGTTGCACTGCCATTAGCATCAGTCTGAGAAACAAACTTACCATCTGCAACTGCAGTCACCACTAAGGTTGCTTTATTAACCGTCAAACTACCAGCAGTATAGGTGATGTTGTAATTGGTCATTCCAGCCCCTACTGCATTGCTAATTGAAATAGCATTTGCATAAGTAGATGCATTGATCGCACCTGGAATGACTTGATTGCCGTTATACAGAATGGTCGCGCCGCTGACATAATCTCCGTTACGCAAGCTTCCGACTGCACCAGATGCTGGCGTCGTCAAGGCTGCCTGAGAAATTACCGCTAAAGCTCCATAGGTACTGTTTTGATCAAGGGCACTTACTGTCAGCGGGGCGGCATTGACGGTCAAGTTGGCCGGAGTATAGGTAATCACATAGTTATTGCCAGCAGTCAGCGAGCCCTGAGTGATGGCGTAAGTTCCAACATTAGAGGCGGAACCAGCACTACCGGTATAGGCACTTGCTGCAGTAGTCAATGTCCCACTCATCGTATCGCCATTTACCAGACCGCTCACTGTTTGATATGTGAGCGCTGGTAAAGCGGCATCCGCATAGACCATCGTTGCGGAATTAGCCACCACATTAATTGGTTTTGGATTAACTGTCAGTACACCGGTCTGGTAAGTGATGGTGTAGTTACCTGCATTAGCACCTACCGCATTATTGGAAACAATCGTATATGAGCCAACATTGGTAGTGCTAGGCACGACTGCATTACCAGTCACTGTTAAGCCAACTCCAGAAATGCTATCGCCATTAACTAAGCCGGTAGAAGTAAATGCTGAGCTTCCAAGAGTCAGAGCCGATCCATAGGTGGAAGATTGGGCGCTTGCACTAATGATCAAGGCTGCTGGGTTTACCGTAATCAGTGCTGGTGTATAGGTAATGGTGTAGTTGGCTCCAGCGCTCAGGGTGCCCTGAGTAATTGCATAGCTACCGATATTCGATGCTGACCCTACTCCACCGTTATAGGCAGTTGCAACTGTGGTCAAGGCACCGGTAAACGGGGTATCGCTGTTTTTCAGGCCTGTTACAACATAGCTTAGAGTTGGCAAGCTCGAGGCTGCGTAGGTCATTGTCTTGGCATCAGCGATAACCGTAAGGGCAGCTGGATTAATCACTAAATTACCACCGACATAGGTAATGGCGTAATTGGATAATAAAGTTCCCGCAACTGCTACAGCATTGCTTGGGACCACCCCACCGTTATAGGTGCCCGCATTCTCCGTAGCCGCAACACTAGCAGAACCGCCATAAGTTAAGGTAACCGCACTGACACTATCGCCACCAATAAACCCACTACTAATAAATCCAGTAGTTCCTAAGTTAGCAATAGCGGTGCCATAAGTAGTAGATTGCGCATTCGCTGTAATCGTGACCGGTTTACCTGTGATATTGGCAGTTAAGGCAGTGGCAACATCCGCAATATAGTAATTTGGATTATCAATACTTAAGCCACTCAGATTGGCGGTCACTGCAATACCTGAAGCTGCATTGGCGCTTGCAAATGTACCGGTCGCCGCTGTACCCGATAAGCTAGCCGTATCGCTACCCAATAGTCCACCAGAAATGGCTAGCGCACCACTCAAAGTGGCCGCTGTAGTGGTGTCATACACCTTATTAGCCGCTGTCAGACCACCAATAGTCACTGGCGCAGGCGTAATGTTGGCTGTTAATGGTGTAGTCACACCAGCAACATAGTAGTTGGCGTTAGAGAGAGTCAGGCT
>CANGNV010000021.1 GCA_947455485.1 Burkholderiaceae bacterium | reverse complement strand
TTTTGCAAATTCGGCAAAAAGCGACGCTTCGTTTTATTGTTTGCATGGGATACATTGTTGCCAACCATCGGCTTCTTCCCAGTGACTTGGCAAACTTTTGCCATGACATAACTCCATTAATTGCGAAAAAAGAAGATTGTATCAGTCTCCGAGCACTTTGAGCTACCCCTAATTCGCTTTAGTTTTGGGGATTTGGCTATCTAGTCGCTAATACCGGTCAAAAATACCCAATAAGTTAGTGATTACTTCTAATTTAAGTCATTTTTCATAAGACCTGCATCTGAAAATGAGAAAAAACCGCTCTCACTAACAATGCAATGGTCCAGGAGGGGAATATCTACCAGTTGTAAGGCTTTAGACAGCATCTTGGTTAATTCCTGGTCAGCAATACTAGGAAGTGGGTTTCCGCTGGGGTGGTTATGGGCGACGATGAGGGCGCTGGCGTTCCTTGCAAGCGCTTCCTTGAGGATTTCTCGGGGGTAGACGGCAGTATGGGCCAGAGAGCCCCTAAAGAGCTCCTGGCACTCAATCAGGTGCAAACGGGAGTCAAGGTGCAGGCAAAGGAATACTTCATGTGGCAGGCGCCCAAACCGCGCTTGCAAGAACTCTTTGACATACCCGGGCGATGAGAAAACGGAGTCCTGGGAAAGCGTTTCCTCAAGGCTACGCTTCACGAGTTCATATGCAGCTTGAATTTGTGACCACTTAGAAATACCCATGCCATGAATCTGGGTTAATTCTTCTGGGGTGCAGGATAGCAAGCGCGGCAAATTGCCAAAATGGTGGAGAAGATCCTCGGCCAAGGCCACCGCAGATTTGCCTTTGACGCCAACACGTAGAAAGATCGCAAGCAACTCAGCATCGCTCAGTGCTGTCGCCCCAAGGGCGCGGAGTTTCTCCCGGGGTTGATCCATTTTTGGCCAATCCGTGATGGGTGAGTGCACGCTGGGGTCGGGCCTGGATACAATTACCTTATGACTAAGCTTACGGTTTTGCCCAACTCCTTCTTGACTCTCAACTATCGGCTGACTTTGCCCAGCGGGGATGATTACATCAATACTTTTATCGATCGCCCTGCGACGGTGCTGATGGGTTCTGGACAATTTGCGCCTTGTTTTGAAAAGGTGTTGATCGGATTAGCTGTGGGTGAAAAGAAAAGCGCCTTGTTACCGCCGGAAGAAAGTTTTGGAGAGCGCAAGGAAGAATTAATTCAGTGGGTTTCTTTGGGTGCACTCAAAGAAGGTCGCGATGATGATGTGGAATTTAATCCCGGTGACGTGATTGAATTTAATGCGCCTGGTGGCGCGCAATATGCTGGTGTATTGCAATCGATTAACGAAGAGGGTGCTTGGTTTGATTTCAATCATCCACTTGCTGGAAGGCCTGTCACCTTCGAAGCAGAAATCGTCGCGATTCTCTAACGAATGAGCAATCAAGATCAAGCAGAAATATTGATGGCGCAACCCCGCGGCTTTTGCGCGGGTGTTGATCGGGCGATCAATATCGTTAATGAAGCCCTGACACGCTTTGGTGCACCGATTTACGTACGTCATGAAATTGTTCACAACGCCTATGTTGTAAATGGACTGCGTGAAAAGGGCGCCGTGTTTGTTGATGAATTGCATGAGGTTCCTAAGGGCGGCATCGTCGTGTTTAGTGCACATGGTGTTTCTCAAGAGGTGCGTAAGGATGCTGAGGCACGTGGACTGCAGGTGTATGACGCTACTTGCCCTCTGGTAACTAAAGTTCATCTAGAGGTCGTTAAGATGTGCAAGGATGGTTTCACAGTCCTGATGATTGGTCATGCTGGGCATCCCGAAGTTGAAGGCACGATGGGGCAGGTAAAAGAAGGTGTGCATTTAATTGAAAGGGTGGCAGATATTGCTAAGCTACCTTTTGCTGAGAATGAAAAAATTGCCTTTGTAACGCAAACCACACTCTCCGTAGATGAGACAAAAGAAATCGTTGATGCCTTAACCCAAAAATTCCCAAATATTGTTCAGCCACGCAAGCAAGATATTTGTTACGCCACTCAAAATCGCCAAGATGCCGTGAAATTTATGGCGCCTCAAGTTGAGGTAGTTATTGTCGTGGGAAGCAAAGCAAGCTCGAACTCGAATCGTTTGCGTGAATTAGCTGAAAAACTGGGCGTACCGGCTTACATGGTTGATGCGCCAGAGCAACTTGAAGCTCAATGGTTTGAGGGCAAGAAGCGAGTGGGCCTCACTGCGGGTGCATCCGCCCCTGAAAGTCTAGCGCTTGCGATTGTGGAAAAGATTCAAGAATTCGGTCCACGTAGCATTCGCAATCTAGAGGGTGTTGTGGAAGACATTACATTCTCGCTACCAAAGAATTTAGTCGGTTAACCCAAAAAATAAAGGGGCTCAAAGCCCCTTTATTACATCGCACCCAGTGATCTCTAGACAACTTGCTTGAGTAACTCTCTCAAGATGTTGCACATCTGGCGGATTTCATCATCAGAAACATTCAGTGCTGGCATGAAGCGCAACAGATTGGGTCTTGGTGAGTTAATTAGCAAGCCCTCTGGACCTCTATCGCGAGCTAGCTCAACCAGCTTGCCGCCAATATCACTGCTCAACATCAGTGCACGCAATAGTCCTTCGCCACGCTCACCATTCAGATTAAATTCTGCTGAGATAGAAAGCAATTCCTTGCTGAGTAATTCACCTTTTGCGCGGACTGCATCTAAAAATCCTGGTGCAAGTAATTGCTCGATGACGCTGATGCCCACTGCAGTCATGAGTGGGTTGCCGTTATAGGTGCCACCTTGGTCGCCAGGAACAAAACAAGCAACAGCATCAGTAGCCATCAGGGCTGCCAAAGGAACGCCACCACCAATGCCTTTGCCCAGGGTCATGATGTCTGGTTCGATGCCGTAATGTTGATAAGCAAACAGTTTTCCAGTTCGACCACAGCCAGCCTGCACTTCATCCACGATCAACAAAATATTATTTTCTGTAGTGAACTTACGCAGGCTTTGCATAAATTCTTTGGTGACAGGGATTACGCCGCCTTCGCCTTGTACTGGCTCAAGCATTACTGCGACCGTTTTATCGGTCACCAGTTTTTTAACGGAATCCAAATCGTTTAAATCGGCCTTCAGAAAGCCTGGAACTTGTGGAGCAAACATCGTGTCCCAGCCTGGCTTACCAGATGCACTCATTGTCGCTAAAGTGCGACCATGAAAGCTGTGATCGAAGGTAATAATTTCAAAGGCACCAGACTTATTGAGTTGCCCCCATTTGCGTGCCAGCTTGATGGCGCCTTCATTTGCCTCGGCGCCGCTATTAGCAAAAAACACTTTGTTAAAGCAGCTGTTATCAGTCAGTAGATTGGATAAGCGAATCATCGGCTCGTTATAAAAAGCTGGACTCGGATTAATGAGTTTCTTAGCCTGTGCATTGAGCGCTTCAATCATGCCTGGATTGCTGTGACCGAGACAGTTCACCGCCCAGCCCTGCAGGAAGTCTAAATAACGCTTGCCATTGTTATCGGTGAGCCATGAGCCTTTACCCTCAACCATCACTACTTCTGGCCGTGGGGTAATAAACATCACTGAATGGGCATCTACGGATTGGGCTGGCTTATTCATATCGTGTGCAAAGTGAGATCAAATGAGGTTTCTATTATCACGCTTAGTAAGTTAGTTTGTGGCGAGATCCGCTGCGCTGGTAAAGGAGTCCGCAAAGAATTCGTCCTCAGGCAGCTTGCACTGAGATGAAAAGTCCTGGCGGGCTGCATTGACCATAACGGGGGCGCCACAGGCATAGACCTGGTAAGGGCTCATGTCAGGATGGTCAGCCATCACAGCTTGATGGACAAAGCCTGTGCGTCCAGTCCATTGATCCTCTGGGAGGGCATCAGAAATAACCGGGATGAACTTGAAGTCAGGAATTTCCTTAGCCCATGACTGACAGAGTTCATCGAGGTAGAGGTCGCTGGGCCGACGTCCACCCCAATACAGATGTATAGGGCGATGAATCTTTTTGAGCTGCATTTGCTCAACGATGGACTTGATAGGTGCAAAACCAGTGCCTGCTGCAACAAAAATAATGGGTTTCTTGGAATCTTCTCTGAGGAAGAAGCTACCTAAAGGCCCTTCAAAACGCAGGATATCTTTTTCTTTCAGTGCTGGATCTTTTGCACCAAAAACAAAATCAGTAAAGAGTCCGCCTGGTAAATGGCGAATGTGTAGCTCGAGAGGGCCATCTTGATCAGGGGCATTAGCAATGGAATAAGCGCGACGTTGCCCATCTTTGAGCAAGAACTCTAAATATTGCCCAGCCAGGAACTGAAAGCGCTCAGCAGCTGGCAATTGCAATTTCAGAATCGCCACATCAGCACTCGGCTTTGTAATGGCATTCACGCGACAGGGAACCTTGCGGATGGCGATATCGCCAGCGCCTTGAACTTCACGAGCCTCAATGAGGAGGTCTGATTTAGGGTGGGCGCAGCAAAACAAGGTGCCTCCAGTAGCTTCATCAGCAGGGCTTAATGCGGCAGCGCTATGTTGGCCATGCTCCACCTGACCTTCTAGAATCTTGCCTTTGCAAGAACCGCAGGCGCCATTTTTACAGCCATAGGGAAGGGTGATGCCCTGTTGTAGCGCCGCTTCCAGCAGGGTTTCATCCTTCTGGACGGTGAATTGTTTGCCGCTCGCCTTGAGCGTGACTTGGTAGGACACTCTCATTCCTTTCAATAAATCGTTACGATGTGACCTATGCAATCTTTTGGTAAACCTCGAATCCTGATCGTTGGCTGCGGCGACATTGGCCTGCGTGTTGCCAAGCAGCTTGCCCGAAGTCATCGCATATATGCCTTAACTTCTCAGAAAGCACGTTTTCAGGAGTTGAGAGCGGTTGGCGCGATTCCGATTTTGGGGGATCTGGATAAGCCCGATAGCTTGTGGCGCTTAAGTGGATTAGCGCAAACCGTAATCCACTTAGCACCACCCCAAAATACAGGTCATCGTGATTGCCGAACTCGCAACCTCTTGCGAATTTTATCCCAAGGCTCCAATACTGTTGGGCGCTTGATTTATGTGAGTACTACCGGCGTATATGGGGATCATGCGGGTGGGAGGGTTAGTGAAGTGACGCCCGTAAATCCCCAAAGCGATCGAGCCAAGCGACGGGTAGATGCGGAAAATTGCCTACGGCTTTGGGCGCCGGCTCACGGTGTAGCCCTGACCATTTTGCGTGTGCCTGGGATTTATGCTGCCGACCGATTGCCGGTTGAGCGCATTCAAGCGGGAACGCCTGCCTTAGTTGCAACTGAGGATGCCTACTCAAACCATATTCAGAGCGATGATTTGGCGAGATTGATTTGTGCCGCTGTTTATCACGGTAAACCACAGCGTGTCATTAACGCTTGTGACGGTGGTGAGACCAAGATGGGTGATTACTTTGATGAAGTGGCTGATGCGTTTGGTTTGGATCGACCACCAAGATTACCGGCTGAGCAGTTGGAGAAAATCGTATCCCCGATGCTCTGGTCTTTTATGCGGGAGTCACGACGCGTAACGAATACGCGACTAGCAGAATTAAAAACCCCGCTACGCTATCCGAGCGTCGCAGAGTTTCTGAAAACTATTTCCAAGAATCCTTAAGTCCGACCGTACGATTAAATACCGGTTGACCTGGTTTAGAGTCGCTTTGGTCCGCGACAAAGTAACCGTGACGCTCAAACTGAAAGCGATCTTCCGCTTTAGCGTCTTTCATGCAAGGCTCTAAGTACGCGGTAATCGTTTGCTTGGAGTTCGGATTGATCGCATCAAGGAAATTTTTATCGCCGCTATCCGGATGTGGGTCATTAAACAGATGGTCATAGAGGCGCACTTGTGCTGGCACAGCTTCTGCCGCGCTAACCCAATGAATGTTGCCCTTCACTTTGTAATTATTTGATCCGGGAGTGCCGCTCTTACTATCTGGGAAGTGAGTCGCATTCACTTGAATCACATTGCCATCGGCGTCTACTTCAAAGCCGGTGCACTCGATCACAAAACCATGACGTAAACGCACGCGTCCACCAGGTTGATCACCAATCGGTGGATAAAGCCTAAAGAATCCTTTAACAGGCTCCTTCATAAAGTCATCTTCTTCGATCCACAATTCTTTTGTGAAGTGAAACTCGCGGTTACCCCACTCGGGATGTTGTGGATGGCGCGGTGCTGAACAAGGCTCGCTTGCAGATGCATCGAAGTTTTCAATCACGAGTTTGAGGGGCTTGAGGACCGCTGTGGCACGTGGGGCCTTGGCTTCTAGATCATCCCGTAGAGCTTGATCTAGGGTGCTCATATCAATCCAGCTATCCGCTTTAGATACACCAATGCGTTCGCAGAACAAACGAATACTCTCTGGTGTGTAACCCCTACGGCGGATACCTGCGATGGTTGGCATCCGTGGATCATCCCAGCCATCAACATGTTTTTCTTCTACCAATTGCAGTAACTTGCGCTTGCTGGTGATGGTGTAAGTTAAGTTGAGGCGGGCGAATTCATATTGATGTGGAACTGGATTTTTGAAGATCCCTAGCTCTGCCAGTGAGGCTACGATCCAGTCATAGAGCGGGCGATTATTTTCAAACTCCAGTGTGCAGATAGAGTGTGAAACATTTTCCAATGCATCAGAAATGCAGTGCGTGAAATCGTATAAAGGATAGATGCACCACTTGCTACCGGTTCGGTGATGATCGGTGTGGCGAATACGATAGACCACGGGATCTCGCATCACAATATTCGGATGTGCCATATCAATCTTCAGGCGCAGAACATGTTCACCGTCTTTGAATTTGCCATCACGCATCTCGCGGAATAAAGCTAGGTTCTCATCGGGCGTGCGATCGCGGTAAGGACTATTTTTCCCAACTTGGCCAAAGTTGCCGCGATTGGTATGAATATCATCCGCACTTTGACTATCTACATATGCTTTACCGTTCTGAATCAGAATTTCTGCAAACTCATAGAGCTGGTCAAAGTAATCACTTGCGTGATACAGGTGTGTACCCCAATCAAATCCCAGCCATTTAACGGCATCCAAAATACTGTCAGCGTACTCAATATCTTCTTTTACAGGATTGGTGTCATCTAGGCGCATATTGCAACGTGCACCACCCGCTTGATTGTTGTAATCCGCAGCTAAGCCAAAGTTCAGGCAGATACTTTTGGCGTGACCAATATGAAGGTAGCCATTAGGCTCTGGTGGAAAACGCGTAATGATGGAGGGGATAGCTTGGCCGCTGCGATCGCTACGGTTCTGATAGGCGCCACTCGCCAGGTCGTGGTCGATGATCTGGCGCAAAAAGTTGGAGGGCTCAGCAACGGTGCCGGCAGGCGATTTAGAGGGTTTGCTATCTTGGGACATGCGCCCATTGTAGAGAAAAGCCCTGCCTATAAAGAAAAAAGCCCGCAAACTGCTGCGGGCTCGTTTCTGGGAAGCATTCGAGAATTAATCTTCTACGAAAGCCTCTTCACGGGTTTTCTTAACCGCAGGCAGAGCCACGATCACAACCAAGAGGGCTGCTGCGATGAGCAATCCCAAGGAGAGTGGGCGGGTTACGAAGGTTGTGAAATCACCGCGTGACAACAATAGGGCGCGACGGAAGTTCTCTTCCATCATTGGTCCGAGCACGAAGCCGAGTAGCAATGGAGGAGGTTCACAACCGAGTTTGAAGAAGAGGTAGCCAATAATGCCGAAAGCAGCAGTAATGTATACGTCAAACACAGTGTTATTCACGGTGTACACGCCGATACAGCAGAAGACCAAAATGGCTGGATACATAAAGCGATAAGGAATCTTCAGGAGCTTCACCCAAATACCAATGAGTGGCAAGTTCAAGAGAATCAACATCACATTACCAATCCACATGGATGCGATCAGACCCCAGAACAAAGCTGGGTTGCTGGTCATCACTTGTGGACCTGGCTGAATGTTATGAATCGTCATCGCGCCAACCATCAAGGCCATTACGGCATTTGGTGGAATACCTAAGGTGAGCAATGGAATAAACGAGGTTTGGGCAGCAGCATTATTTGCTGATTCTGGACCGGCTACACCCTCAATCGCACCTTTACCAAACTCATGGCTGTATTTAGAGGATTTCTTCTCAACTGAGTAAGCACCAAAGGCTGCCAAAGCAGCGCCGCCGCCTGGCAAGATTCCCAGAATGGAGCCAATCGTTGTGCCACGCAAGATCGATGGGATCATGCGTTTTACATCTTCTTTGGTTGGGATCATCGTGGTCATCTTGTTCAAGAAGCCCTCATCCTCACCTTTTTTCTCAAGGTTGCCCATGATTTCCGCAAAACCAAACACGCCCATTGCAACGGCTACGAAGCCAATACCGTCACTCAATTCAGGGATGTCAAATGCATAGCGGGATACGCCTGAGTTCACGTCAGTACCAATCAAGCCCATCAAGAGACCTAGGATGATCATGCCGATCGCCTTGATCAAAGAGCCTGAGGCCAGTACGACCGCACCAATTAACCCTAAAACCATTAGGGAGAAGTATTCGGCAGGACCAAACTTAAAGGCTAGCTGAGAGAGTGGGGCAGCAAAAGCAGCTAAAACCAATGTAGCTACGCAACCAGCAAAGAAGGAGCCCATACCGGCAGTAAAGAGGGCTACGCCCGCTCGACCATTTCTGGCCATTTGGTAGCCATCAATTGCCGTCACCACCGAGGACGTTTCTCCTGGGATATTGAGCAAAATTGCTGTTGTAGAACCTCCGTACTGAGAGCCGTAGTAAATACCAGCCAACATGATCAAAGCAGCGATTGGAGGCAATGCATAGGTCGCTGGTAACAGCATCGCAATTGTTGCGATCGGGCCTAGGCCAGGCAAAACACCAATTAAAGTGCCTAATACACAGCCAATAAGGCAGTACATCAGGTTTTGTAGGGTAAAGGCGGTATCGAAACCGAGAGCTAAATTAGCAAACAAGTCCATTTTTCAGTATCCCGGTTTGTTATTGAAGAAAGAAAGGCAGTAATGGGAACTGAAGCTTCAACCCCAATACGAATACCGAGTAAGTAAAGGCAACTAAAAAGGTGGCATTGATTAATGTACCCTTCCAGTGGAACTCATGGCTTGCGCTAGCTGACATGAATACCAGCACAAATACGGCGACAACAAAGCCCATAGTTGGCAGGAGAATGCCGTAAAGCACTACGGAGCCGGTAATCAGGCCAATAATCCGCCAATTGAATTTAGGGATGCTTTCAATGGCAGCGGTGGCGCGCAGGGACTTCACGAGCACCAATAAGCCCAAGAGAGTCATCAAAATGCCGAGAAAGAAGGGGAAGTAACCAGGCCCCATTTTGGCGGCAGTGCCCATTGGGTAGTGTGTTGCTACTAAAGTAAAGAATAGGCCGATGACCATGTACATGATCCCTGCGCCAAAATCCCGTTGATTGCGAATTTTCAAGTTGAGCTCCTTATATCGACTTAAACGCCGATCTATTTATTGATGTTACGGGATTGTAAGGCAGGATTGAGGAGCTTTGCCTAGGGTTTGCCCCTGACTAGTGCCAATGCGATAATTATTCGCATGAAAGTCTCCCAAATTCGCCAGGCGTACCTGGACTACTTCGCCCAAAAAGGCCACCAAATTGTCCCTTCCAGCCCTGTGGTGCCTGGAGACGACCCAACCCTGTTATTTACCAATGCGGGTATGAACCAGTTTAAGGACGTCTTTTTGGGCTTTGATAAGCGCCCTTATAACCGTGCTACCAGCGCTCAGAAATGCATTCGTGCCGGCGGTAAACACAATGACTTGGATAACGTCGGCTATACAGCCCGTCATCACACCTTCTTTGAAATGCTGGGTAACTTCTCCTTTGGGGATTACTTTAAGAAGGATGCCATTCAGTTTGCTTGGGGCTTATTAACAGAAGTATTTAAGTTGCCAGAAGAAAAACTGCTCGTCACCGTCTATGCGGAAGACGATGAGGCTTATGAAATTTGGAACAAGCAAATCGGTGTTCCAGCAGAGCGCATCATTCGCATCGGAGATAACAAGGGTGCTCGTTACGCTTCAGATAATTTCTGGATGATGGGCGATACAGGCCCATGCGGTCCTTGTACTGAAATCTTCTACGACCATGGTCCTCACATTGCTGGCGGCCCTCCGGGAAGTCCTGATGAAGATGGCGATCGCTACATCGAGATCTGGAATAACGTATTCATGCAGTTCAATCGTGATGAAGCGGGCAATATGCATCCATTGCCTAAGCCTAGCGTAGATACCGGCATGGGTCTTGAGCGTATTGCCGCAGTTCTGCAGCACGTGCACTCTAACTATGAGATCGATCTCTTTGTGAATTTGCTCAAAGCAGCCAAGGAAGCTGTTGATGCGGCTGGTGGTGAGAATTGCGATCCAACAAGTCCGTCACTTAAAGTCATTGCAGACCATATTCGTGCCTGTAGTTTTATTGTGGTGGACGGCGTCATTCCGGGTAATGCTGGTCGTGGCTATGTTCTGCGTCGCATCACACGCCGTGCAATTCGTCATGGCTATAAATTGGGTGCACGCAAACCTTTCTTCTATCAACTTGTCCCCGCTCTCGTAAAAGAGATGGGCCAGGCTTATCCAGAGTTGCAGGCAGCAAAAGATAAAGTCAGTGAAGTGATTAAGCAGGAAGAAGAGCGCTTCTTTCAGACTATTGCTAACGGCATGGAAATTTTGGAGAGCGCTCTTGCTGGTGGCGCCAAGACGGTTGATGGTGAAACCGCTTTCCGTTTGCACGACACCTTTGGTTTCCCATTGGATTTGACTGCGGACGTGTGCCGCGAGCGCGATGTTACGGTTGATGCTGAAGGTTTTGATTTGGCAATGCAAAAGCAGCGCGATCAAGCAAGGGCGGCTGGCAAGTTCAAAGTGGCTCAAGGTTTAGAGTATTCCGGCAAACCAACCCAGTTCCACGGTTACGACACCTTGAAACATGAAGGCGCCAAAGTAACTGCACTTTATGTTGATGGCTCTGCTGTGCAGTCTGTCAAAGCTGGCGATGCCGCTGTGATCGTTTTAGATAACACCCCTTTCTATGCTGAGTCTGGTGGACAGGTTGGCGATAAGGGTGAGTTGCGTAATGAAGCAGTGCGCTTTGCAGTTGAAGACACTTTCAAGATTCAAGCCGATGTCTTTGGTCATCAAGGTGAAGTGCAAGAGGGTGAGCTCAAGGTAGGCGATGCAATCAACGCCTTAGTGGATATCGAGCAAAGAACTGAAACAATGCGTAACCACAGTGCTACGCATATTTTGCACAAAGCATTGCGTGAAGTATTGGGTGACCATGTGCAGCAAAAAGGATCTTTGGTTGATGCCAGCAAAACCCGTTTTGACTTTACTCACAACGCACCTATTACTGCAGAAGAAATTCGTCGGATAGAAGACATTGTGAATGCCGAGATTTTGGCTAATACTGCGACCTCCGGAAAAGTAATGTCTTTAGATGATGCGCAAAAGACTGGTGCCATGATGCTCTTTGGTGAGAAGTATGGTGATGAAGTTCGGGTGCTTGAAATCGGTAGCTCTAAGGAGTTGTGTGGTGGAACCCACGTTGGCCGTACTGGCGACATCGGTAGCTTAAAGATTGTTTCTGAGGGTGGTGTTGCAGCTGGTATTCGTCGTGTTGAGGCGGTCACTGGTAGAAACGCATTGAACTTTCTGCAAGGCTTAGAGGACAAGATTAACGAGGCAGCGACGATCCTCAAAACCCATCCTGGCGATTTGGTGAATCGTGTTGCTCAGTTGCAAGAGAGTTTGCGTCAGGCTGAGCGTGAGTTGGATAAAGTGAATTCCAAACTCGCTGCCAGCCAAGGCGATGAATTAGCTACACAAGCAATTGATGTCAATGGTCTAAAAGTATTGGCAGCGCGCTTAGATGGTGCTGATGCGCAAGTTCTGCGCGAAACTATGGACGCTTTGAAGGCGAAGTTGAAAACAGCCGCCATTGTCTTGGCTTCTGTACAGGGCGATAAGGTGAGTTTGATTGCTGGCGTGACTGCGGATTCGATTGCTAAAGTAAAGGCAGGCGACTTGGTGAACTTTGTGGCTCAGCAAGTGGGCGGTAAAGGTGGCGGCAAGCCAGAGATGGCGATGGCTGGCGGTACAGACCCAAGTAAGCTGGGCGCGGCCTTAGCTGGTGTGAAAGACTGGGTGGCCTCTAAGTGAGTGATGCTATCGAATTTAATCTCGAGGTAGATGCCATTGGTATGAACTGCCCACTTCCCATCTTGCGGACTAAAAAGGCTTTAGCCACAATGCAGTCTGGCGAAGTTCTCAAAGTGAAAGCGACGGATTCTGGTGCGGCCCATGACTTTCCTGCATTTGCAAAGCAGACTGGCAATGAGCTGTTATCGAGTTCGACAGAGGGTGATGTACTGGTTTTCTTCCTCAAGAGAAGATAAGACGCAATCAAACTCTGAGCACCAAAGAAAAAAGGCAGAAAGTGATTTCTGCCTTTTTTGTTTTTTGCTTACGGAATTACTTTAAAGACCAGCTTTTGAGGTACTCAGCAAATTCCTCGCCAACTTCTTTATGGCGCAAGGCAAAGTCTACAGACGCTTTGAGGTAGCCTAGTTTGCTACCGCAGTCATAACGTACGCCATCATATTCATATGCAAATACAGGATCTTCCTTGAGTAAGGCAGCAATAGCATCGGTGAGCTGAATTTCTCCGCCAGCACCAGGTTTTACATTGCGAATGTGATCAAAGATCTTTGATGAGAGTACATAGCGTCCTACCACTGCGAGATTAGAGGGGGCATCAGCTGGTTTTGGTTTTTCAACGATGCCATCGAGACGATAGATCCCTTTGCTGACCTCATTTCCTGAGACAACTCCATAGGAGCCGCTTCTAGAAGGATCAATTTTCTCAACAGCCAATACGGAGCCATTTTGCTCTTCATGAACCTTTAGCATTTGCGAAAGCACTGGAGGATATCCATCTAAAAGATCATCAGCCAAAATGATTGCAAAAGGTTCATCACCTACTAGTTTCTCAGCGCATAAAACAGCATGCCCTAAACCCAATGGTTCGGATTGTCTGATATATACGCAATCAACATTGTCCGGTTTGACGCTGCGCACGAGATGCAGAAGATCTTGTTTGTTTTTGGCTTCAAGGGCCGCTTCTAATTCGTACGCTTTATCAAAGTGATCTTCAATTGCGCGTTTGCTGCGGCCGGTAACAAAAATTAATTCAGTAATGCCGGCGGCAATGGCTTCATCAACCGCATATTGAATGAGCGGTTTATCCACAACATTGAGCATTTCTTTCGGACTTGCTTTAGTAGCTGGCAAAAAACGTGTGCCAAATCCCGCAACCGGAAATACAGCCTTCGTTACCTTTTTGGAGCTGAAATGTAATGGCATGGAGAATCCGTTCTTATTTAAGACGTTCTAATTGTGCAACAAGCTTCTCATGGTTTTGCTCAAAGCCAGCAAGACGTTGCTTTTCTTGCGCAACAACCTCTTCTGGGGCGCGAGCCACAAAGCTTTCATTGCCAAGCTTGCTGCGTGCTTTAGTGATTTCATTAGCTAAGCGCTCAATTTCCTTGCCTAGACGAATTCTTTCGGCCGCCACGTCGACTTCAATCTTGAGTAGTAGCTTGAGATTGCCAACTAAGGCCATCGGGGCACCTGGGGCATCCTTCTCTAATGCAGATTCGTCATCGTAGATTTTGACTTCAGATAACTTGGCCAATGCAGTCAGATAGGGGCTTGCCTTTTTCAGGAAATCTTGTGGCCCGCTAATCCAGAGGGGCACCTTAAGTGCTGGTGAAACTTGCATTTCACCACGAAGGTTGCGGCAAGCATCCACAATCGATTTAATTTGGGCAACCCAAGCTTCGCTTTGCTCATCAACCTTATCGAGTTGAGCAACGGGATAAGGCTGCAGGGCAATCGTTTGCTTATCTTGCTTGGCTAACTCTTTACCCACTTTAGGTCCGACGGTTTGCCAGAGGGTTTCAGTAATAAATGGAATCAGTGGATGCGCCATACGCAAGATGGTTTCTAAAACGCGTAGCAAGGTGCGACGAGTGGCGCGTTGCTGTGCAGGAGTACCAGTCTGTAATTGAACCTTTGCTAATTCCAAGTACCAATCGCAATACTCATCCCAAACAAATTGATAAATGCTGGTAGCAATATTGTCAAAGCGATAGTTCTGGAAGCCCTTGGCAACATCAGCCTCTGTTCTTTGTAATAAAGAAACAATCCATTTATCGGCCTCAGAAAAATCTAAGTAACCTTCTGGCCCGCATTGGTTGTCGCACGGTGCAAAACCATTCTCTTCATCATTGCCAGGGCAGTTCATCAACACAAAGCGAGTGGCATTCCATAGCTTGTTACAGAAGTTGCGATAACCCTCGCAGCGTTTCTGATCAAAGTTAATATTGCGACCCAGTGATGCGAGTGAGGCAAAGGTAAAGCGCAGGGCGTCTGTGCCAAACGCAGGAATACCTTCTGGAAACTCTTTCTTGGTTTTCTTGCCAATGCTTTCAGCTTGCTTCGGATTCATCAAACCAGTAGTGCGCTTGGCAACCAAGTCTTCAATCTTGATGCCATCAATGAGGTCGATTGGGTCTAAAGTATTTCCTTTGGACTTACTCATCTTTTGACCTTCCGCATCACGTACTAATCCGTGCACATACACAGTATTGAACGGAACCTTGCCAGTGAAGTGACAAGTCATCATGACCATTCTGGCTACCCAGAAGAAGATGATGTCAAAGCCGGTTACCAATACCGAGGAAGGTAGGAAGTGATTGAGCGCAGGCGTTTCTTCTGGCCAGCCTAATGAGCTAAATGGCACAAGCGCTGAGCTAAACCAGGTATCCAAGACGTCAGGATCGCGATTTAGTTCCCCGTTATAACCGGCAGCACCAGCCTTAGCTTTGGCTTCCTCTTCAGAGCGGGCTACAAAGATCTGACCATCATCGCCATACCAGGCGGGGATTTGATGGCCCCACCAGAGTTGACGCGAGATACACCAGTCTTGAATATTTTCTAGCCACTGCGTGTAAGTGCTAATCCAGTTTTCTGGAACGAGCTTGATGTCACCTTTGGTAACGGCATCTAATGCAGCGCCAGCGATAGATGAGCCTGGTTGATATTTGTTATCAGGGCTTGGCTTGGATACCGCAACAAACCATTGGTCTGTGAGCATTGGCTCAATGATGGTTTGAGTACGATCACCACGTGGCACCATCAATTTATGCGGCTGTACTTTTTCTAGTAAACCTGCAGCATCTAAATCGGCAACGATTTGTTTGCGAGCGGCAAAACGCTCAAGGCCTTGATAAACAGTAGGTGCGTTTTCATTAATCTTGGCATCGAGAGTCAAAATATTAATGAGCGGCAATTGGTGGCGTTGTCCAACGGCGTAGTCGTTGAAGTCATGCGCGGGAGTCACTTTAACTACACCAGTACCAAAAGCTAAATCAACATAGTCGTCCGCAATAATCGGAATCTCGCGATTACACAGTGGCAACTGAACTGACTTACCAATGAGGTGTTTATAGCGCTCGTCTTCTGGATTGACCATCACAGCAACGTCGCCCAATAAGGTCTCCGGGCGAGTAGTGGCAACGGTCAGGTGTCCGGAGCCATCTGCTAATGGATAGCGGATGTGCCACATCGAGCCATCTTCTTCTTCGCTCACTACCTCTAAATCCGAGACAGCGGTTCCTAAAACCGGATCCCAGTTCACTAAACGTTTGCCGCGGTAAATTAAGCCTTGCTCATGTAAACGAACAAATACTTCGACAACCGCTTTTGACATCTTGCTGTCCATCGTGAAATATTCTTTACCCCAATCAATTGAAGCGCCTAAGCGACGAATCTGACGGGTGATCGTATTTCCGGAGGTTTCTTTCCACTCCCACACTTTTTCTAAGAATTTCTCGCGACCTAAATCATGGCGAGAAACTTTCTGTGCATCGAGTTGTCGTTCAACGACAATTTGTGTGGCGATACCAGCATGGTCTGTGCCTGGAACCCACAAGGTATTTTTGCCAGACATACGGGCATGACGCACCAAGCCATCCATGATGGTTTGATTAAAGGCGTGACCCATGTGCAGGGTACCCGTCACATTCGGTGGCGGCAACTGAATCGAGAAATCTCCCTTGCCCTCATCTAGGGTGGCGTCGGCAATGCCTCGGCGTTCCCATTCCGGACCCCAATAAGCTTCAATTGGGGCGGGTTCATAGGATTTGGCTAGTTCATCTAAGGAACTGGCCGCTGGTGAATTAGGGGTATTCGAAGCATTTGGCATAAGAGGCAAATTATAATTGGGGCGATGTACTCAGACCTACTCGCAAACCTTAATCCAGAACAACGCGAGGCAGTGACCCTCCCGCCAGTAAATGAAAATGGCCAGGCCCAGTCAGCCCTGATTTTGGCTGGTGCTGGTAGTGGAAAGACCCGCGTCCTCACAACCCGTATAGCTTGGTTGATCCAAACGGGGCAGGTTTCGCCGATTGGCGTCCTAGCGGTGACCTTCACCAATAAGGCCGCTAAAGAGATGATGTTGCGCTTAAGTGCCATGTTGCCCATCAATACTCGGGGTATGTGGATTGGCACTTTTCACGGTCTTTGTAACCGTTTGCTGCGCGCACATCACAAAGAAGCTGGTTTGCCATCCACTTTTCAGATTTTGGACACCCAAGATCAGTTATCCGCTATTAAGCGCCTTTTAAAAGGCTTAAAGGTTGATGATGAGAAATACCCCCCTAAGCAGTTGCAGTATTTCATTGCGCACGCCAAAGAGCGTGGTCAGCGCGCCAAAGAGTTATCTGTAGGGGACGACTTTCAGGCCAAGATGGCCCAGCTATACGAAGCCTACGATGAGCAGTGCCAACGTGAGGGTGTAGTCGACTTTGCCGAACTCCTATTGCGCAGTTATGAATTGCTTAAACATAACGAAGCGATTCGGACCCATTACCAAGAACGCTTCCGTCATATTTTGATCGACGAGTTTCAGGATACCAATGCCTTGCAATACGCCTGGCTCAAATTACTGTCTGGCCATGATGCTAGTCGCGTCAATGTCAGTGGCATGGGCAGTAGCGCGGTATTCGCAGTGGGCGATGATGATCAAAGTATTTACGCCTTCCGTGGTGCAGACGTTGAGAACATGCGTCTGTATGAAAAGCAATATCACCCAATGATGGTCAAGCTTGAGCAAAACTATCGCTCACATGGCCACATCTTAGATACCGCAAACTATCTCATTTCCAACAACACGGATCGCCTTGGTAAAAACTTACGTACCGATGCTGGTCATGGCGAGCCAGTCCGCATCTATGATGCGCCGAGCGATCACGCAGAAGCTGCTTGGCTCGTAGACGAAATCAAAGCGCTGGTAAATAGCGGCATCAAGCGCACTGAAATTGCCTTGCTCTATAGAAGTAATGCCCAGTCACGCATTATTGAGCACGCCTTATTTTCTGCAGCGATTCCATATCGCGTTTATGGTGGACTGCGCTTTTTCGAACGCGCTGAGATTAAACACGCCTTAGCCTATCTCCGTCTTTTAGAGAATCCAAATGACGACACCTCTTTCTCGCGTGTAGTGAATTTCCCGACACGCGGTATTGGGGCGAGATCGATTGAGGCTGTGCAAGATGCAGCTCGCGCTCAAAACAGTTCTTTGTATTTGGCTGCGTCGACATTGGATGGTAAAGCGGGCGCATCCTTGGGCGGCTTTGTACGTTTGGTAGATCACATGCGCGAAGCTACTCGTCACAATACTTTGCCCGAGACAGTGGAGTTCGTCATTCAGAATAGCGGTTTGATTCAACACTATCTTTCAGAGCGTGAAGGTCAAGATCGTGTAGAAAACTTACAAGAATTAATTAACGCTGCGACCGCATTTATTGCGGAAGAGGGCTATGGCCAAGATGCCACTGCTGCTACGCTACCGGGTGAGAATACCCCTGGCATAGTGGAGGTCTCACCATTAGCGGCATTCCTCTCGCACGCATCGCTCGAGGCTGGTGATAACCAAGCTCAAGCAGGTCAAGACGCCGTTCAGCTGATGACGGTGCACTCTGCCAAAGGCTTAGAGTTCACCTCCGTATTTATTACTGGTTTAGAAGAGGGTCTGTTCCCGCATGAGAACAGCATCAACGAACAGAATGGTTTAGAAGAAGAGCGTCGTTTGATGTATGTTGCGATTACCCGGGCTAAGGAGCGTCTCTACCTCTCCCACACGCAGTCGCGGATGTTGCATGGCCAAGTGCGTTACAACATGCCTTCCCGCTTCTTGGAAGAGTTGCCATCGGATTCGCTGAAGTGGCTTACGCCAAAAGTAAAAGATGCCCGCTGGGGCGGCACTACTGGTGGAAACGGTGGCCGTTCAGGATCAACTTGGCAGGATGGCTATACCCGTCAGCGCGAGTTTGGATCGAATGACTTCTTTGATTCTGGCAATGAGCGTGAGCGACCTGCAAGGCAAATTGGTCGCGTAGGCTCTGCCTCAACTTCTGTTACCCGAATGGCCTCACCGCCACGTGGCAACTATCCATTTACCATCGGACAGAATGTCTTTCATACCAAATTTGGTGAAGGGCGCGTGACTGGCTTAGAGGGTAATGATGCCGACGCGCGCGCTCAAGTGAATTTCAAGCGCCATGGCGTGAAATGGTTGCAACTCAGTATTGCTAAGCTTGCAGCGATAGACTAAGCAATTAAGGTTGCTGATTCTTTTTCAGCAAAGCATGCTTTCCAGGTCGCGAAGAACGAGCAATGCATCACTGTCAATCCCGCCATGGAAATGGGGGCGATGATGAATGATGCAGCTTGACCTAAATCCAGCGCATCAAAGATAGAGCCAATCGTTAATGGAATAGCGATTAAGATCGCACCCCAAATGGCGATATACAAAAAGAATGCGCCACGATTTGCCCAGCAAGCAATAGCGCTAGAGAAGAGCGCCTGCGCTACTGGCATATCAGCCCAAGCAACGAGCACGGGAGAGAACCACATCAACATCGCTACCGGGATATACAGCAGGCCGCCAAAAAAGAGAATCAGATAAATCTGACGAACTACTTCTGGGGTGATGGGCTTGTCATTCGTCATGAGGGGAATTAGCAACTCAAAATCCACCAACATGCTTAAGATGAAGCTCAGGGCCAGAATGAGTGCTGCGTATACCAGGCCTAGCTGCAAAATGCGTTTACGAATTAATGGCGAGGATTGCAGGGCAATGACATATACCGATGGGCGAATGCGTTCTTTTTGAATCGCTTGCCGACAGGCGGTCATAAAGCCAACGGATAAAGTTGGTGTTAGTAACAATACGGCAAAAACACCAATCACTGGTACGAGCACTGCTAGCTGCGCCACAAACACATACATGAATACCAACATCAAAAAACCTAAAGGGTTTTGTTTGAACAGCCAGATGCCTTGACGAATCCAGGTGTAACCCTCTTTTGGAGCGACGGAGTTTAGTTTCATATTGCTTTGCGACTTAAGAGAATATTTTCAAAATGACGAGGGTCATGTGGCGTGAGCATTTGTGCATCACGTGGCAAGTAAAAATCCCACAGGCGTGAAATCCAGAAACGAAGTGCTGCAGCACGAATCATCAGGGGCCAGCTCGCTTGCTCCTCCTTGCTTAGTGGGCGAACGGATTGATACGCGTCCATCAGTGCTTTGAAGCGTGCCGGATCTAAATCCTGTTTATTTTCAGCAAGACACCAATCATTTGCTGTCACCGCCAAATCAAACAACCACTTGTCTGTTCCAGCGAAATAAAAGTCGAAGAAGCCACCCAGCCGGTCTTGAGAACTATCGCTTGCACCCTGAGGGTCAAACAGTACGTTATCTCTAAAGAGGTCGCAATGGCTTGCTCCTTGCGGCAGTAAGGCATAAGCAGCAGAGGCAAAGAACTGTTCTTGAGTAGCAAGCTCAGTTGTGAGTAATTCTTTTTGTGCATCGCTCAGGTGGGATAAGACTTGCGGAACAGTTTTTTGCCACCAAGACAGGCTGCGTAGATTTTCTTGGGTGTGCTTAAAGTCACTGCTGGCCAAATGCATCTTTGCCAAGTTCTCGCCAACCAATGCGCAATGCTTTGCTTCGGGCGCCAGTCTAGAGAGACCCGGAAGCTTGCTCACAATTGCTGCGGGCTTACCTTTAAGAGTAAATAGAATTTGCCCCTCTTTGTTTTCAAGAGGCTTGGGCACTGCAATGCCTTTATCAGCCAAGTGGCGCATTAACTCTAAATAGTACGGAAGTTGCTCTGCTGACAGTCTTTCAAAAATAGTCAGAACATATTCTTGTTTCTTGCCATCTTTATCGGTGTCGAGAAAAAAATTGGAGTTCTCAATACCACCATGAATTCCACGAATATCGATGGCTTGCCCAATATCAAAATCATTTGAGATCCAGGCGGAGATATCGCTTAATTCAATAGGAGTGAAAACGGCCATGACTAGAAATTAAAAAGGGATGCTGATACTCGGTACGCTGATCAGATCCGTTTCTTTTGAAACGCCAGGCATCACTGTTGTTGGAGGCGCCATTTCATAGCTGGTGTAGCGCGTCTTCACATCCACTTGCGTAGGTGAATTGGCATCCTTGTATTCGGTAACTTCTGTGCCCGTAGCTTCTTTATGTTGAAAGCTCGGTTTACGACCTTCAGGCGCATTTGTCACTTGTGATGCGTTGACTGCGGGTGCCAAAGGCTGATTATTGATGCGCTGTAACTCAGATGGGCTCAGCGCTTGAGAATTGTTTTGGGCATATGCAAAATTGAGGCCACAAGAGGCAAAAGCCACTAAAAAGCTTGCAAGAACAAGGGCTTGGCTCAAAGAAGAGTGGAGTAAGTTAGTTAGAGCGTGCATCATTTTTCACCTTTTTAGGCCTCTTTTCAGGAGGATTTGAACCTGATATGTAGGCAGTTAGCAACTAGATTGTACGATTGCGGTATGACTAAACATAGACTCTTGTTGGTAGACGGCTCTAGCTACCTCTATCGCGCCTTTCATGCCATGCCAGACCTCAGAAATGGGGCAGGCGACCCAACTGGGGCAATCTATGGGATGGTTAATATGATGCGCCGAGCTCGCTCGGAACTCAAGGCTGACCATATTGCTTGTGTTTTTGATGCCAAAGGCAAGACTTTCCGGGATGAAATGTACTCCGAGTACAAGGCGCACCGCTCTCCAATGCCGGAGGATCTGGTCAAACAGATTGAGCCGATTCATGCCATGGTGAAGGCCTTGGGCTGGCCAGTGTTGATGGTTTCCGGGGTTGAAGCTGATGACGTGATTGGCACCTTGGCTTGCCAAGCTACCCAAGCTGGCTGGGAAACCATTATTTCTACTGGCGATAAAGATTTGGCTCAGCTGGTGAATTCTTCCGTCACTTTGATTAATACGATGACTGATGAAAAATTGGACATCGATGGAGTGATTGCTAAATTCGGCGTACCCCCCGAGCGCATCGTGGATTACCTTTCCATTATTGGTGATACGGTCGATAACGTACCTGGTGTTCCGAAGGCCGGCCCTAAAACAGCAAATAAATGGTTGGCAGAGTTTGGTGATTTAGATAATTTGATGGCGAATGCTGATCAAGTAAAAGGTGTTGTCGGAGAGAACCTACGCAATAGTTTGGATTGGCTCCCACAAGCACGTCAACTCATTACCGTCAAAACGGATTGTGATTTGTCTCCCCATCTTCCGGGCTTAGACGACCTGCACGCTAAACCAGAAGATGCACCGCTTTTGCGAGAGTTATTTGAACGCTACGCTTTCAAGACTTGGTTACGTGATGTCGAGAAACAATTGGGTGGGGCAGCTCCTGAAGTCACTGGTGGTTTTGATTTGGCTGGTAGCCCCATCAAAAATACTGCTGAAGAAAATGTAAAGACTGCGTCCAAAAAGTTTGGCCCCACTGCTACAGAAGCGACAACCGCCTTATCGCAAGAAACAACCGATCTGCAGGGTGCGATTGCAAAACACTATGAATGTGTTATCGATGAAGAGGCATTAGATCGCTGGATTAAAAAACTTGAAGGCGCAGAGCTGACGGCGGTGGATACTGAGACTACTAGCCTAGATGCACTGGCTGCTGAGCTAGTAGGTATCTCGCTTTGCGTTACTCCTGGAGAGGCCTGCTACATACCAGTAGCGCACCGTAATGGAGAAACTCAACTCAGTCGCGAATTAGTCTTAGCGCGCATGAGGCCCTGGCTAGAAAGCGCTTCGCATCGGAAGGTAGGTCAAAACCTCAAGTACGACAGCCACATTTTTGCAAACTATGACATTACTTTGCAAGGCATTGCGTTTGACACCATGCTCGAGTCTTACGTACTTGAATCGCATATGCCACACAACATGGATAACTTGGCCGAGCGACATCTCGGTATGAAGACTATTAAGTATGAAGAGGTGTGTGGGAAAGGCGTGCATCAGATTGGCTTTGATCAAGTTGATCTGAAGATCGCAACAGATTACGCCGCAGAAGATGCGGACATTACCTTACGCTTGCATTTAGCTTTGTGGCCACAGATTCAGGAGAGCCCAGGCCTTCTATACGTTTATGAAAATATTGAGATGCCAGCAATGCGCGTCCTTGGCATCATGGAGCGTAATGGGATTCGGATTGATTCAGGATTGCTGTCTAAGCAGGGTCAAGAGGTTGGCAAACGTTTGCTGGCTTTGGAGGGTGAGATTCATAAGCTTGCGGGTCAGCCTTTCAATATTCAGTCTCCCAAACAGATTGCAGAAATTTTGTTTGGTCAGTTAGAGCTCCCGGTAATTAAAAAGACACCATCGGGCGCACCATCCACTGATGAAGAGGTTTTGCAAAAGCTGGCTGAAGACTATCCCTTGCCTGCCCGTATCTTGGATTACCGTAGTCTCGCTAAATTGATGTCGACTTATATTGAGAAGCTGCCACGCATGGCTGACCCTAAGACGGGTCGAGTGCACACGAGCTTTTCTCAAGCGACTGCAGTGACGGGGCGCTTGGCTTCTAGTGATCCGAATTTGCAAAATATTCCTGTGCGCACTGAAGAGGGTCGTCGTATTCGGGAGGCGTTTATTCCAGCTGAGGGTTGTAAGTTACTCTCAGCTGATTACTCTCAAATTGAATTACGCATCATGGCGCACATTGCCGAGGACGAAAACTTGCTAGCTGCATTTGCTGCTGGTAAAGATGTGCACCAAGCTACAGCAGCGGAGATTTTTGGTGTGCCATTGGAAAGCGTTACTTCAGAGCAGCGTCGTTATGCCAAGGTGATTAACTTTGGTTTGATCTATGGCATGAGTGCTTTTGGTTTAGCGGGTAACTTGGGTATTGAGCGTTCAGCGGCTCAAAATTACATTGCTAAGTACTTTGATCGCTATCCAGGGGTTGCTCAATATATGGAGCGCACTCGCTTGGAGGCCAGAGAGAATGGCTATGTCGAGACGGTATTCGGCCGGAGACTATGGTTACCTGAAATTAAGGGTTCTAATGGCCCTCGCCGCCAAGGTGCAGAGCGGGCTGCGATCAATGCGCCCATGCAGGGAACCGCAGCAGATCTGATTAAATTGGCTATGGTTGCTGTCGAGAACTGGTTAGAAAAAGAGCAACTCAAGACTCGTATGCTGCTCCAGGTGCATGATGAATTGGTTTTTGACGTACCCTTAGATGAGCTGGAGCTCTTGCAGGCAAAGCTACCGGATTTAATGTGCAAGGTAGCGGAACTCAAGGTTCCTTTGGTAGTTGGTATTGGGATTGGCGATAATTGGGAAGAAGCGCACTAAATTAGGAGATTAAAAAATGACAACGAAAAAAGATCAAAATTCAAAAATAGTGTTTAGCGATAGAAGAGGTTTTATGAAAGCCTCCGCTATTACCGCAACAACTATGGGCATTGGTTTTGTCACTGCCTCTGACCCAGTTCTGGCTGCGGCGATTGAAACAGACTTTGCCGGCATTAAAGCAGGCGAACAAATGATTCCGGTCGGAAGCTTTCAGCTGCCTGCTTATGTTTCTCGTCCAGAAAAGGCTAAAGGCAACCTGCCGATTGTGATCGTTGCTAGCGAAATTTTTGGTGTGCACGAATACATTGCTGACGTCACACGTCGTTTTGCGAAATTAGGTTACCTAGCTATTGCTCCAGAATTCTTTACTCGTGCTGGCGATCCGAATACTTACGGCACGATTGCTGAGATTCAAAAAAATATTGTTGCCCCAACTACGGACACCCAAGTGCTGAATGATTTGCAAGCAGCTTTAGTTTGGGCCGGAAAGAATGGCGGCGACCTGAAAAAAGTGGGCGTCACTGGATTTTGCTGGGGTGGCCGCATTACTTGGCTCTCAGCCACGCTGCCTCAGGTTAAGGCTGGTGTAGCTTGGTATGGTCGCGTCATTGGTGAAAAAACAGAAGGTAACCCGCGCCATCCAGTGGATATCGCTGCCGATCTAAAGGCGCCTGTACTGGGCTTATATGGGGGTGCTGATACTGGCATCTCTTTAGAGAGCGTTGAACAAATGCGTGAAGCGCTTGCAAAAGCAGCTCCAAAAAATGCAGCGGCCAAGGCCTGCCGTTTTGAAATCTATCCTGATGCACCACATGCTTTCCATGCTGACTACCGCGCTAGTTATCGCGAAGGTCCTGCTAAAGATGGCTGGGAAAAATGTATTGCTTGGTTTAAACAAAACGGAGTTGCTTAATCCCTATGTCAGTACTGCAAAGTATCTTGTTGGTCACAGCGCTAGCGGGAACTGCTAGCGTTCTCGTTGCCGCAAGTTTTTCTTTGTCTTTACTGTCAAAGATGGTCCACAGCATGGTCAGTGTGTCAGTTGGTATTTTGCTGGCCACTGCTTTGCTGCATTCTCTGCCTGAGGCATTTACGATGGCGGGTGCGAGCCCTCAGTTGTTATTTGCTACTTTGCTTGCAGGGCTCCTGGGCTTTTTCTTGCTAGAGAAAATTGCATTACTGCGCCATAGTCATCACCATGAAGGGGATGGCCATGATCATCACCATGGCCATGATGCTGAAGTCGCGGGACGGAGCGGCTGGATGATTCTGGTTGGCGATGGATTGCATAACTTTGTTGATGGTGTTTTGATTGCTGCAGCATTCATGGCGGACTATCAGGTTGGTATTTTTACTGCCATTGCCATCATTGCCCATGAGATTCCTCAGGAGATTGGGGATTTCATCGTATTACTTAATGCGGGATTCTCACGAACTCGCGCATTGATGTACAACTTCATTTGTGGCTTGTCAGCGGTAGTGGGTGGCGTGCTGGCTTACTTTTTCTTAGAGAAGGCTCATGCAGCAATGCCATATTTGCTCGTGATTGCATCCAGTAGCTTTATTTACATTGCGGTGAGTGATCTCATTCCGCAAATGCATCGACGCCCACATTGGGCTGAGTCTTTACGTCAAACGATTTTGATTGCTTGTGGCGTTGGCTTTGTAATCTTGCTCTCGCTGCTGCATTAAAGCGCCACTGGCCGGCTTGGATCGGCACACCATTCACTCCAGCTGCCTGCATATAGACGTGAACCCTTGAGTCCGGAGATTTCCATTGCAAGTAAGTTATGGCAGGCTGTTACTCCAGAGCCACATTGGTGAATTACTTCAGAGGCTTTGGTGGATCCTAGGAGGGCATGAAAATCTTTGTACAACTGCTCCGAGGTTTTGAAGGATTTGCCGGTGAGATTCTCTCTAAAGCAGTAATTGATTGCGTTGGGAATGTGTCCGCCAACTGGATCTAATGTTTCATTCTGACCCTGAAAGCGATCATTTGCACGGGCATCAACAATGACATACTCTTTGCTTTGCAGGTTCTGCATAACTCCATCCACGAGCACCAGCCCAACATAAGGCATGCTTGGCACTGGAGTGTTTGTGGCCTCGGGCTGGCGTGGCAGGGTGCCGATTGGACCATTCCAAGCATCTAGGCCACCATCCAACACTTGAACATTGGCATGACCAGTGGCCTTGAGCATCCACCACAAGCGACTGGCATATACGGAGCCTTGATTGTCGTACGCGATCACCAAAGTTTTTGAGTCTATACCTAAGCGGGATTTGGTTTGTGCCCAGGCTTCAGGAGTAGGTAGTGGGTGACGACCATTTTTACCAGTCTTAGTGCCAGATAAATCACGATCTAGATCGACGTAGAGTGCGCCCGGAATATGCCCCTCTAAATAAGACTTTCTACCTGCTAGTGGGTCAACTAAATCAAAGCGGCAATCACAGAGCAAAACATTCTCGCCACTATTGAGGATTTCTTCTAACTGGTTTGCAGTAATGAGAGGCGTCATGATGGCTTCCTAATGGGTGCGATGAGTATTACTGGATTATGCGCCTTGATAGTTCATGGCACGACGGTACCATTCATGGAAATGCTGCATGCCATCTTCCATCGGGCTTTGATAGGGCCCCACTTCATTTTGACCGCGTGCTAACAAGGCGGCGCGACCAGCATCCATACGCTCTGCAATCTCATCATCCTCAATACAAGTTTCCATATAGGCTGCACGCTCTGCCTCTACAAACTCGCGCTCAAAAAGAGCGATCTCTTCTGGGTAATAAAACTCAACCACATTGCGTGTTTTATTCGGACCCATGGGGTGTAATGTCGAAACGCATAAAACCCCTGGGTACCATTCCACCATCACATTGGGGTAGTAGGTCAGCCAGATAGCGCCATGGCGCGGTGTCTTACCCTCATGGTGGCGTAATACCGCTTCATGCCACTTTTGATAAACCGGAGAGCCAGGCTTCTCTAGGTTTTTATGAATGCCAACAGTTTGTACGCTGTGCCAGTCACCGAATTCCCAGCGCAAGTCTTCACAAGAAACAAACTTACCTAAGCCTGGGTGAAATGGGACGACGTGATAGTCCTCAAGGTAGACCTCGATAAAAGTCTTCCAGTTGTAATTGCACTCATGGACTTCAACGTGATCTAGAACATAACCCTCAAAATTAAGATCATCAGCTACGCCGAGCTTGGCAAGATCGGTGCGCACATCACGCGGACCTTCAAATAAGAGTCCTTGCCAATTTTGCAAGGGTGACTTGCCTAGGTTGAGGCAAGGCTTATTTTCAAAATGGGGTGCACCCATGAGCTGACCATTTAAATCGTAGGTCCAGCGATGCAAGGGGCAAACGATGTTGTCTGCCTTACCTTTGCCGTTGAGCATGAGTGCTTGGCGATGACGGCAGACATTGGAAAGAAGTTCAACGCCTTGGGCATTACGAACCAGTAGGCGACCCTCATTTTCTGAGGTTAAGGTTTGATAAGAGCCAATCTCAGGAACCATGAGTTCGTGACCAACATAGCCTGGGCCCTGCTTAAAAAGCAGTTCAATTTCACGCTGATAGAGATCAACGTCAAAATAGGCCGAAACCGGCAGTTGTAAATTGGACGGCGCAAGCTGCTGCGCGGTAGCCAGATTAGTCATTCTCCCCACCCCCGAAAACGTCAGCCGAAGCTAAGCGGAATAAC
>CANGNV010000020.1 GCA_947455485.1 Burkholderiaceae bacterium | reverse complement strand
TAAGCGATGACCAAATACGTTTTTGTCACTGGTGGTGTGGTTTCTTCTTTAGGGAAAGGAATCGCAGCTGCCTCGCTTGCCGCGATTCTTGAATCCCGCGGCCTGAAAGTCACCCTCCTAAAATTAGACCCTTATATCAACGTTGACCCTGGGACAATGAGCCCGCTTCAACATGGCGAAGTCTTTGTTACAGAAGACGGCGCTGAAACTGACCTCGACCTTGGGCATTACGAGCGTTTTGTCTCCGCAAAGATGCGCAAGAGCAATAACTTCACGACTGGCCAGATATATGAGTCAGTCATTAGTAAAGAGCGACGCGGTGAATATCTAGGCAAGACAGTTCAAGTCATTCCTCATATTACGAATGAAATTCAAGCATTTGTAGAGCGCGGCGCGAAAGCAAGTCACGACGGCAAGGCTGATATTGCTATTTGTGAGATTGGTGGAACGGTGGGTGATATTGAATCACTGCCATTCCTTGAAGCGGCTCGCCAAATGAGCATTCGACTGCCAAGACATAGCTGTGCTTTCGTTCACCTTACTCTAGTTCCTTATTTGAGTAGCGCTGGTGAACTAAAAACCAAGCCGACCCAACACTCTGTTCAGAAGTTGCGAGAAATTGGCATCATGCCAACAGTTCTCCTGTGTCGCGCAGACCGCCCAATTCCCGAGGATGAGCGCGCAAAAATCTCACTGTTCTCTAACGTACGTGAAGAAGCTGTGATTTCAGTTTGGGACGTTGATACCATCTACAAGATCCCTGAGATGCTTCAAGCTCAGGGTATGGATGATTTAATTTGTCGTGAATTAGATATTGAGGCTAAGCCTGCGGACTTATCGGTTTGGGCAAACTTAGTTTATGAATTGGCTAATCCACAGCACGAAGTCACCATTGGCATGGTTGGCAAGTATGTTGAACTAACTGAATCCTACAAGTCATTGATCGAAGCTTTGCGTCATGCAGGTATTCACAATCACACACGCGTCAATATCAATTACATTGATTCTGAAGTGATTGAAAAAGATGGTGTGGATTGTCTTCAGAAATTAGATGCGATCTTGGTTCCGGGTGGTTTTGGTAAGCGCGGCACCGAAGGCAAGATTGCTGCCATTCGTTATGCCCGTGAAAACAATGTTCCTTACCTGGGTATTTGTTTGGGCATGCAGTTAGCTGTAATCGAATTTGCGCGTCATGTTGCTAATATTGCCCAGGCAAACAGTACTGAGTTTGACCCTGAGACAGAGAGTCCAGTCGTGGCCCTGATTACCGAGTGGGTTGATCGTGAAGGTCGCGTTGAGAAGCGCACCAATGATTCTGATCTTGGCGGAACCATGCGTTTAGGCTCACAACGTTGCCCCGTAAAAGCGGGTACCTTGGCTCATGAAATATATGGTCCTGAGGTGAATGAGCGTCACCGCCATCGCTATGAAGTCAATAACGTTTACGTTCCGCGTCTTGAGAAGTCTGGCCTGATTATTTCTGCTAGAACTCCAAACGAATCCTTGCCTGAAATGATGGAGTTACCTAGTGCAATGCACCCTTGGTTCTTTGGTGTGCAGTTCCATCCGGAGTTCACATCAACTCCACGTGATGGACATCCATTGTTCTCTGCCTTCATTAAAGCTTCATTGATTCATCAAGCTGCTTCCCAAAAGCAAGCAGCCTAGGAGATCCTTATGAGTGCATTTAAGTTATGTGGTTTCGATGTTGGCTTGGATCACCGCTTTTTTCTGATTGCAGGCCCTTGCGTTATTGAGTCTGAGCAATCGGCCTTAGATATCGCTGGTGAGCTAAAGGAAATTACTTCTGCACTGGGCATTCCATTTATCTATAAGTCCTCTTTTGATAAAGCCAATCGTTCCTCTGGGACTTCATTCCGTGGTCTAGGAATGGAGAAGGGGCTAGAGATTTTGGCGCGTGTAAAGCGCGAAATTGGTGTACCGGTTTTGACTGACATCCATGACATCAGTGAAATTGCACCAGTATCAAAAGTGGTGGATGTTTTGCAGACGCCAGCTTTTTTGTGCAGACAAACTGATTTCATTCGAGCTTGCGCTCAAAGCGGTAAGCCGGTGAATTTTAAGAAGGGTCAGTTTCTATCTCCGCATGAAATGCTGAACGTAATTGATAAGGCTCGTGCAGCTGCTACAGAAATGAGTCTCCCAGATCAGTTTATGGTTTGCGAGCGTGGCGCTTCTTTCGGCTATAACAACTTAGTTTCAGATATGCGTAGCTTGGCAATTTTGCGTGAAGCAAAGGCGCCAGTTGTTTTTGATGCTACCCACTCAGTTCAGCTACCTGGCGGTCAAGGCAATGCGAGCGGTGGGCAACGTGAATTTGTTCCTGTATTGGCTCGTGCTGCTGTTGCAGTGGGTATTAGCGGCCTCTTCATGGAAACGCATCCAGATCCAGCTAAAGCCCTTTCTGATGGTCCAAATGCGGTACCTCTAAACCGCATGAAAGAGCTACTTGAATCTTTAGTTGCAATTGATTCCGTTGTTAAGAAGCCCGGTTCATTTTTAGAAGATAGTTTTAAGTAATACCCCAAATTCATTTTATTTAGGAGAAGGTGCATGAGCGCCATTGTTGACATCATCGGTAGAGAAGTTTTAGATTCACGCGGCAACCCAACGGTTGAGTGCGATGTATTGCTTGAATCTGGCGTTATGGGACGTGCAGCAGTACCTTCAGGCGCATCAACAGGTTCACGTGAGGCCATTGAGCTCCGTGATGGCGATAAAGCGCGCTACCTAGGTAAGGGCGTTCTCAAAGCCGTTCAAAACATTAATATCGAGATTGCCGAATCAATCTTAGGTCTTGATGCTAGTGAACAAGCCTTCCTTGATCACACCTTGATCGAATTAGATGGAACACATAACAAAGCTCGCTTAGGTGCTAACGCAACTTTAGCCGTTTCTATGGCTGTAGCTCGTGCTGCTGCAGAAGAGGCTGGCTTGCCTTTGTATCGTTATTTTGGTGGATCAGGCGGCATGCAATTACCAGTGCCAATGATGAACATCGTCAATGGTGGTGCACACGCCAATAACAGCTTAGATATTCAAGAATTTATGGTGATGCCGGTTGGCGCTCAAAGCTTCCGTGAAGCCTTGCGTTGTGGCGCGGAAATCTTCCATGAGTTGAAGAAAATTTTAGGTGCACAAGGTATGCCAACTACTGTTGGGGATGAGGGTGGCTTTGCCCCTAACTTCAAGAGTAATCAAGAGTGCTTGCAGACCATCATGAAGGCCATTGAAGGCGCCGGTTATCAAGCTGGTGAAGATGTCTTGTTGGCTTTAGACTGTGCCGCTAGTGAGTTCTACAAAGATGGCAAGTACCATTTATCAGGCGAGGGTTTGCAACTAAGCTCTAGTGAATTCTCAGACTACCTTGGCAACTTAGCTGACCAATTCCCAATCGTATCTATTGAGGATGGTATGCACGAGAGTGATTGGGATGGATGGGCTGACATTACCCAAAAATTAGGTAAGAAAATTCAATTGGTTGGAGATGATCTCTTTGTTACCAACACTCGCATTCTCAAAGAAGGGATTGAGAAGGGAATTGCTAACTCTATCCTCATTAAAATCAACCAAATCGGTACATTGACAGAGACCTTTGCTGCCATTGAAATGGCTAAGCGTGCTAATTACACCGCAGTCATTTCTCATCGCTCCGGTGAAACAGAAGACAGCACAATTGCTGATATTGCTGTTGGTACGAATGCTGGTCAGATTAAGACCGGCTCACTGTCTCGCTCTGATCGCATTGCTAAGTACAACCAATTACTGCGTATTGAAGAAGATTTGGGTGATGTTGCTACATACCCAGGAAAATCTGTTTTCTATAATCTCAAGCGTTAACAAACAGCAGCTCGATTTCTTATGCGGATTGTCATCTACTCTATGCTGCTATTGCTTATCGCAATACAGTACCCACTATGGTTGGGTAAGGGTGGATGGCTTAAGGTTTACGAGATGGAGAAACAGCTTGAGCTACAGCAAGCCAAAAATAGCTTGCTGAGCTTACGCAATGCAAAACTTACTGGTGATGTTAAAGATTTAAAAGACGGCACCCGCGCGATTGAAGAGCGGGCTCGTGTTGAGCACGGCATGCTTAAGGAAGGCGAGTTCTTCGTACAAATTCTGCCAACTGAAAAATCAGCTACCAATGCATCTGATGGCGAAAAGCCAGCAACTACAAAGCAGTAACTAGCACTTAATGTCCGCTTGATGGCGGTCTCGTAGCATCAGCCAGCAAGTCTGTTTTAAATACCTGTCTGCAATCAACCGCATCAAAGCGATAGGCTTTAGCGCAAAAATCACACTCAGTTTCTACAGCACCTTGCTCGGCAAGAATGCTTTCAACTTCCTCTTCGCCAAGCATTCTCAGGACATCAGCTACCTTGGCGCGGGAGCAGCGGCAGCCAAAGCGAACGGAGCGGGGAGGAAAGCTGCGGACACCGCTCTCGGCGGACTCCTCCAAAAAGAGGCGGCGGAGGATAGTTTCCGGTGGCAGGGTGAGCAACTCTTCATTGGTGATGGTTTCTCCAAGAGTCTGAATTCTCGTCCACCCTTCAGCGGCAAGCTGAGGATCTAGATGCGCATGGCCGCCAGAATCAGGCAATCGCTGCAAAAGTAATCCACCAACATGGGTATCGTTTGATGCTAGCCAGATACGGGTATCTAACTGCTCTGAATTTTGCATGTATAGAGCGATAGCCTCAGCAGCGCTAGTCACTGGCTTAATGACCGTACCACGATGCTCCTGAAGGGCCACAATGCCCTGATAGGGCGGTTGACCAGGCTGACGGTCAGATGGGTCAAGAGTGATTACCAGGCGGCCTGTATTGTCTGCATCCAGTAGCTCGCCTAGGGTGGCATCGGGATTAATGCTGGCAGCGTCAACAGAGAGCTTTACAGTTGCTCGCATCGTCAGGTCAGACTTGCACTCAACCACTAGAAGCTGGATCGGGCCTTTGCTCTGAGCTTGAATAATCAAGGTCCCATCAAATTTGAGGCTGGCGCTTAAGAGCGTCGCTGCCCCCACGAAATCACCTAGGATTCGTCGTATTACAGGGGGGTCATTACGGCGCTCTAAAACGGCCTGCCAGGCACTACTAATGGAAACAATTTCCCCACGGACTGGGGCGCCATCACACATAAATACAAGTAATTCGTTCATAGGTGAAAGTATCCACTTTTTTGAGGGTCACGGTGCTAAATGATGAAATCCTAGGCCGACCTGAGATAATGGCATTTATGCATATACGTACACGTTTCGCCCCCAGTCCAACGGGCTTCATTCATTTGGGCAACCTTCGCAGCGCTTTGTATCCATGGGCTTTTGCTCGTCATAACAAAGGCGATTTCATTTTGCGTATCGAGGATACCGATGTAGAGCGTTCTACCCAGGAGGCGGTTGACGTCATTATTGAAGGTATGGCTTGGCTTGGCCTAGATTTGGATGAGGGTCCAATTTATCAAATGCAGCGCATTGATCGCTATCGTGAAGTCGTTAAGCAGATGTTGGATGCTGGACTTGCTTACCCTTGCTATATGAGTGAGGAAGAGCTCAATAAGCTGCGCGACCAACAGATGGCCAACAAGGAAAAGCCTCGCTATAACGGTCAATGGCGACCTGAGCCAGGTAAAACTTTGCCAGAAGTACCAGAAGGTGTTTTGCCAGTGATTCGCTTTAAGAATCCCATTGGTGGATCTGTTATTTGGGAAGATGCCGTTAAAGGCAAAATTGAAATTAGCAACGATGAGCTAGATGATTTGGTGATTGCTAGGCCTGATGGCACGCCGACCTATAACTTTTGCGTTGTCGTGGACGATCTTGATATGAGCATTACCCACGTCATTCGTGGAGACGATCATGTTAACAATACGCCCCGCCAAATTAACATCATGAAGGCACTCGGTGGCACGCCGCCGGTGTACGCACATTTGCCAACAGTCTTGAACGACACTGGCGAAAAAATGAGTAAGCGAAATGGCGCCATGAGTGTGCGCGATTATCAAAAAGCAGGGTACTTGCCTGAGGCTATTCTGAATTACCTTGCAAGACTGGGCTGGTCTCATGGTGATGCAGAGATTTTTACAAAAGAGCAGTTTGTGAATTGGTTTGACTTGGATAGCCTTGGTAGATCGCCAGCACAACATAATCCTGAAAAATTACTTTGGCTAAATCATCAATATATTCAAAATGCAGATCCGGCTATTCTTGCTGAGGCAACTAAGCCATTTGCGCATGAGTTGGGTATTGATACGGAAAAAGGTCCAGACTTTGTTCAAGTAGTTGCACTACTGAAAGATCGTGCAAACACCCTGATTGAAATCGCAGAGGGCGCAAAGCTTTTTTACTTACCTGCGCCAACTCACAATCCTGAAAAAATCGCTGAAAATATCCCAGCTGCAATTATTCCAGCGCTAAAAGATTTAATTGAAGCAGTTAAATCTGCGGAGCATACAAAAGCGGCCTATGGTGCAGCTTTTAAAGAAGTTTTAGCCAAGCATCAGATCAAAATGCCAGCATTAGCAATGCCTGTCCGTTACGCCTTATTTGCTACAACACAGACCCCAGCCATTGATTCTGTCTTGGTTGTTTTGGGTAAGGATGAAGCTGTAGAAAGGCTCTCCAAGGTCATCTAAGACAGAATTTGCGTACTCCTACAAAAATAGGATAAAATCTTGGATTGTTTTGAGTGTCTTGTAGATTTTTAGCGAGATTACGGGGGTATAGCTCAGCTGGGAGAGCGCTTGCATGGCATGCAAGAGGTCAGCGGTTCGATCCCGCTTATCTCCACCAAGCATTTAAAATAGCAGCATTAGTTTTAGTAGTAGTCCAGGTCCCCATCGTCTAGAGGCCTAGGACATCACCCTTTCACGGTGAGTACGGGGGTTCGAATCCCCCTGGGGACGCCAAAAATTTTGGCTAGTTGTGAGTAGTAAGAAGTGACACAAGTAGCATGCGATGTACTTGGAGCGGTAGTTCAGTTGGTTAGAATATCGGCCTGTCACGCCGAGGGTCGCGGGTTCGAGTCCCGTCCGCTCCGCCAAGTAAGTTTAAAAAGCCCCTGCATAAGGGGCTTTTTTCATTTCAGGGCATCCCTTTTATAGCTTCTTAGTAGGGGACGGCTTAGGTGCAGCTTTATAAAGGGGCTCAACTGAGGGCATCAGCGCAGTCAATTGCTCAATGCGAGTTTCACCAGAAGGGTGAGTGGACAAAAACTCTGGTGTGCTCTTATCATTAGTTGCCTTCAGCATCTTTTGCCAAACACTAATGGCGCCTACTGGGTTATAGCCAGCTCTTGCTGCTAGCTCTAAACCGATTGCATCAGCTTCCGACTCATTTTCTCTAGAATTCGGCAGAACGATTGCGTATTGAGCCACTTGGTTTGCAGCACTCACTGCAGAGCCGTATGGCCCAGCTAGCGCCATGGCGATATTGACTAATATATTTTGGGCCGTGGCTTGAGAGACACGCTCTCTACCATGCTCTCTTAAAGCATGAGCGATTTCATGTCCCATGATGGCAGCAATTTCATCATCATTAAGATTGAGTTGCTCAATAATCCCTGTGTAGAAAGTAATCTTTCCACCTGGAGCGCAACTAGCATTTAGTATTGGCGCATCAATGAGCGTTAAGCGCCAATCCCATTGTCTAGTGTCATCTCGGAATGCCTCAGTCTGTGGAATCAGGCGATTCGCAATGAACTTCAATCGATCATAAGTAGGTCCTGATGTGACCAGTATATTCTTTTCTTTTGCTTTTTGATTTTGCTCGGTATAACTTGCAGCAGAGAGGCGATTCACATCCTCTGAAGAAGCCATCATGAATTGCGATCGGTTTACACCGACAGCTCCAGGCCTTGTTGTGTTAGCACAAGCCGAGAGGAGGGCGGAAACTGCAAGGATCCAAAGGATGCGAATGCTCAAGTGAGATCCCTGCATTTACAACGAGTTACTTGATGACTTATTTCTTTTTAGGCGTAGTAATGGATGCAGCCATGGCATCAAAATAAATTACCTTAACCTGTTCACCAACATTCACATCGGCTAACAATTGTGGGTTCTTTACGGTCACTACAGTAACTTTTCCGCTTGGACCCTTAACTGAAACTAGTTTCTTGGTGCGATCAACTGCAACAATGTCAGCAATGATCGTTGTTGTGTTTGTAATTGTGCGAGTTGGCTTTTCGCCAGGCTTAGAAGCTACTTCAGATGAAGTTTCTACTTTGCTACGAATGCCATCGCTCTTGGTCTTAATCAGCTCAATTGCTACAGCTAATTCATAAGTAACGCTAAGTCGATCCCCTTTTTTAATCTGATCAAAATTCTTGATCTCAGGGCCTGCAACAAATTTAGATTCACCTTCATTGTTTTTAAAGAAAATCGTACGAGTTTTCTTATCAATCTTGGTAACTGTGCCTTCGTACAACTGGAAAATATTGTCAGTAACGGCAGCATCTACAACTACAGCATTTGCAGCGGTAGGTGTTTGGGCCATAACAAGTGCTGGGCCTGACAGTAGGGCTGCGGCTACGAGGGTAATTGGGGCGAATTTAATTTTCATAACTTTCCTTAATATTAAGTACTTCTATAGAGATATTAGCGTATTTTTATCCCCAATTTGACCTAAAACGCCATCTATTAGCGCTCAAGGAAATTTATAGGCTTCTTTGATAACATCAGTGCTTTTGCAGCGCCTTGATCAAAAGGAATGAGATGCCCCGTTTTGCAGCCAACCTCACTATGCTTTTTAATGAAGTTCCATTTTTGGAACGCTTTGCACTTGCCAAAACTGGTGGGTTTAAAGCTGTCGAATTTCTATTCCCCTATGAATTTGATGTTCAGGAGATTAAATCTGCTTTAGACAACAACGCGCTAAAGCTTGTACTCCATAACCTTCCTGCTGGCGATTGGAACGCAGGCGAGCGAGGAATTGCCTGTTTACCCGATCGCATTGCTGAGTTTCGCTCTGGGGTCGCCAAAGCTATTGAGTACGCCACCATTCTTGAGGTACCCCAATTAAATTGTCTCGCTGGGAAGGCTCCGGCAGGGACTGATCCAAAAGTACTTCACGACACTTTTGTAGCCAATCTTCAATACGCAGCCAGCGAACTAAAGAAAGCTGGGATAAAGCTATTGATTGAGCCAATTAACACATACGACATTCCTGGCTTTTACCTTTCCAAGACGGAGCAGGGTATTGCTATTTTGGATTCGGTCGCTGCTGATAATGCTTTTTTACAATACGACATCTACCATGCGCAACGTATGGAGGGCGAGTTGGGTAATACCATTCAAAAGTACCTCAACCGAATAGCGCATATTCAACTGGCCGATAACCCAGGCCGCAATGAGCCAGGCACCGGAGAAATCAATTACGAATTTCTTTTTGGCCTGTTAGACCGCCTTGGTTACGACGGCTATATTGGCTGTGAATATAAACCCCTGAAATCTACCGAGGCAGGTCTTGGGTGGATGAGTCAATACGAACAAGAATAAAAAGGAAGACATTATGAGTAAGTTAAAGCTAGGTTTCGTTGGTCTCGGAATTATGGGTGCACCTATGGCAGGTCACCTGGTTGCTGCCGGTCACGAAGTATTTATCAATACCCGAAGTAAGATTCCGGATGAGCTGTCTGACAGTGCTGCGATTCCATGTTCTAGTCCGGCAGAAGTTGCCAGTAAGGCAGACATCATCATCACAATGGTGCCTGATACTCCTGATGTTGAAAAAGTTTTATTCGGTGAGAACGGTATTTCCTCTGGATTAAGTAAGGGCAAGATTGTTGTAGATATGAGCTCGATCTCTCCAATTGCAACAAAAGAGTTTGCTCAAAAGATTAATGCACTTGGATGCGAGTATCTTGATGCACCTGTTTCGGGTGGTCAGCTTGGCGCTAAAGGTGCAACCCTCACAATTATGGTAGGTGGCAGCGATGCGACCTTTGCAAAAGTAAAGCCTGTATTTGAATTGATGGGTAAAAATATTACCTTGGTTGGTGCAAATGGCGCCGGTCAAATCACGAAGGTTGCCAATCAAATTATTGTGGCTTTAAATATTGAAGCAGTTGCTGAAGCGCTGGTATTTGCCTCTAAAGCTGGTGCTGACCCATCGAAAGTACGCGAAGCCTTAATGGGCGGTTTTGCTAGCTCTAAGATTTTAGAAGTTCATGGTGAGCGAATGATTAAACGCACATTCGATCCTGGTTTTAGGATTGAGTTACACCAAAAAGATTTAAATCTTGCACTAAGCAGTGCTAGAGCCTTGGGCGTATCTTTACCCAACACTGCAACAGCACAAGAATTATTGAATTCCTGTAGCGCCCATGGTGGCAAAGCTTGGGATCATTCAGCAATGGTGAGGGCCTTAGAAAAAATGGCGAACTTTGAAATTGGTCAGAAGGTCTAAAAGAACATTATGAGAACGACGCTGTTGGTTTATCTTCATGGCTTTCGCTCATCTCCAAATTCAACCAAGGCGGTGATGACTGGCAAGGCGGTGAGGGCGCTTTCAACGCCTGACAACACCTATGAATGGTATTGCCCTCAATTACTGGCGTCACCCAAGGAAAGTATGGATATGGTTGTTAAACATATCGACCAATCTAAAGCGGATCGCATAGTCATCATCGGATCTTCTTTAGGTGGTTTCTATACAAACTACCTTGCAGAGAAATATCAATGCAAAGGTATTGCCTTAAATCCTGCTGTTTATGCGGCAAGAGAATTGGAGCCCCATGTTGGCATGATGACTGCATACGATAGTGAAGAGCCATTTGATTTCAAGGCCGAGTACATTGATGAGCTGCGTGCTTTGCAGGTTGATCGCATCACCAACCCAGATCGATATTTTTTAATCGCTGCAAAGGGTGATGAACTCCTTGATTGGAAGGAGATGGCTTCTTTTTATTCTGGCGCTAGTCAATTAATTCTTGAGGGTAGCGATCATGGTATTGCGGACTACGCCGATCATCTATCGTCTGTGATTGAGTTTATCGAGCATTAATTTCTTGATTGACTCACTGAGTAATTTATTTCAATCTATTCGCAGAAGATCGCTGTGGATTCTGATTGCCGCTATTTTCCTATCGGTCATTGGGCACTTAATTTTATTTTTTGGTCTTCCTTTTATCTCTTTCGGTAGTGCGCCCCCCATCCCCGAAGAACTCATTATCAAAACAGAGCTTCGTGTAGAGCCCCCCAAAAAGATTCAACTCACGTCTACCCCAAAGAAAAAAACTGCACCCAAGAAAGCCAATGCTGTATCAGCAGATCCCTTGACGACTGAGGGCAAAGGAGAGCAAGGGGCGTTAGGCAATCAATCTGGGCAAGCGTTTCGCCTTCCCGATTCCGGAACCTATTATTTTGATGCCTATGTTGATGGACAACTCTATCAAACTGCACAGTTGGACTGGATTGCAGAGGGCAATAATTACCGTCTATATATCAACATACCCTATGCAGTTGTTGGCCCATTTGTTTTTGAATCTCGTGGCTCAGTCGATGCATACGGAATAGCACCTTCAATTTACTGGACCCAGCGAGGAACGAAACCACCCCGTTTCTCTAGGTTCGATCGTGATCAAAGTGGGGCAGGGAAGATGTACTTCTCTGAGAAGCCAGAATTTACCCCTGATCTGCTCCCAGGAACTCAGGACCGTTTTAGTCTAATGTTCCAATTTGCATCCCTATTAAATGGCAGCGACAAAATTGATGACGCAGGGAGCATTCGGTCGCTTCCCGTTGTTGACTTCAACACACTAGAAATGTGGCAATTTAAATGCTACGGCGAGGAAGAGTCTGAGGCCATTCCAAGCTTAGGAAAGTCAGTTAATCGCCATTACGCTCTAATGCAGCGTGAAAACGATCCATATAAACGTCAGGTAGATATCTGGCTTGCGAGGGACCTTGATTGGTTGCCCGGCAGAATGCGCTCCCTGGAGTCCAACGGACGGATTTTAGAGCTAGTCTTTAAGCAAAAGGCGCCAATTGATAAAGCTAAACTCGTTAATTAGGCTGGAAATCAGACTAAACGGGCACTTTCTTTAGAATCCAGACCCAGACTTAGGGTTCTGGTTGGAGCGGTTTAATAAGGCGCCCATCATGGAATACAAGGCCGCACCAGACATGGAAACGGCAAAGATTCCTGAGAATGAAATGATGATTGGCAGGATTCTCCAGCGCTCTGATAGCGTGTAGTCACCATAACCAACCGTGGTGTACATTTCGCCTGCAAAGTAGAAGGTCTGAGGATTGGTTGGGAAGACCTGCAAAGCAACGCAGATATACGACCAGGCCACGATTTCTATGAAATGACTGCCAATAATCAACAAAATCGCAATGAAATAGGACAGGAAATTTGCCCCGTATATGCGCTTATTTTCAAGTTTGCGATCCAGCCAGTGAAATGCACCCGCAATCATCAGCACAGCAACACCATGAAATGTCAGCATCAAACAAGCAAGAATCAATACAAACCAAATCTCGCTATTTCCCATATCCGTATTAATCTCGGCGAATAGCGTGCCGAAGCTTGGCAGGTTATGAAAGCCGGGGAGATTGGTTATATGGTCAATTATGTTCATATGGTCAATTATGTTCATTGAGCGATACCTATTTACTTCTTGGTTTGGCTTTATTTCTTATTTGACATAATAATGATTATACGCAAGTTATACATATGTCACTTATGAGGGAATCTTCTTGGGACCACCTGGATATGGCTGTTTGTATAGTTTTAACCATCGAGACATAAGTCCATCCCGAATCTCATCCTTGCCAAATAGCTGAGCAATATCAATGGCTGTATAGCCCTCATGATTTCTCATGCTCAAGTCAGCACCATTATCAAGTAAAAACTTAATCAATTGCTCGTTACCCGATCCAATAGACATCATTAAAGGAGTTGTCTCGCTTGGGCTTAATGCGTTAACTAGAGCGCCGTTAGCCATTAAGAATTGCACGATCTGCAGATGTCCATTTGTCGCTGCATAGTGAATTGGTGACCAGCCCGGCTTATTAACGGAAGCCTTTTTCTCCAAAACAAGCATCTTGACGGTCATAAGGTCGCCGTCAAAAGCTGCCATCATGAGTGCATTTTCACCGCTCTTATTAACTAAGTTCACGTCAGTGGATGGATTGGCAATTAGCAAATCAACAACCTTTAGGGATTTATCCCGAATGGCAACAATCAGCATTGGATTGCCCTTGGGATCTAATGTATTAGGGCTGACGCCAGACTTAATTAAGGATTGAACCTCTGAGACGTCGTCAAATTTTGCCGCTTTAGTGAAATCTGCAATTTGATCTGCTGTTTGAGTAAATGCCTGACTAGAGAAACCTAGAAAAGCAGCGCTCAATGCGCAATTTAATTTAAATGAATTTCTCATGAAACCGGTCTATTTATCTGAAAACATTGGAAAAAATTACTAGAGGTCTGTTCTGCAAGTGTCTCAATTGATACACTCTTCAAATCGGCAATAAATTCACCAACCTTAGACACCCAAGCTGGCTCATTGGTCTTGCCACGATATGGAATTGGAGCTAAATACGGTGAATCCGTTTCAATAAGCATGCGATCTAAGGGTACCTGCTTGCAGGTTTCCTGAAGATCCTTGGCGCTCTTAAAAGTAACAATTCCCGAAAAAGAGATGTAAAAACCCATTTCCATGGCCGCCTTGGCAACTTCGGTGGACTCCGTAAAGCAGTGCATCACACCACCAATTTGATCGGCGCCCTCTTCTTTTAGGATTCGCAGGGTATCGGCTGAAGATGAACGCGTATGGATGATGAGAGGCTTTTTAGATGCAATAGATGCCCTGATATGGGTTCTAAAACGCTCTCTCTGCCATTCCATGGATTCATAACTTCGATCACCCATGCGATAGTAATCAAGCCCGGTTTCACCAATCGCAACGATTTTGGGGTGCTTTGCCTCCTCGACCAGGAATTCAAAGCTAGGCTCGGGTGTATCTTCGAAATCAGGATGCACTCCAACCGAGGCGTATAAATTGGCGTGATCCTCAGCAAGCTTTTTCACATTAGGAAAATCAGGAATATCAACTGATACGCAAAGGGCGTGAGTCACCTTGCAGGCGGCCATATTGGCCAAAACCTCAGGCAAGCGAGTTTGAAACTCTGGGAAATCGAGGTGGCAGTGAGAGTCTATGAACATGACTCGCCATTTTAGTCTTCAAATACCTGCTGGTATTGGGAAAGCAGAGCTTCAAGCTGAATGCGAGTAGCCAAAGGGTGATTTTCATGGCGGCGTGCTTGTATCAAGGACTTCCAGAAACGAAGCAGCTTGGGTAGTCGCACTTGTTGAGCAAGAGTCTTTATCGCCGCTTCATGTTTTGGGTAATAACGAGGGGCACCCATTTGAGCGCAACTTTGCAAGTCCGATACCCAGCGTTGCATTGTGGCCAACAAGACTGCATAGCGTGCTTTTTGAGTCTTCTCAGCAGCATCTAGCCAATTAATTCGAACGCCCTGTGACATCGATTGCAATAAATATCTCGATGCTTGAATTGCAATCGTGAGCTCATCTTTTTCGTCTTTATTGTGTCGTGCAATTAACGAATCCAAAACAGCATAGGGTGCACCACCCTGCTCATCATAAATGGATTCAATATCACCATCGCTGATTTTGATACCGGGAACGGAGTTAAGTTGATTGCGTAACCAACCCAACCCGCTAATTCGATCTGGTCGCGGTGCTGATATCAATCGGCAGCGTGATCGAATCGTGGGCAAAACGCGATCGAGGCGATCTGCTAGCAAAATAAAGATCGTATTTTTTGGTGGCTCCTCAAGGGATTTAAGCAAGGTATTTGCTGAGTCTGCTCTGAGCATTTCCAATGGATAAACCAAGATGACGCGATTGCCGCCACGGTGCGTCCCAATGGAAAGGCCTTCAATTGCATTTCGTGCATCTTCAATCGAAATACTTTTCTTCTCTTTTTTCTCGGGTGCATCACCATCACTATCAACTTGGCTCGCCTTTGATTTCTTGGGTGAGTCAGGTTCAGAGTCGAAGTCACCATGAGGCAAAAGTTTGCGATGCGTTTCGGGAACAAGTGCAATAAAGTCTGGATGGTTAGCTGAGTCGAACCATCTACAAGCTTCACAGTGATTGCAGGGCTTTAAGCCTTCAGAAGCCTCACATAGGAGTGCCTTAGCCAATTCAATAGAAAACTCAAACTTGCCAATGCCAGATTGGCCGTGAATCAGAACCGCATTGGGGAAAGCGGAGAAATTCATTCCATCCCAGACAGGCTCTAGCCAAGGAGCTATTTTTTTCACGGACTCGTGAGGAAACATCTGATCAACCATTTACAGCTTGATCTCCAATGATTCAAGATCATTCCAAATCACATCTGGCGTACGGGTGGCGTCTACCAAATAAAAACGCTTTGGATCTGCCTTTGCTCTACGGAGATATTCTTGGCGAACCTTTTCAAAAAAATCTAAATTCATCTTCTCAAACTTGTCTGGCGCCCTCACCTTGGATCTTCTGGCCTCTGCAATGGAACCAGGCAAATCAAAAAGGAAAGTGAGATTAGGTTGCAATAAAGAGCCATCTGGACGACCTTGCACCCAACGCTCTAGATCATTTAACTTCTCTAGACTTAAGCCGCGACCACCGCCTTGATAAGCAAAACTAGCATCCGTAAAGCGATCGGAGATAACAATCTTTCCAGCCTTCAGTGCTGGCTCAATTACTTGTGCAATATGTTCTCTCCGTGCTGCAAACATTAGTAACGCTTCAGTTTCTAAATTCATAGGGGCATCAAGCAATAAGGTGCGTAGTTGTTCGCCTAACTGAGTGCCACCCGGCTCTCTAGTCATCACGACTTCACGGTCTGGATAGCGCTCTTTTAAAAGATTGGCAAAGGAGTCAATATGCGTACTCTTCCCTGCGCCATCGATGCCCTCAAAGCTAATGAAATAACCCGGAAATAAAGTTGTCATAACGATTACTGTGAATTCGAATTAGTGGTTACATTGCGCTTGCGTTGAAACTGATCAACAGCATTTTCATGCTCTTTTAAGGTTTTGGAAAAATGGCTGCTGCCATCACCACGGGCGACAAAATAAATAGCATCACTTTTTGCTGGATGCATCACGGCTTGGAGAGATTCCTTGCTCGGCATTGCTATTGGCGTTGGTGGTAAACCTTTGTGCATATAAGTATTGTAGGGACTGTCTTTACGCAAATCCGCTTTTTGAAGATTGCCGTCAAATTTGGGGCCAATGCCGTAAATCACTGTTGGATCGGTCTGTAGTGGCATATTGATCTTGAGGCGATTAATAAAGACTGCGGCAACTAGAGATCTATCACTAGAGCGCCCCGTCTCTTTTTCAACGATAGACCCCAAAATGAGGAGGTCATACGGGGTTTTTAATGGCGAAATAGCCTCTTTTTGCTCCCAGGCCGATGCAAGTTGTTTTTGCATTGCTTGGGATGCTCTACGATAAATGGAAATATCCGAGTCGTCTGGATCAAATATATAGGTATCTGGATAGAAAAGACCCTCATCACCAGGATAAGAAAGGCCAATGGCCTGAAGCAACGCTTTAGAGCTCATGCCCTTAGTTTGATGAATCAGGGCTGGATGGCTATCTATTAGGCTTCTCAGTTGCCATATAGTCATGCCGGGAATGATGGCTACGCTCTCCCTAACCCGGTCACCCCGGGCTATTTGCAGCAAAACATTTCCCAAGCTTGCGCGGGGTGCCAATAGGTAGGTCCCCGGCTTAAGCTTCGAGCCGACTAAAAGCGCTCTTGCTGCGATCTGTAGAGTTAGTGGATTGGTGGAAACACCTTGCTCGGATAACTGGCTTGAAATAGCCGATAGCCCTGATTGAGGAGCAATTTTGACTTTGTATGCTGAACCATCTTGAATATTGGATGCACCTGGCACAACTGGCCATAAGAAGATGACTCCATATAGAAGAATAAGAAAACCAGCTATGTAGAGTGCATAGGATTTCCATACCCCACCATTTGAATGCTTTGTAAAAAGAGTTCTTCTCTGAAATTTTCTGCTCATCGAGCTATGATAAAAGCACATGACCCAAAGCCCAGAAAACACCTTAATACCCCTCAATACCCTAAATCACGGATACACGACCCTCACCGATTGGGGCTTGATCCTGGTTGAGGGATCTGATGCTGCAACCCTGCTTCAAGGGCAGTTAAGCAATTCCGTAGTCAGCCTCAAGCGCACTCTTTCGGGAGAAACCGCCCAAGGTCCTGGAGCTGTTCGACTGGTTGGTTACTGCAGCCCCAAGGGACGACTGTTAGCCAGCGCTTGGCTTGGCTTGTTCCCAGAGTCAGCCGATTCTGATGATCGTTTTGCTCTTTTCATCTCCAGAGATATCGCAGCCAGCACCGCCAAACGATTGGCAATGTACGTTCTGCGCTCAAAGGTAAAAGTTCTAGATGTTTCAAATGATTGGGACGTATTTGGCTCCTATCAAAGCTCGCAGGGCGAGCAATCGACCGAACTGCCCAATGAAGCTCTCGCATTGCGAATGCCTGATGTGCTTACACAGGGGCAATCATTTCAACGCACTCTGATTGCAAAAAGAAAGTCAGATGCCAATACATCCTCAGCTGATGAGGTCGCCCTCATGCAGTGGAATTCTTTAGAGGTGTTGAGTGCAATTCCGCGTATTGTGTTGGCCACTCAAGAACAGTTTGTTCCGCAGATGATTAATTTTGAATCTGTTGCTGGCGTAGATTTCAAAAAAGGTTGCTACCCGGGTCAAGAAATTGTTGCCCGCAGCCAATATCGTGGTGTAGTAAAGCGCAGACTGCAACTCGCACATACTGAAGTAAGTGAACCCACCTTAGATCTCGCTAAGCCTGGTGTGGAATTATTTCATGAAGATGATCCTAGTCAGCCATGTGGCATGGTGGTTCTAGGGGCTGGTAACCCAAACCATCCCGACCTCATAGATCTTCAGGTGGAGTGTAAGTTAGACGCTCTTGAGTCGGGACAAATCCACCTAGCCATGAGCAATGGTCCTGTGTTAAAAATAGACCAACTTCCCTACCCTCTAATTGAAATTTAATTTCACTACCACCCTAATTATTTTGTTATGTGCCTAATTCTCTTCGCCTGGAAATCACACCCAGACTACCCTCTGGTTGTAGCGGCGAATCGAGATGAATTTTATGAGCGTGATACAGATCCAATGGGGTGGTGGTCAGAACACCCACATGTTTTGGCAGGAAAAGATAGAGCCGATGTATTGGGGAGTCCCGGTACATGGCTTGGCTTTACTAAGACAGGCCGCTTTGCAGCACTGACCAATGTTAGGGCGCCGAGTGAAAAAAATCCTGACGCAAGAACCCGCGGAGAGCTCAGCCTACGTTATCTGACAGGCCATCACAAACCCCATGCCTACATTCAAGAGAATGCGAAACGGTTTGAGCAATACAACGGCTTTAATCTATTGATGGCTGATCTTAGCGATCCAGAGAATGCTGAGATGCACTGGGTTAGTAATCGACTCATGATGGGTCAAAACATTCGCCCACGAAAAGTTTTTCCCGAACAAGCTTTAAGCCCTGGAGTCTATGGCCTCTCCAATGCCATGCTGGATACGCCTTGGCCTAAAGTGAATCATCGAGTAGCTGCGTTTGCTCAAACCCTGGCTATGGATAGTGGGCAACTTAAAAATGCAGATAACTATTTACGTGTACTAGCAGATACACACGAAGCAAGCGCCCAAGAGTTGCCGAGCACTGGTGTGAACCCAGATTGGGAGAAAGCCTTATCAGCAGCTTTTATTAAGACACCCTCTTATGGCACGCGTTCTAGCACCATCTTACGTGTTCGCAAGGATGGTCAGTTTGAAATGGTGGAAAGACGATTTGATGCAAATGGCACCGTGGGCCACGATGTTGTTACTGGAGAGCTCAGCGCAGCCCCAGGATCAAACCTCTCCGTTTAAGAGATCACAACATAAAGCATTACTTCTGACGCGAGTCCTCGTTTACTACTCGCTCACCATTTGCATCTTTAGTGGCGAGTCGTTTTAAAAATTGGAAAGTACCTGTTGCCATACAGCAGATTTCACCTTGATCGTTATAGAGCTTAGACTCACAAAAAGCCATCGTAGCGGTACGTCTCACAGTATCTGCTTTTACCCTCAAGATGCCATTGGCAGCCTGCATAAAATTATTTTTCATCTCCACCGTTACAACACTACGATCGCTAGGATCGCTGGAACGCGCAGCTACAGCCATAGCAACGTCCATGAGGGTGAGCAATACACCGCCATGGGCTACGTCCCACGTATTGGTATGCTCAGGCTTAAGGGCTAGGAGTATTTCGCCTTTACCCATTTCGGCGCTAATGAGGCGCACACCAAGAAGTTTTAAAAAGGGGACATTGAGCTCTTCACCCAGATTGGCAAGCTGAGTTGCCGCATTCAGTTGTACTTTATTTGTCATAGGGTCATTTTAGAGGCTTCTGCGACGCTTGTGAATTACCCATAGAATACAAAACATGCCTTTTAAACTTCGTGGTGATGATGTTTGTCAGCCAACCCCACCTACCCCCCTACCAAATCCCTATTGGGTGGCATTCTCCCCCTCTGTCGCCAGGCTAATAGACCTGGAACTTGGGGGTAACGGCCTACCTAAAGATCCTGAGTGGCTAAATGTGCTGGCAGGAAATCAACTTAATGTTGGGCCACTCACATTTCTAAACCCAATCTCTACAGCATATAGCGGCTATCAGTTTGGCTCGTGGGCGGGACAGCTAGGTGATGGTCGAGCCATCTTACTTGGGGATATCAATAATCTTGAGCTCCAATTAAAAGGTGCTGGTAGAACTCACTATTCCAGAATGGGTGATGGCAGAGCGGTCCTGAGATCCTCCATTCGCGAGTTCCTGTGCAGTGAAGCAATGCATGCTCTTGGCATTCCTACCAGTCGAGCTCTTGCCTTGGTAGGATCAAAGCAAGCTGTTAGGCGAGAAACCATGGAAACCGCTGCGGTATGTTCCCGCGTTGCCCCAAGCTTTATACGTGTTGGGCACTTTGAGCACTTTGCATCATTGCAAAATATTGTGCGTCTGAAAGAATTGGCGGATCTGCTGATTGCTGAATTCTATCCAGAGTGTCTTGCTAGCGAAGATCCGTACCTAAAATTATTCAAAGAGATTAGTGCTCGCAATGCTAAATTAGTTGCACAGTGGCAATCTGTTGGATTCTGTCACGGCGTTTTAAACAGCGACAATATTAGTGTCCTCGGACTTACTATCGACTACGGCCCTTTTGGCTTTTTAGATCACTTTGAAATTGATCATATCTGCAACCATAGCGATCATGGTGGTCGATATGCCTACCACCGACAACCTCAAGTAATGCATTGGAATATGGCCTGCCTTGCCAGCGCAATGCTCCCCTTACTAGAACTAGAGCATTCCGCAGAAGAGTCTCAAGATCTTCTCCGAACCGCACTAGAGGAATTTCCAGTCATTTATGCGAATGAGTGGCAACGGCTATTTCGCTCTAAATTAGGCTTAAAGTCTAAGGAAGATGGTGACACTGCATTAATTGAGCGTCTTCTGCAGGCAATGCATGACTCAAAGGTGGATTTTACCAATTTCTTTCGCGGCCTCAGCAACCTCAAGAAAGACTCCAAGCCTGTAGAGATTTTGCAGAGAAATGAATTTGTCGATCGCGCAAACATTGATCAATGGTTTGCTGATTACATTAATAGACTGCAATCTGAGACCTCAATTGATGAAGAAAGAAAAGGTCTTATGAACCAAGTTAATCCAAAGTACATCCTACGCAATCATTTAGCCCAAGCCGCTATTGAAAAAGCGCAGCTGGATGATTTTTCTGAAGTTCAAAGATTGCATGAGATGCTCATGTATCCATTTGATGAACAGGTAGCGTTTGAGCATTATTCAAAACCACCGCCTGTGGATATGCAACGAATTGCAGTTAGCTGCTCCTCATAACCAATTACGTTAAACACTATGACCAAGAAGACAAATCAAGAATATAAAAATACACTCAGCGATATTCAGTATCGCGTAACGCGTGAGGCTGCCACTGAGAGGCCTTTTACTGGTGAGTACTGGGATCATTGGACTGCCGGTCAATATCGCTGCATCTGTTGTGACACGCCATTATTTCAATCCTCAACCAAGTTTGATGCTGGTTGCGGCTGGCCCAGCTATAACGCACCAGAAAACAATGCGGCAATAACTGAAATTCGGGATGGCTCACATGGAATGATTCGCACTGAAGTGCGCTGTAGCAACTGCGATGCCCATTTAGGCCATGTGTTTGATGACGGGCCCCAACCTACAGGACTTCGCTACTGCATTAATTCAGCCTCCTTGAAATTTGAACCTTCTGAGAATGCTACCCCCAATAATGCAAAATAATTCTCAAATAGCTGGATAATCACTGCATGAAATTTCTATTCGACCTATTCCCGATCATCCTCTTTTTTATTGCCTTTAAATTTGGTGATATCTACACCGCAACTATCGTAGCCATGGTTGCCACCATCGGTCAAATATTGTGGGTGTACTACCGCCATCGCAAAATAGATGCAATGCAATGGGTCAGCCTGGTCATGATTCTGGTTTTTGGCAGCCTAACAATTTTTTTGCATGACAAAACTTTTATTCAACTGAAACCAACTGCTCTTTACTGGTTATTTGCTGGCGTCCTATTTATTAGCGCTCAATTCTTCCAAAAGAATTGGATTCAAGTGTTGATGGGTAAGCAGATTACCCTCAAAGAGCACAGCTCCAAATCTGTATGGCATCAAGTAAATATGGCTTGGGCAACATTCTTCTTTTTTATGGGTGCCCTCAACCTCTATATCGCCTTTGAATATTCAGAAGAAACTTGGGTCAACTTCAAGCTATTTGGCAGCACAGGATTGCTAGTGATTTTCGTCATCCTTCAAGGTGTCTGGCTCAGCCGCCACATGGAGCACCCTGCAGAATGAGCATCAATCAAGATCGAATTGCATTATTTGAGGCAGATCTAAGGTCAGCCTTTCAGTTAACCCAGTTGAATATTGAAGATGAAAGCCACCTCCATGCAGGTCACGCTGGAGCAGCTTCTGGTGGCGGGCACTTTAAGCTCACCATCGTAGCCCCAGAATTCGAGGGAATGAGCAAGGTAGCACGCCATAGAGCTATCTATGCCGCCTTAAATAAGCACTTCCCTGCTGCTATACATGCGCTCACCATCCTTGCATTCACACCTAGTGAAAGCACCAATTAGCCCCAGATTGCATTAAGATTTCTCTTTTACACACACTTATATTTCCCAACACATGTTGAACACACGCCAAATTCTGACTATCAGCGCATTTAGCGCTGCCCTTCTGTCAACAGCTGTTTATGCGCAAAATGCTGCCATCGTTAATGGCAAGGCAATTCCTAAAGCGCAACTCGATAAATTGGTCCAAAAATCGAATCAACCCGATAACCCGCAAGTGCGAGATCAAGCAAGAGAAATGCTCGTCACGCGTGAGCTCATTTTGCAAGAGGCCAATAATCGTGGCGTAACGCAAAAAGAGTCAGTTCGCGAGCAGCTTGAGCAATCCAAAATGGGTATTTTGATTGCCGCTGTATTTGAAGATTACATTGCAAAAGAAGGTGTTGCTGAGTCGGAGCTGAAAGCTGCTTATGAACAAGTAAAGGGTCAGTACACCGGCAAGGAATATCATGTTGAACATATTCTGGTTGAAAAAGAAGCTGATGCGAAAGCGATAACGGCTCAAATTAAAGCTGGCGGAAACTTTGAGCAAATTGCTAAAGAGAAGTCAAAGGATCCTGGATCCGCTCCTAATGGTGGTGATCTCGGTTGGGTTGGCGACAAATCACTCGTACCTGAATTTTCAAAAGCGATGGTCCAGCTGAAAAAAGGTCAAGTTACTGACAAGCCGGTCAAAACTCAATTTGGCTGGCACATTATTAAATTGGATGACGTACGCGACGTGAAGGCGCCTAGCATGGAAGAAATTAAAGACCAGCTCAAGCAAATGATCACCGCAGACCAAAATTGGCAAAAAGCTAAATTTTCCGAATTAATGCAAAAGCTGCGTGCTAAGGCAAAGATTCAGTAAAGCAAGACTGCCCTCAACTCACAAACCCAGGCCAATATCCTGGGTTTTTTCATGCTCAACGAAAAACTATATTTACCTTTATATTCAAAGAATGATGATCCTTCACACCATGCTTAGAGTCGGCAATATGACTCGCTCGATTGATTTCTATACCAAAGTATTAGGAATGAACCTGCTTCGTACAACCGAGCGTCCAGAGCAGAAATATTCTTTGGCATTTGTAGGCTTCGGTAAAGGAAATGCAGATGGACAATCTGAGATCGAGCTGACCTATAACCATGGTGTTGATAGCTATGACTTGGGTACTGCTTATGGCCACATTGCAATCAGTGTTCCTGATGCTTATGCTGCATGCGAGAAGATTAAGGCCTCAGGTGGCAACGTGACTCGTGAAGCGGGTCCAGTAATGGGTGGTGACACCATCATCGCATTTGTTACTGATCCGGATGGTTACAAGATTGAGTTAATTCAACACTGATTCACTTTTTCAATTGAAACAAGATGCCCTCCAACTACGGGTAATTCAAAGCCTTTCAGAAATTGCTGAGGACGACTGGAATGCGCTACTTTCGCCAGATGCTGGACCATTCTTAAGGCATGCATTCCTAAATGCTTTAGAGGTAACTGGATGTGTGGGCGGCAATACTGGCTGGCAAATAGCCCACCTTTTAGTCGAGGACTCAAACTCCAGACTTCTTGGAGTAATGCCCCTTTACCTCAAGCAACACTCCTACGGGGAGTTTGTTTTTGATTGGGCATGGGCCCAGGCTTATGAACAGAACGGCATGCCTTACTTCCCTAAGGCGCTATCTGCCATTCCATTTACGCCCGTTCGAGGGCCAAGATTGCTTGTATCGTCAAATGCAGATAAAAACGCCATTCAAGAGGCTCTAGTCTCGGGCTTGAAATCACTCGTAACGCAAAATGCACTCTCCTCTGCACATGTCCTCTTCCCAGAGATTGGCGAACTTGATGCACTCAAGAAACAGGGATTCATGCTGCGCGACTCTGTGCAGTTTCATTGGCACAACACCGGGTACCAAGATTTTGAACACTTTCTTGCCGACTTAACGATGAAGCGCCGTAAGAATATTCGACGCGAACGTGCTGCCGTAGAGGGTCATCAAATTAGCTATCGCCATATTCCCGGGTCAATTGCCACCGCAGATGATTGGGCTTTTTTCTATCGCTGTTATGAAAACACCTATATCGAGCACCGTTCTTCACCCTACTTAACGGAAGAATGCATTCAGCTGCTTGGCAACACCATGCCCGAGAACTTTCACCTCATTATTGCTTCACAGAATGACATGCCCATTGCATCATCATTGCTTGTAGTTGATCGTTTGACTTCAAAAGCATATGGTCGCTATTGGGGTGCTATAGAACATATTCCATGCCTGCATTTTGAATTGGCCTACTACCAATCCATTGAATACTGCATCAAGGAGGGTATTGAGATATTTGAAGGTGGCGCTCAGGGCGAACACAAGATGGCCAGAGGTTTTTTACCTACTACCCTGCAATCAGCTCATTGGATTGAAGATGCTGGCTTCTCCAATGCGGTGAAGCGCTTCTTAGAGCGTGAACATGAAGGTATGGCGGCATATATCGATGAGCTCGAGCAACGCATTCCTCTGAAATCGTCTAAAGTACTGCCATGACTTCTTCCAACAACCCACCAGAGCAAGCAGGAGCCAATTCCTTAGCGGTTGGTGATGATGCCTCTGACTCACCCTGCATTGGAGTTTGTACAACTCTGTATGACGAAATCTGTCAGGGCTGTGGACGCACTCTAGGCGAGGTCAGCAATTGGGTATTTTTTAGTCAGGAAGAAAAAGATTCGGTCTGGAAACGCATCCGTGCCGATGGCACTGCAATGCGATTCCAGCGTCAAGCCAAAGAAAATACTTAGCCAGCTAAAGCTTGGCTACGCAAATACTCTTCATAAGTTCCGGAGTAGTCGGCAATTGTTCCATCCATCTTCACCTCGAGGATGCGATTAGCCAAAGCAGAAACAAACTCGCGGTCATGGGATACGAAAATTAAAGTGCCTTCGTATTTCTCAAGAGCGATCTGCAAGCTCTCAATTGATTCCATATCCATGTGGTTGGTTGGCTCATCCATTGCGAGAACGTTATATTTTTGAAGCATCAATTTGCCCCAAATCATTCTGCCCTTTTCACCACCAGATAGCACTTTGACGGACTTGCCAATATCATCACCTGAGAATAGCAAGCGTCCCAATGTGCCACGAATCACTTGATCATCGTCGCCAGTATTGCGCCAGTTATTCATCCAATCCATGAGCAATTCGTCTTTTGCGAACATCTCAGTATTGTCCTGAGGCATTACGCCTACATAGGCATTTTCTGCCCACTTCACATCCCCACTGTCAGCAGCAATTCCATCAAAGCGTTTGCTCAAGATAGTTTTTAATAGTGTTGTCTTACCAGCACCATTTTGTCCAATGATGGCAATCTTTTCACCGGCACGAACGCCTAGTTTAAAGTTTTTGAAGATCGTGCGGTCATAGGCTTTAGTCAATGCATTGCACTCAACAGCCATGTTGTGCAACTTCTTCTCAGATTCAAAACGAATAAATGGATTCTGGCGCGAAGAAGGTTTTACTTCAACAATCTCAATTTTCTCTAACTGCTTTTGACGTGAAGTAGCCTGACGCGCCTTCGATGCATTTGCAGAGAATCGGGCTACGAAAGCCGCTAATTCAGCAATTTTTTCTTTAGCTTTAACGTTATTGCTCAGCTGCTGTGTTCTTGCCTGAACCGATGCCAGCATGTATGAGTCGTAATTTCCCGGGTATACCTTCAGTGTTCCAAAGTCCATGTCAGCCATATGAGTACACACTTCATTAAGGAAGTGTCGATCATGGGAAATGATGACAATCGTGCTCTTAATTTGATTAAGAATATCTTCAAGCCAATGAATGGAGTGAATATCCAAGTTATTGGTTGGCTCATCCAGCAGCAGTACATCTGGATCAGAGAACAAGGCTTGGGCCAACAATACGCGCAACTTCCAGCCTGGTGCCACTGCACTCATTGGGCCATTGTGTTGCTCAATTGGAATACCAATACCTAACAACAACTCCCCTGCTTTTGCCTCTGCGGTATAGCCACCGTATTCAGCATATTTACCTTCGAGCTCAGCAGCCTTCATGTAATCTTCATCGGTCGCATCTGCGTTGGCGTAAATAGCATCGCGTTCAGCTGCAGCCTTCCACATCTCTTCGTGACCCATCATCACCACATCAAGTACGCGCACATCTTCATATGCAAACTGATCTTGGCGCAACTTACCCAAACGAATACCGGGATCCAAGCTCACGTTTCCGCTTGTTGGCTCAAGCTCCCCACCCAAAATCTTCATGAAGGTGGATTTACCGCAACCGTTGGCGCCGATCAGGCCATAGCGATTACCGCCGCCAAACTTAACGGAGATATTTTCAAACAGGGGTTTTGCCCCAAACTGCATAGTGATATTAGATGCTGACAGCACGGATGTGTTCTTACTTTCTGATAGGTCAAATACGAGGGTGCGGATGCAGGTTTTGCATCGAAGACCGTTATTTTAACGGTTTGCGCCTAAAAAAGCCGTAAATTAGACTTTTAGCTTAAATGGCGTGAAATCAGTATGGATGTCATAGTGATCCTGGTTTTCCTTGCGCTTCAGAAAACCCACCACCCAGTACGTTAAAGGGGTCGCTAGAATCTCCCAGGAGGTCTTGAGGACATATTGAGAGGCTGCGACAGCTAAGACCTCATTAAGTGGCCAGAGCCCGTAAAAAGCCAGCATATAGAACAGGGATGAATCCACCAGTTCCCCGCTGGCTGTAGACCCAATCGTACGCATCCACAGAAAGCGCCCCTGGGTCAAAATCTTCATTTTGGCGAGGGTATAGCTATTAACAAAACTACCGCACCAAAAAGCAATCATTGAGGCAAGGGCAACTCGCCATGAGTTACCAAATACTGTTTCCATGCCCTGTTGATAATTAGCCATATAGGATCCAGGCGCTACAGGCAAAGCAATGACCAGTTGAGCCATGATTGCCGCAAAGGCCAGAGCTGCAAAACCGGCCCAAACTGCTCGGCGATCATAGGCGTAGCCATACACTTCGGTCAAAATGTCGCCAAAGAAATAGGCAATCGGGAAAAAGAGAATCCCGGCCCCAAAGGTCACATTACCAAAATATGGCAGATGTAAAGATGCAGCCTTACCGGCGCCGATAAAGTTCGAGCACAGCAGGACCACGACAAAGGCTGTCAATATCAGGTCGTAATAACGATGGTGACGTCTTGGTGCGTCCATAAGTCTAGAAAAATGGATAATAGAAACAAGAATATCTGCATTCCTGGAAATTCACAGGGTGCATATCAAAAACCAAGATAGGACGACTAAGAATCATGAGTAAAGCTAGTTTTAACTGGGCAGACCCCCTACTCCTCGACACCCAATTAACAGAAGACGAGCGCATGGTGCGCGATGCTGCCGCCGAATATGCTCAAGGCCGTCTAATGCCGCGTATTCATGATGCCTATCGCAATGAAACAACTGACCCGGCAATCTTCCGTGAAATGGGTGAATTAGGTCTTTTGGGAATCACTATTCCCGAGCAATACGGTGGCGCAAATCTCAATTATGTTTCTTACGGATTAATTGCCCGCGAAATTGAACGTGTGGATTCTGGCTACCGCTCCATGATGAGTGTGCAGTCCTCCTTAGTCATGGTGCCTATTAATGAATTTGGTAGCGAAGCCCAAAAACAGAAATACCTTCCCAAATTAGCTACCGGCGAATGGATTGGTTGCTTTGGATTGACAGAGCCTAACTATGGTTCTGATGCAGGTGGAATGATCACGAGAGCGAAAAAGGTTCCCGGTGGATTCTCACTTACCGGCTCTAAGATGTGGATCTCCAACTCTCCAATTGC
>CANGNV010000019.1 GCA_947455485.1 Burkholderiaceae bacterium | reverse complement strand
TCTTTTACCAAAAGAAGTTTGAGACCATCGCATCATTTAAGGCGGAACTAGAGGAATATATCCACTACTACAACCATGATCGGATCAAACAAAAACTAAAGGGATTGAGCCCAGTGCAATACCGAACTCAATCCCTCGTGCTAACCTAACTAAACTGTCCAACTACTGGGGGTCAGTTCAATCTGCTGGCTTTTTTGTTACCTAAAATTCACTAGGTAAATTAAGCGGCAATAATCAGCCCGCTCTAAAGAGGTAGCCCGACTGCGCCTTCTCACGACGCTTAAGATAGATCGTGCTAGGAATGGCAAACAAAGCCCATATAGCCAAGAAAGGATCCAAGAGATAGTCCCAAAGATTTGCTGATTCATGCCAATGCGCTGCCCAGGCAATAATCGCAAAAGAAAGGATCCAAACACCCTTAGTCCAACCAGCGAGACCGCAAACAATGGCGAATAGGACGACAGCAATCAAGAAGCCAATAGAGCCATAGCCCCATGCGTAAGGATCCATCATGCCAAAGCCAAGGGCCAAGGGATAAAACGCAATTGCAATTAGTGCTAGCGGTACTTTAAATCCAAGCGGCGTCTTTTTAACAGAAGGAAGTATAGAGCTCCACAACAAGAGCATTGTCACAATACTGAGATCACCAGTAACGCCGCGCACATAGGCGGATAGAGGTAATTCCAATGACATTCCTAGTGGCCAGAAAAACAAGTTGATCAATAGCAGAGCCAAGACAATGCGCACTGCAAATGGAATCTCTTTTGAGCTTAGCTGCTGCAAAAGAACAATGAGCGCTACCGCGCAAGTAAGTGACATCTCCAGTAAAGCAATGGGCTGCAAATAGGAGGTAATCATTGCGCTTCCTTCTGTTTAATACTGCTTACGGCATGCTTAAACCAGGCGGCCGGAAAGTAAACATGCCTAATCTTTTTCCTATCCCAGGTATAGGCTAGATGCGCATCTTCACCATTGGTAGAAATTAAGTATGGATAAGAAAACTCTCGACGCTGATCATTAGCTAAAGACTCATCATCTTCAAGCACTTGCATTACCTGCCATTGAGCAGAATTGGATTCACGCATTACCATCACCAAACGATAGCGACCTGCCTCAATATTATTGAGAACCATCAATCTCGTACCATTAGCTAAAGTTAGCGCAGCAAGAGCAGAGTTCGGATTTGGAATCTCGAGATCTTTTGTTACCACCCAAGACTGTCCAGCATCCTTGGTTTCACTTACGGGGATTTGCTTTGGCTGAGAACTTGACCGAGTTTGGCGGAAAAAAGCGCTTGCATCTTGTGGTCCATCACTAAAGACTACGGGCTGAATCGCGCCCCTGCCAGAACTCATACGTCGCTTATCAATCACCTGACTTGCATCAATTCTGAGGAACTCGCCAAAGCGGCCAATCCACTCGTGATATGCCGGTAGACCGAGACGTCCATCTGCAAATGAAATTGCTGGAGACTTAACCAAGGTGCTCAGATTAATTAATGGCGAACTAATAAGTCGTTGTGGTCGTCCCCAAGTTAAACCCTCATCATCTGAGATCACCGATGAAATGGAGCTACCTGCCCAACCACCAATAGAAACAGTGACAAAAAATAACTGCATGCGACCATCAGCCATTCTTGCTGGAACAGGGTTACCCAATTTAGCAATGTAGCGGGACAAACCTTTTTCTGCACCGACTCGATCCATTACAACTATCGGAGCGCTCCATCTAGACGCCTGCGGATCAAAGACAGCTGTATTGATAACTACATCCGGCGCGCCCTCTCGGCTTCCCGCAAACCAGAAAGCTCTCACCCCGCCATCCTTCAGTGCGATTAAAGATGCAGCATGGACTGATGGAGCCCCGGTATCGGGTAACCAGTCCATCCGCAAACTGGGTTGCGCTGGTTTGACTGGCACAGCATTTTTTAAAGTCTTTGCTGGTTTATTGCTTTCAGGTGGCTCAGGGGAATCATCTAGCTGATTTACGCTATCGACTGGATAGGTGCTAGCAAACGGCGCCCACACTGGACGACTGTCAATGTGAAGGTAAGCCAATACAGAGGCAAGCAATAAAAAACAGAAAGCAATTACACGACTCATCGACAAGCATCCTTACCCACCACTGGCAACGCAATTGTTGCGGGTGTAGAAATTAAATATTCATTCACAAATAGGTGCTCTCCAATATGACCTTTGAGTATCGCCTGAATCTCCGCATCAGAGTGACGGGCTCGCATCTCCATGCGTTTGCCCACAATCTTGCAAGAGTCACAAAGCTCGGGCTCTACGCCGATCGGCGATTGCAGCGCTACCAATGGGTAAGTACTACTCAATAAATCGATTTGGTTAGCATCTTTCGCTAAATAGCCATGCAATATTGCGCCCGGCAATAAGAGTCGATACTCCTCATCCTTGGCCCGATAGTCGCAAGGTACCCAAACATCTTGCCCGACAACTTCCTGGATAGTGGCTTGCGAATAACGACCCAAGGCTCCTTCCAGCGGAGCCAAGCTACTAGTGAGTGCACAGTAGCAAACAAAGCAGCCCGCCAAAGCAATTGGCTTGCTGCGCTCTCGGTGGAATATACCCAGCAACACAAGAGCGATTGCAAGCCCCATAAAGACCCAATGCCACGGTGAGTAATTCCAGATACCAGGTTGACCCAAAAAATTCGATAGCTGCAAATTTCCGCCAACCCAAGCAAGAGCAGAAAGTAATATCAACTGCAGTAGCAATGCAATTCGGAATCCCCATAAAGGCAATCGATCCCAGTGCATCGCAATTAGGGCAGCAAAGGCTGGCATCACTGGCAATAGATAGCGGCCGGAGCGCTGACTTGGCAAACTAAATACGATGAAGAATGCCAATACTAAAAGCAGTAATAAGCCTTCCTCAAGCGATATGAAACGCCGTTGTCTCCAAGATTGAACCAATGTTGAGATCAATACAAAAGTAAATAGCCCAGCATTGGCTAAGGTGGTTAGAGCCAACATCCAAATACTGTCGCCGCCGCGCACCAGATCCAAAAGGTAGTTAGAGCTACGCGCCTCAAACTTGCCGGCATTCTCACCCAAAACAAATTCTTTCCAGACCGCCTCCGGAAATGGGTCTAGCAAAAACCAAAGTGCAAATACGCCTAAAGCCAGAACAGCAATCAAAATCACTTTATATAAGTCTTGCAATAAGACCTTCGGAATACTCCACTCACGCCAGCGCCAGTAAAACAAGCCCAAGGCAAATGTGGCAGGAGCAATGTAGGCAAAAGACTTTGACAGTAAAGCCATACCAAAGCAGGCGCCTGCGAATAGCGGAAAAAATAGCTTGGATTCAAATGCGGTCCTACCCCAGTAGAGCGGTGCAAAGAATGGCAGGCTCAACCAAAATACTTCGGGAGGATCCGTCAAAAATGGTCGGCCATATCGATAGGTGGCAAAAAACGAGAGCCATACCAAAGCCGCCAGTAAACCAGTCTGTTTTTTTCCGCTAAACCGAGCTACCGCCAGAAATAAGAACAATGCCGTTAGGCCGGTATATAAAACGCTAGGCCAACGCAGCGCCAAGAGCGTCCAGTCACTTCCCCACCCAGTACTTGCAATACCCTCCCAAAATACCAAAGGTGGCTTGGTATTTTTAATGCCGTCCATCTCGGATTGGAGGGGTAACCAGGCTCCAGCATCAGCAGTCATCCGGACGATGTGCATATAGGGATATTCATCCCCATTCTTTGGGGCAAAACGACTATCCAAACCATACAGGTAGGTAAATACACCTACAAGTAGGATGAAGATTGCATTTCGGTAAGTAAAGGAGCCACGCATACCGCTAGTTTATAGGTCTTGAGGGTGAAGGCTAAAAAACCATCATCGGCAGTACCCTTGTTTTTGGTTCTGAGCATATTGAAAATCAATCCAAGTAAAACCACCAATCCCATCCCTATCTGATTAAGATAGAGTCAATCAGCATCATCCTAAGAACAGCTGTATGTAAGACGGAGATTATCCCCATGCAAGTGAAGTATTTAAAACCCATTTTGGTGGCTAGCGCCCTCATTGGCTTAAGCCAGTGGAGCGGGCTCAGCTTCGCACAAACCGCCGACCAACTATATAAACGCGGCCTCGCTGCAACTTGCGCCAATTGTCACGGTACGGATGGTAAAGGTGTAGTTGATAGCGGCATGCCACTAATCAATACCTTAACAAGCGAACAAATGCTGACCCAATTGAAAGCATTTAAGTCTGGCGCACGCGAAGGCACCATCATGCCGCAACTTGCTAAAGGTTATACAGACGAACAACTCACCACTATTGCCAATCAACTTGGCAAGAAACAATAAGGAGGCGCCATGGATCGTCGACATTTTATAGGTCAGAGCGCTGCAGCAGTAGGTCTACTTGCAGGTCTTTCAAGCCCAACAAAAGCAGCAAATTTACAAAAAGCAGAAATCTTAGTTATTGGCGGTGGATATGGTGGCGCCACTGCTGCTAAATATTTGCGCTTGTTCTCCAATAACACTGCACGAGTAACTCTGATTGAACCTAATACCGCATTTGTTTCCTGCCCAATGTCCAATTTGGTTATTGGTGGCTCGCGCACTTTAGCTGAAATCACATCACCATATGACACCCTCAGCAAGCGTCATGGCATCAAGATTATTCAAGACAGTGTCAGCAGCATTGATCCAGATAAGAAAACAGTTACGCTCGCCTCAGGTAAAACTTTGCGTTACGACAAAGCGATTGTGTCTCCCGGTGTTTCACTGAATTTCAAGAGCGTTGAGGGTCTTGCGCAAGCCAATAAGGATGGCGTCACTCTCCAAGCCTGGAAAGCTGGACCAGAAACTGTAGCCTTGCACAAGCAAATTGCTGCTATGCGTGAAGGCGGTACCTTTGCCATTAGCATTCCAGAGGCTCCATATCGCTGCCCTCCTGGGCCTTATGAGCGCGCCTGCCAGGTTGCCAACTACCTCAAGACCCACAACCCTAAAGGCAAAGTCGTCATTTTGGATGCCAATCAAGACGTTACATCCAAAGGCGCTTTGTTCAAGAAAGTTTGGGCTGAACAGTATGCTGGAATCATTGAGTACCGACCAAAGAGCAATGTAGTTGGCGTTGATGCAAAAACCAAAACGCTCAAGCTCGAAGTTGAGGATGATGTGAAGGCTGATGTATTGAACGTTCTCCCACAAATGTCCGCTGGTGAAATCGCTATTAAAACTGGCTTAGCCAATTCCAATGGCCGCTGGGTGAATGTCAACTTCCTAAACTTTGAGTCAACTGCACGCAAAGATATTCACGTATTGGGTGACTCCATTCAGATTGCACCAGCAATGCCGAAATCCGGTCATATGGCTAACCAACATGCGAAAGTTGCAGCTGCAGCTATCGTTGCAGAATTGAGTGGCTGGGAAGTGAATCCAGCACCAGTTCTGACGAATACTTGCTACAGCTTTGTAAATGATCGCGAAGTGGTTCACGTTGCTAGCGTTCATCAATATAGTGCCGCTAAAAACACCTTTGAGCCTGTCCATGGAGCAGGAGGTCTATCACCAGCCCCATCCACTCTTGAGGGGGTCTATGCATGGGGTTGGGCACATAACATCTGGGCTGATAGCCTGGGTTAAGCAGTATTTGCATTAATTAAAAAAAGAGGCCTCGGCCTCTTTTTTAATGTCTACAGAGATTTACCCATCTCAACAATTTTCTTGCGTCGTCGCTTGCTAATAAACAGGAAGATAACCGCTACCACTGGGGCAGCAATTGCAGCAACAATTTCTGGATGAATAGCAAAGCCGGCCTCTTTGCCGCCTTTGGCAACATAGGCCAATAAGCTCACGGCATAGTAAGTCAACACTAGAACTGATAGGCTCTCAACAGTTTCCTGTAAACGCAATTGCAGACGTGCACGCTGGTCCATACTAGCGAGCAATTTTTGCGTCTGCTCTTCATTTACAAACTCAATGCGAGTTCGCAGAGTCTGTGTTGTTCTCGAGATGCGATCAGACAATTCTTTCAATCTACGCTGAGTCCAAATACAGGTGCCCATAGCAGGCTGAAAACGTCGATCCATAAACTCCGAGAGGGATTGCACGCCCGGAATCGGAGACTCCGCCAGCTCGTATAAGTTTTTACTCAGCAATTGGCTATAGGCCTCAGCAGCAGTAAAGCGCAAGCCATACCCCGATATCCACTGCTCCGCTCTTGAGGCCAAATGAGAAAGTTCGCCTAAAAACTGGCCATCTTTTTCTGTATGCACACCTGACTCAGTTTGTAGTTGAGAAATATTTTGAGATAAATCTGCTAATTCTGACTCCGCATTTCTGAGCGGCATAGAGAGACTCTTGGCTACTGGGAAAGCAATCATGGCTGCCATTCGATAGGTTTCAGCTTCAGCGATTGCACGTGCTACGCGACCAGCCTGTCGTGAGCCCAAAATATCATGCGGAATGAAGTAAGAAATATAGCCATCCTCATCCAAATACAAGTCCGTCCAAAGCTGCGCCTTCTTACTTGAAAGAATGTAGCTACCCAATACGGTATGTCCACTAAAAATAGCAGATACCTCTTGAGCCTCTGCAAACAAAGGGCGATGCTCAAATGCCAGATCTAAAGCAGAAATTCTTTCGCCGCCTGCCTCAACAATGGTTGGACAGCCCAGACCGCGAAACAAGATATCCAAACTCTTCTCCAGGGCGAGGCGAGAATCTAGCAGTGGCCCAGAAATTTTTACCGGGTTATGCACAATAGCTGCAATAGTTGCAAACTCGCCATGTAACTCCCACTTAATCAGCACCCTCTCTGGCTCGGGCGCCAGAGTAAGCATCTTGAAAGAGTGATCTTGCTCACCATCATTGGGGATGCCCAATGCGGCACTAAGTTTTTGAATCCACTTAATCTGAGACTGACGAGAATCTGCATCAAGTAAGAAAGATTGGGATAGCACCCTCTCATTTGGCCAGAGCGCAATAGGCGGCCTGGCATGCACCTCTTCGTGTAACTGTTTTCGAGATGGGTGATCGTATGGTTTCATAAGCGTTGCATATTAAATTGGTATTAGCAAACTATACGCCACCATTCTCATCTTCAAATTGATAAGGATGCACACCCCGATTCAAGCAGTTGCGGACATAGTCAATGCTGGTACGCAAGGCATAGTAATCGCCAGCCATATTCTTTGAAACCTTTAGCTGAAGGGCTTGATACTCCAGTAGATCCAATTTCTTGAGGTATTCGTCTTTCGTTTCCGGCTGATAGTTATTAGTCAGCTCCTGTTCATAATTCTTTAAGACCCCATATAACTGATTAATCTTCCGACGCATACGCTTGTTACGGTAGCCTGGCAGGGTCAGCAGTATTGGATAAGCTAGAGCGCAGAATGGCAGAAATACAAATATCAAGCGATTGACTAACTCAGCCAACCAAAATGGCAAATAGGTCATCAATAATGGAGAGCCATTTTTTTCGTAATGCAAAGCGACTGGACTTTGCGGTAGGCCCGTATTTTTGAAAGCAGGAAATTCACCGCGCTCCGAAAAGAAGGTCGCTTTTCCATTAATCTCGCGAGCGGCCTCTAAGAATAAAAATTGCAGCGCTGGATGCATTCTGTCATCAATCAGCAAATTGGTGGTTGACGCCATCAGCTGAATATCTTTAGAAGGAAAGTTGCGTATCAAACTAAATCCACCGGCCGGAACCTTGAGAATTTGCATATAAGGCAATAAACGAGAATAGGCTTCCGCTCTGGGGAATGCAGATAGATGCAAGTTTGGATCCGCCAAGAGAGCCTGGACATTGGGGGCTTCGTAAGCATCAACAATAAACGCCGCATCAATCTCGCCTTTTTGCAAAGCCTCAACCGCTTTTGCTCCCGAAAGATAAACAAAATTAGCGCCCTCCTCAAATCCATTTTGCTTCAGAATTTGGATTGCTTGCGCATGGGTTCCACTACCCTTGATGCCTACCGATAGCTTGGAGTTAAGAAAGTAACGGGATCGTGCTTTTATCTCCTGGTAGTCATTCGTGTTGACCTCAGTACCTCGATAAAATAACCAGATCGGGTCGTACGATATTGTCCCCAGCGATTGAACTCCAACAATGTCATGGGGTTTAAATGAACCAGCCTGTACAAAAGCTGCTTGCACAGGATCCTTCCGATCAACTAAATGTGCAACGTTCTCTTCAGCACCCTTCGTTGGCAAAAGCTCAAGGGTGATTCCTTTTTTCTCAAAAAAGGCAGCATATTTCTCTCCTAGAGCATGGTAGGAGCCTCCGAGTTGCCCTGTTGCCATCACAACATGTCTTGGTGGTGGTGGATCGGCATACCACCAAACCCCCATTAAACCCAATAAAAGGATTGCCAATATAGGCCATGCCTCTACCAAAAACTGGGTAAAGTCGCTCCACTTTTCTTGGGCAGTCTCGTAGACTCCTAAGTAGGTTTCTTTAATGTCTTGTTTGATACTTCCCATGGAAGGCCAATCAGCAAATATGTCAAAAGCTAATCATAATGGGCTTATCCCCTTTCAGAAAAGACCTTCATCATGCTAACCCTCAGAAAAGCTCAAGACCGTGGCTACGCCGACCACGGATGGCTTAAAAGCTATCACTCCTTCTCTTTTGCCGGGTATCACGACCCTCAATTTATGGGGTGGGGCAATTTAAGGGTGATTAACGAGGATCGGGTGGCTGCAGGTATGGGTTTCGGTAAGCACGGCCACCGCAATATGGAAATTATCAGTTACGTTTTGTCTGGTGAATTAGCTCACGAAGACAGCATGGGCAATATCAAAGGTATTCCGCCTGGTGATGTTCAGCGCATGAGTGCTGGAACTGGTGTTACCCACAGCGAGTTCAATCACGCTAAAGATCAAACTACCCACTTCTTACAGATTTGGATTGAGCCAAACGTGATGGAAATTCCTCCGAGTTACGAGCAAAAATCGGTTCCGCCTGCAGACAAGCAAGGAAAGTTGTGTTTGATTGCTTCTCCAGATGGATCGGGTAATGCAGTAAAAATTCATGCCGATGCGAGGGTGTACGCAGGTCTATTTGATGGATCCCAGCACCAGAAATTAGAGCTCGATCCAGGGCGTAAAGCCTATGCCCACCTTGTGAAAGGTTCGCTACAAATCAATGGCATCCCCATGTCTAGCGGCGATGCCTTGATGATAGATGGCGAGGGCAGCCTTCTCATCAGCGACGGCAAGGACGCTGAAGTCATGATCTTTGACCTGAGTCATTAAAAATTTTCCGCTTGCGTCTTACGATGATCTTCTAACTGACGAACCCATCAACTTGAATGCACCCCCATGATCGAGATTTCAGAAAAGCGCTTAATAGGCCCCATCATTCGCCTCCATCCTAATGACAATATTGTCGTTGCTCGGGTTGATGTGGCAATTGGCGAAGTGGTGCCAAGCGAAAATTTTACGAGCCGTAGCCAGGTTCCAGCAGGCTACAAAATTGCTGCCAAGAAAATTGCTAAAGGCGAACCTATTCTGAAATACAACGTGACCGTGGGATTTGCCAACGCCGATATTGAAGCTGGTACGATGGTCCATAGTCACAATACTGAGTTTCGTGAATTCGATCGCGACTATGCCTATGCCAGCGAATACAAACCCACCAACCTTCTACCAGAGTCTGAGCGCGCAACATTTCAAGGCTACGTACGCGCCAATGGAAAAGTGGGTACTCGCAACTTCATTGGCATCCTATCTACAGTCAATTGTTCTGCAACAGTCGTCAATAAAATTGCAGAATGGTTTACACCTGAACGCTTAAAAGACTTTCCCAATATTGATGGTGTCGTCGCCTTTAGTCATGACATCGGTTGCGGCATGGAAATGAGTGGCGAGCCAATGCAACTACTGCGTAGAACGATGGCGGGGTATGCACAGCACCCCAACCTCGCTGCCGCTCTCATCATTGGTCTAGGCTGTGAACGCAATCAACTCAAAGGATTGATGGAGCAGGAAGCCCTGCAAGAAAACTCTACCTTGCACACCTTCATCATGCAAGAAACTGGTGGTACACGTAAAACGATTGAAGCAGGAATTGAAGCTGTCAAAGCACTCCTTCCTGAAGCCAATAATGTGAAGCGGCAGACTGTATCTGCAAGTCACCTCTGCGTTGGTTTACAGTGCGGCGGATCAGACGGATTCTCTTCGATTACTGCGAACCCAGCCTTAGGCGCCGCAATTGATATTTTGTCGCGCCATGGCGGTACGGGCATTCTTTCTGAAACACCCGAGATTTATGGTGTTGAACATACCCTCACTCGTCGAGCAGCAAGCAAGGCTATTGGTGAGAAATTAATCCAACGTATTCGTTGGTGGAAAGATGAGTACTCTGTTGGCCGTGATGTCCAAATCAATGGGCAAGTTAGTCCCGGGAATCAAATCGGCGGTCTAGCTAATATTTTTGAGAAGTCACTAGGCTCCTCCATGAAAGGCGGCACTGGACCTTTAATGGAAGTCTATCGATATGCCGAGCCAGTAACAGCTAAGGGTTTTGTATTTATGGATACACCCGGTTTTGATCCTGTCTCCGCAACCGGTCAAATTGCTGGTGGCGCAAACCTGATTGCGTTCACTACGGGGCGTGGCTCCATGTTTGGATCAAAGCCAGCTCCTTGCATCAAGCTTGCTACTAATACACCGATGTATGAGCGACTTACCGAAGACATGGATATCAATTGCGGTGAGATCTTAGATGGCAAGGTTTCAGTACAGGAGATGGGGCAACGTATATTTGAACTCTTCCTCAGAACAGCCTCGGGAGAGGCCTCCAAAAGCGAATTATTAGGCCTCGGAGATTATGAGTTCGTACCTTGGCAAATTGGGGTAATGAGTTAAACCCGGCTACAGTCGAAGATCACCAACTAGCGGGCAAGATGCCCGCTTTTTCTTTGCCCAAAAGAAGCCAAAAATCACCGTCGGGGACTGTAGAATTGAGCTTATTGATTTAATCAGGAATTCATTGGGATTATGAAATTCAGGGACTACTACGAAACACTCGGTGTAGCACGAGGCGCCACCGAAGCGGAGATTAAAGCGGCTTACCGCAAGCTAGCCCGCAAATATCACCCAGACGTGAATAAAGAAGCTGGCGCCGAAGAACAATTCAAAGCAGTCGGCGAAGCCTATTCCGTCCTCAAGGATACAGAAAAGCGTGCTGCCTACGATCGCATGGGCGCCAATTGGAAAAATGGTCAAGACTTCACGCCGCCACCAAACTGGAATGAAGGATTTGAATATTCTGATGGTAACTTTGGCGGTGGTCATGGTGGATTTGGCGGTGGCTACGAAGGTGATCAAAGTGAATTCTTTGAATCACTCTTTGGCAGAGGTCGACATCGCCAAGGTGGCCGTGGTGGCAACCCACGCCAAGGTATGGACTTCAAAGGCCAAGATCATCACGCCAAAATATTGATTGATCTAGCTGATGCCTACAATGGGGCTAAACGCACGATTGCTCTGCATATGCCAACTCAAGATGCTAATGGGCATGTCAGCACTCAAGAGCGCAAACTCGATGTCAGCATTCCTAAAGGAATTAAAGCCGGACAAAATCTACGCTTAGCAGGTCAAGGTGGACCGGGTATGGGCTCTGGTGCTGCCGGCGACCTATATCTTGAGATTGATTTCCATCCAAACCCGATTTACCGTGTAGATGGCAAAGACGTTTATCTTGATCTGCCGCTAACCCCCTGGGAAGCCGCTCTCGGGACAACCGTCAACATCCCCACTCCTGCAGGCTCCACTTTGGAATTAAAAATTCCAGCCGGGACAGCAACAGGCCGCAAAATGCGACTCAAGCAAAAAGGAATTCCTAGCAAAGAGGCTGGTGACTTATACGTAGTACCCAATATTGTTTTGCCTGGCGCTGATACCGATGCGCAGAAAGAAGCTTATCAATCACTAGAGAAAGCTTTTGATTTCAACCCCAGAACCCACCTGAAGGGATGATAAATATGACACATACACAAATCACCTGGATTGAAGGCAGCCTTGTTGAAGAAGAGGTGCACATGAGCATTGTGGAAATTTCACAAGCCACACGCGCACCAGAGGATCTCATCATGTCTTGGGTAACCGAAGGCGTGCTAAGTCCTACTGGCTCCTCACCAGAAGATTGGCGCTTTAGTGGAGACTCGCTTCAGCGCGCAAAAACTGCAGCGCATCTTGCTCATGACCTGGAACTCAATACTCCCGGGGTTGCCTTAGCTCTCGATCTCTTAGATGAAATCACCCGCTTACGCAGCCAACTGCTTCGCACGAATTTAGGTTAAGCACCATTGAACTCAGGCTTACTTAAACGCAACCCCAAACAAACAAAGCACGTTAGTCTTTTTTCTGCGACCGCGCTAGGCATCGGTGGAATGATGGGTGCTGGCCTCTATTCGTTGCTTGGCTTGGCAAGCTCGCATGCAGGTACCCACGTGCCGCTAGCGTTTTTGATTGGCGCCATTGCCGCCTCTTTCTCGGTTTACTCTTACGCAAAACTCGGCGCCGCCTATCCAAGCAGCGGTGGAGCAGCTACTTTTACAGTAATGAGTTTTGGCCCTGGGATTATTTCTGGTGGTATTAATTTTTTTCAATACATTGCCTACCTCATTGCTGCCGCTCTATATGCGGCAGGATTTGTTGAATATACCAATACACTTTTCGGCGGGAATCTCTCACCCATTCTGCTGAAATGCATTACTGCGGCAATCATTTTGATTTGTACATTTCTGAATCTTCTGGGGCCTAGTCTAGTTGGCAAGGCTGAAACATTTGCCATTGGTCTAGTTGTAATTAGCCTACTAGTCTTTTCAGCGATGGGGTTTAATCATGCAGACTTTAAGAGTTACCACATGGCAGGAGGCTCCATAGAGGGTATTGCGGTAGCTGCTGGCATTCTCTATATTAATTTCCAGGGATTTGGCGTGGTAACCAACTCTTCATCAGCGATGAAAAGCCCGCAGAAAGAATTGCCCCTAGCAATGTTTTCTGCACTGATCTTGGTGACAATTGCCTATTTAGCCGTGAGCTTGGCTGTTGTGATGCTCCTACCCTTGAACATCATGCAATTAGATAATGGGCATGTACTAGCAGATGCAGCAAAATTGGTGGCAGGCCAGCTTGGATTTATTGTCATTAGCATTTCTGCATTACTAGCCTGTGCTGCAGCGGTCAACGCTACTATTTTTGCAGCCTCTAATATTGCAGCTGACCTTGCAGAAAAGCATGAAGTCTCTAGCGTCTTAGGAAATACAGTTCTTAAAAATAATCTTCATGCGCTGACCGTCTCATCGCTTGGTGTAATTGTCTTGGCCCTAGTCTTCCCCTTGAGTGAAGTGGGTCAAATGGCTAGCCTAGCTTTTTTATTGGTTTATGCGGTGATTACCTACGGACATCTTCGAGTTCACAAACATACTGGGGCGAATCCAAAAATTCTGTGGTGTGCGATCGTAATCAATCTGAGCTTATTTACTGCACTACTGATGAATACGATTAAGACTGCACCATCTAGCACTATCGCTCTACTCATTGCCCTTGTGGCATCTTTTGGACTTGAGGCATTTTCACGACTCAAATCCAAAGGCCTCAAATCACATTAAGATTCTGAGCGACTTAAGAGCAGTTCCCAGCGCTGGAGTTTGATATCGAGATCGGCAGTGATCTCAGATAAGCGTGCTTGCATGCTAGCAGCTAATTCAGGCTCATTTTTATAGAGGTCAGGGTTGCTCATCGCAATCCCAATATCCGCTTGTTCTGTCTCCAAAGTTTCGATCTGCAAAGGCAAGACTTCTAACTCCTGACGCTCTTTGCCATTGAGTTTTTGCACCCCAGACTTAGCAGCTACAGGCTTTGATTCAACTTTAGACTCAGTCTTTACCTCTTGTTTTGGTTCGGCCTTAGCGCCACCATTAGCCGCTCGAATCTTGTCTGAGCGAGCCTTCTGAATCTTCCAATCCTCGTAACCACCCTCATACTCGCGCCAGAATCCATCGCCCTCATTGGCAATGATGCTGGTAACTACGTTATCCAAGAAGTAACGATCATGACTGACCAAGAACACGGTACCCTTATAGTCCTGCAATAACTGCTCAAGCAAGTCTAAAGTATCGATATCTAAGTCGTTTGTTGGTTCATCTAAAACCAAGACGTTTGCAGGACGAGCAAATAAGCGGGCCAACAATAAGCGGTTCCGCTCCCCACCAGACAAAGTACTTACTGGTGAATTGGTACGCTCTGGTGCAAACAAGAAATCGCTTAAATAACTTTTAACGTGTTTCTTATTGCCATTAATTTCAATCCACTCGCTACCTGGGCTGATGTAGTCTTCGAGTGACGCATTGAGATCAAGTCCTTCGCGCATCTGATCAAAGTAAGCCACTTCAATACGAGTTCCCATGGTTGCTGTACCTGAATCTGGCGCAATCGTTCCGAGAATCAATTTCAGAAGCGTGGTCTTGCCAGCACCGTTAGGACCAAGCAGGCCAACTTTATCGCCACGCAAAATCGTTGCTGTGAAATCCTTCACAATTGGACGATCGTAAGACTTAGAGACATTCTGAAGATCGGCAACAATTTTGCCGCTTCTATCGCCTGCTGAAACTGCGAGCTTCACCTGCCCAACCGCATCACGTCTTTGCGAGCGTGTTGTACGAAGCGCTTCGAGACGGGCTATACGGGCAACGCTACGAGTACGCCTTGCCTCAACACCTTTACGTATCCAGACCTCCTCTTGGGCGAGCAACTTATCTGCGCGCGCATTAGCCAGAGATTCGGAATTCATTTCCTGATCTTTTAATACTTCGTATGCTGAGAAGTTGCCTGGATAGGTCCGCAGGATACCGCGATCGAGTTCAACAATCTGCGTGCAGACGTTATCTAAAAAAGCGCGATCATGGGTAATCAGAATTACAGAACCGTTGTACTCTTTTAGCAAATCTTCTAGCCAAGAAATCGAATCTAAATCTAAATGGTTGGTAGGCTCATCTAATAGCAAGACATCTGGCATCTCTACTAGAGCACGAGCTAATGCAACGCGCTTCTTAGTTCCGCCCGATAAAGTATTAATCTTCACTTCGGCTTCTAAATGCAGACGGTCCAATGTTTCATGAACGCGCTGCTCCCAATTCCAGCCACTTAAGGCCTCTAACTGGGATTGCACTTCGTCTAAGCGATGGTGGGCAGCATCATCCCACTCCCCAATGCTGAGAGCCTCATATTCTTCACGCAGAGCCTTGGCTTGAGCTACGCCTTTGGATACCGCATCAAACACTGTTTCCTCGGCCTCAAATACAGGCTCTTGCGGAACATAGGCAATTCGGAGGCCTTGCTGATATTGCAGCAAACCATCATCCATTTTTTCTATGCCGGCCAAGATCTTCAATAAAGAAGATTTACCTGTGCCATTGCGGCCAATTAAGCCAACACGCTCCCCAGATTCCAATGAGAAAGCAGTATTTGCGAGGAGGTCAACGTGGCCAAAAGCCAGTTTTGCATCAGTGAGTACGATTAAAGCCATGGCGACATTATCGTCACTTCACCCAAAGTGGGGATATTTCCAATAAACATGGGATTGAGAAGTAGAATTTACTCAAGCAATACCTCCAAATAAAGAGATAAATGACCTGTAAGCTCAGTACCAGCGCTCCCCGACTTATCCTCTTTGCCGGTCATGCAGGCACAGGTAAAACCACTTTGGCTAAAAAGGCACTGCCCCTCATTGTTGAGAAAACAGGGGAAGACTTTTTCTTTTTGGACAAAGACACGGTATATGGCGCCTATAGCGCCCATGTCATGGAGCTCACCACCAACAATCCCAATGATCGCGATAGCCCCTTCTACCTTCAAAACCTCAGGGATTGGGAATATGCAGGCCTAATTGCCATTGCTAAAGAAAATCTACAACTGGGAATTAACGTCATCCTAGTAGGTCCTTTTTCTAACGAAATCCAAAGTGGTCGAATGTTCAATCCCGAAGAGCTAGGAGTCCCCAGCATATCCAGCATCAAAATCGCCTGGATAGATCTCGATGAGGGCGAGGCGAAGAGTCGCATGGAGAAGCGTGCAGACCCTCGAGATGAATACAAACTCAAGCACTGGGAGCAATATACCCAACGAAGGGTTGAGCCACCAGAACATATTGCAATACAGCGCTTCGATAATTTACATTTCGATGAAGCTAAGTTTGAGAAATTAATCGATCATCTCATTCAATAAACATCAGACAAAAAATAGGACCCTAAGGGGCCCTATCTCAAGATCTAAAAACTAAACTCTTAGAACTTGTAAGTCACACCAACAGCTGGCATCCATGGGTTCAAAGTCAATTTGCCAGTGCCTAATGAAGGCGCTGCGCTATTCGCATTGGTAACGGTAGACATCGTTGCATACTTAACATCAACGTTTAAACCCCAATTCTTATCAAACATGTAATCAGCGCCAATCTGACCGACAACACCAAAGCTAGTGTTTGAAACAGTCAAACCATTACCCAGAGCTGGAAAATTAGATTTATTACCAAAGATTGTGTAGTTAACGCCTGCACCAACATAAGGCTTTAAAGCGCCCAGATCTGTAAAGTGATACTGCAACAGTAGAGATGGCGGTAACGCAGTTACCTTACCAACATTTTGCTGGCCAGCGCCAATATTCGCATTGATATTAACCTGTTGCGGCCAAGTCAGAACCAACTCAGTGGCGATATTTTTAGTAAAGAAGTAGCTGACATCAAATTCTGGAATCCACTGATTCTGCGCTTTGATATTGTATGTTTGAGCGTTACCACTCTGACCATTTTGATATAAGACATCAACTGCACGAACACGAACCATCCAAGGATTTTCTTCTGCTGCTTGTGCTTGAGCAGCGATTGGAGCCAATGAAGCTACTGCTGCCATTGCGGCTACTAGAGTTTTAATGCGCATGATGTACCCCTTTTTTGTTATCAATATGATGTGTCTATTTTCAAATTGAAGATGGGGTGGCAATTTGATGCAAATCAAATGCAAGGGCTTCTGAAATTTTTTATTGGTTTAAAAGCAACACTGTTTTGATGAGTTTTTGATCTATATCAAATCGATCAATTTTTGATGCTTATTTGATCAAAGAACTTTGGAATAAGTGCCCTTAGCCTGAGATTCCCTCAGATGGCGATCAAAGGTCATAGCCACTCGTCTAGCCAAGAGTCTGCCCTTGATAGGCACAACCATCTTGGCGCCCTGCCACTCGAGCAGGCCAGCTTCCTCTAGGTGCTTTAGCTCCGCAATTTCTGTCTTGAAGTAGCTTGGGAATTCGATTTGATGGGAGCTAGCAAAAAGCTCGGTATCCAGAGCAAATTGGCACATCAACTCGCCAATCAGTTCGCGGCGTAGCAAGTCATCTTTGTCTAACTGAAGACCTCGAAGGGTGGGCAGATGGCCATCGTCAATGGCTGCATAGTACTCATCCAGTGTGCGCACATTTTGCGAGTAGCTATCATCAACCTTGCCAATAGAAGAAATTCCAAAAGCGAGCAGATCACACTCAGCTTGTGTTGAATAGCCTTGGAAATTTCGATGAAGCTTGCCTTCTTTTTGCGCAATCGCTAACTCATCATCTGGCTTAGCGAAATGGTCCATGCCAATAAATACATAACCTGCATCGCCAAGTGTTTTTATGGTGTTCGACAGAATATCCAGCTTATCTGCAGCCCCCGGCAAATCTGCTTCAGCAATTCTGCGCTGTGGCTTGAAAATATGGGGCAAGTGCGCATAGTTATAAACTGACAATCGATCCGGGCTCATCTTGAGAACCGCATCAACAGTTTCTTTAAAGGTCTCAGGCGTCTGCTTTGGCAAGCCATAGATTAAATCGACGCTTCTAGATTTAAATCCATACTTCCTGGACCAATCCATTACCGCTTGAGTTTCTTCAATGGTCTGCACGCGGTGCACTGCTTGCTGCACTTCGAGGTTGAAGTCCTGCACCCCAAGACTGATGCGGTTAAATCCAAGCTCGGCTAACAAGGCAATATCTGCCTCAGTCACGCGTCGTGGATCAATCTCAATCGAGTATTCACCACCAGGAAGTAGATCGAAATGCTCACGCGTATGGTGCATCAACTCAATCATCTCTTCGTGAGATAAAAATGTAGGCGTACCACCACCCCAATGCAGCTGTGTCACCGGTATTTTTTTCTGAGCACCCATAGCAGCACAAACCATCGCCATCTCTTTGGCTAAATACTTGATGTACTTAGCGCTTCGACCATGATCTTTAGTGATGATTTTGTTGCAACCACAGTAATAGCAAATATTGGGGCAGAACGGTAAATGAAAATATAGTGATAGTGACTCATTAACCTTAGATACGCGTTGCAATGCTTCTAAATAGTCAGATTCACAAAACTCATTATGAAAGCGATCAGCACTGGGGTAAGAGGTATAGCGCGGCCCATTGATATCAAACTTCTGCAATAGCTCTGGATGAAAAAGTACTTCTTTTTCATTTGGTGTAGGTACAGACACTACAGAACTCATCAAGAATCAGCTTATTGAATTATTTGGAAAGGTAGTCGAGCGCTACTGCTTCTGCTACTTTAATCCCATCAACTCCAGCAGACAAGATTCCGCCGGCATAACCAGCGCCCTCACCTGCAGGATAAAGACCTTCGACATTCAAGCTCTGAAAGTTAGCGCCTCGAGTAATCCGCAAAGGGGAGGATGTGCGCGTCTCAATGCCGGTCAGTACTGCATCTTTCATCGAAAAGCCTTTGATCTGCTTTTCAAACGCAGGAATCGCCTCTCGGATAGCCTCAATTGCATAGGCAGGCAATGCATCAGCGAGGTCAGTTAGATGAACGCCGGGCTTATAAGATGGCATGACAGAACCAAATTCTGTAGAAGCTTTACCAGCCAAGAAATCGCCCACCAATTGACCTGGGGCTTCATAGGTAGATCCGCCTAATTCGTACGCCTTGGACTCTAAGGCCCTCTGAAACTCAATACCCGCTAGCGGGCCACCGGGATAGTCTTCAGGGGTAATGCCAACAACGATACCGGCATTAGCATTACGCTCATTACGAGAATATTGACTCATGCCATTCGTCACGACACGATTGGGCTCAGACGTGGCAGCAACAACCGTTCCGCCTGGGCACATACAAAAGCTGTAGACTGCGCGGCCATTCTTGGCGTGGTGTACTAATTTGTAATCAGCTGCGCCTATGAGCTCGTTGCCAGCGTGCGGGCCTAAACGTGCTTTATCAATCAAAGACTGGGGATGTTCAATTCGGAAGCCTACTGAAAACGGTTTTGCCTCCATATAAACACCTGCCGCATGAAGAGTCTCAAAGGTATCGCGAGCGCTGTGACCTAAAGCAAGTACCACATGACTAGCAGGCAGATCAGGATGACCTTCGATTTTGACGCCTGTAATCCGATCATTGCGAATATCAAAGCCAACTACTTTTTGCGAGAAACGAATCTCTCCACCAAGCTCAATAATTTCCTGACGCATTCTTTCGACAACGCCTACGAGTCGAAAGGTTCCGATATGTGGCTTAGCTACGTAACGAATTTCTTCTGGGGCACCCGCTTTGATAAATTCAGTAATAACCTTGCGGCCATAAAACTTTGGATCTTTAATTTGACTCCAGAGCTTGCCATCAGAAAACGTGCCTGCACCACCCTCACCAAACTGCACATTCGATTCTGGATTAAGGACATTCTTGCGCCATAAACCCCAAGTATCTTGAGTACGCTCTCGCACTGGTTTTCCACGCTCTAAAACGATTGGTTTAAAGCCCATCTGCGCCAACACTAAGGCAGAAAAAATTCCACAGGGGCCAAATCCAATGACAACAGGACGCTCAAAGCTTGAGCTCTTCACTTGCGAAGCATTGGCAACAAAGTGGTAACTCGTATCTGGTGATTGCCTTACGTGAATATCATTGGCAAACTGCTTCAGCAATTTTTCTTCATCTTTTACCGATAAATCGACGGTATAGATAAACGCAAGAGCGACATTTTTTCTGGCATCGTAGCTGCGCTTAAAAACGTCAACCTGAATCAAGTCTTTAGCCTGAATATTCAAGCGCTTCAAGATTGCCTCTTCCAATGCCTCAGGGGCATGGCTAATAGGCAGACGAAGTTCGGTAATACGGATCATGGGGCTCTACGATATACAGTAAATCAAGGTAATTTTCTAAATAATACTGGGAGATTCGGCTTACCCCCTTTTAAAGGCGATAATGCGCCATGGCTCTACGCGCAACTATCCACAAAGCCGACCTCCACGTCGCAGACTCTGACCGCCACTATTACGGCAGTCACTCCCTCACCATCGCCAAGCACCCCTCGGAAACTGAGGAACGGATGATGATACGTATCATCGCCTTTGCCCTCCAAGCCCAAGAAGATTTGGCTTTTACTAAAGGCTTAAGCGATACCGATGAGCCAGACCTTTGGGTTAAAGACCTTACGGATGCCATCAAGCTTTGGATTGAAGTAGGGCAACCTGATGAACGACGCATCCTGAAAGCCTGTGGGCGATCTGATCAAGTCATCGTCTATTGCTATGGTGGGCACACTAGCAAAATCTGGTGGGATGGTATTGCGAACAAGCTGACTCGCGCTCGCAACCTTCAGGTGATTTCTATTCCAGCAGAGCAAGCTAAAGAACTCAATAAGTTAGTCGAGCGCAGCATGGTTCTACATGTCAATATTCAAGATGGAGAGGCCTACGTTTCTTCAGATATGGGTCAAGTCACCATCACCCCAGAAATCTGGCGCAATCAACAACAATGAAGCCGGTAGTTTTAGACACCAATATCTTGCTAGATATTTTTGTCTTTAATGACGAGCGAGCCATCAATCTGAAACAAGCAATTATGGATGGCAGCATTCCTGCAGTTGCCAGCCAAAAGACTTTATTGGAGTTTGCCGACGTCATCTCGCGCCCCCTCTTTAAACTCGATGAAGTAACTCAAGCCGCAATTCTGAATCAATGGCAATCTCTCGCACAGCAGCATGACGATTCAAACCTAGCCGCCGCGCCCTGGAAATGCCAAGACCCCGATGATCAGATCTTCTTAGACCTAGCGTATCAATTAAAGCCAGCGATAATTATCAGCAAAGACAATGCCCTGCTTCACCTTGCTAGTCGAGCCGCTCAAGAAGAAATTCTAATTACCAACGACTACAACGCCTTTAGGCTTTAGAGCTAAAGTGCAGCCCCTTGGCCGCTTCAGCAGCGATCTCAAATGATCTCAAGCGCGCTTGATGATCATAAATTTGACCGGTGATGATGATTTCATTAGCGCCAGTTTGATCGAGCCAATACTGCATCTCTTTTCTCACTGTCTGCATAGAGCCGACGGCAGAGCAGCGGAGAGCATGAGCCGCGGTAGTCTTTTCGTGTGGCTCACAGAAGTCATCTAAATTTGCAATCGGTGGTGGTAACTGACCACGAGTGTTCCGACGCATTCGAATGACATTCTGCTGCAAAGTAGTGAAAAGATGAGCAGCCTCTTCATCAGTATCGGCAGCCACTACATTCATCAGAAATGCACAATAAGGTTTGGATAACTTATCAGATGGCTTAAATAACTCACGATAGGTAGACATTGCATCAAGCAACTGCTCAGGCGCAAAGTGTGAGGCAAATGCATAAGGCAATCCAAAATGAGCAGCCAGTTGAGCGCCATACAAACTGGAGCCTAAGATCCAAATCGGCACCTCTGTATCAGCCCCTGGAATAGCCTTTACTGCCTGCCCCTCCTGAATAGGGCCAAAGTAATGTTGCAGCTCTCGCACATCCTGCGGAAAGCGGTCATCACCTCCCAATAAATCTCGCCTTAAGGCTCTAGCGGTCATTTGATCAGTTCCTGGCGCACGCCCCAAGCCCAGCTCAATCCTACCGGGGTAGATAGAAGCCAAAGTACCAAATTGTTCCGCGATCACTAATGGGGCATGGTTTGGCAACATCACACCGCCAGACCCAACCAGAATAGTTTTGGTGCCTCCAGCTATGTAGCCAACCAAGACTGCAGTAGCGGAGCTGGCATTACCCGTCATATTGTGATGCTCAGCCACCCAATAGCGTGTATAGCCCAGAGTCTCGGCATGCTGAGCAACGTCCAGTGAGTTACGCAAGGCATCTCCAGCAGTAAATCCCTGCGGGATTGGAGATATATCTAGAATGGAGTACGGGACAGCGTTTGTCATTCGTAGATCATACTGAGAAAGTGCTTTTTTGACATGAGTAAACCAAAAATGGCAGATGCCGATGACGGCCTCTTTAAGCCGGGCAGTAAGCTAAGGCATATTAAGACGGGTGGATTTTATAAAGTGGTGCTGCTTGCCAATATTGAAGCCAACCTAGAACCTGCTTACGTCTATGAATCGCTCCAGTCACATGACTTTTGGATCAGGCCAAAAGCAGAAATGGAAGATGGCCGATTTGAATTGGTCAACGCTTAAGCTAATGACAGAGGAATTGAAATGACGGAAGATCGCATCACCAACCTTGAAATCAAACTCAGCTTTACTGAGGATTTGATTGATCAACTGAATCAGACCATCTACAAGCAACAACAACAGATTGAATTTCTATATCGCGAGCTTAAATCCATTAAGGAGCAAGCCAGTAGCAGTGATGGTGCAGGCAATACCAGCCCAAAAGATGAAATTCCTCCCCACTATTAAAGCCCTGATAACATTTAACGTAAATATCGCAGCTCTTTTAAAAAAGGACATTCATTATGGGTAACTTAGTACCGTTTTTACTTCAGTGGGGATTAACTTCCTTATCTCTCTGGGTCGCCAGCTATCTTTTTAGCGGCTTGCGCTTTGCAGATAGTGGCTCACTACTAATTGCCGCCCTGCTGCTTGGTTTTGCCAACGCCATTGTGAAACCTTTATTGATTCTCCTTACCCTGCCGCTAACGGTTCTTACCATGGGGCTGTTTCTGCTGGTAGTCAACGCATTAGTGCTGATGCTAGTGTCTGCAGTGGTGGGCGGCTTTACGATCTCCAGTTTCTGGACCGCTTTCTTTGCCAGCATCTTTATTTCTTTATTCAGCCTCTTTATCAGCGGAATATTGTTTTAAGAGTTACTCCGCCCCAGTGTAGATATCTGACCAGGGGTGGAGTGCATCGCGGCAAGGATGACCTTTAGAGGTCATTGATCTGGCATTCTCAGCCAAAATACTTGCGCCACCAGTCAAAAATCCAAGCCCAATTGACACGGCGCTATTCACAACGCCGGCTTGATTGATGCCTGCCTTAGGATTTGATAGCGTGCCGCCCATCTTCACCAACCCAGCTAAATCAAGACCGGTAGTAAGGCCCGATTTCTCCTGAGGATCAATCGTGAGGTTAACCGCCTCTGTTTTTAGATTAATGGAGCCAGCTAACACTACATTCAACCTATCAGTTTCGGCACCAACTGTACTGGCTATATTGATCTGGCCATTACTAATTGGCAAATAGGCGACCGCACACTCTAAAACTGTTTGACTCGTTTTCTTGCGCATTGGGTTCATCGAATCCAAGAGCGTGACTACGAAGTCACCAGCATCATTTAAAAAGTTCGTACCCATTTGAGCTTGATTAATGCTCCATTGGAGTTTGCCATTCGAATTTCCAGCCAGCTGATGAAGGCTATTTCCAGATGTTTTGACATCAAATGCCAACTTCATAGCGCCGCCACTGACCTTAGAATTGGGGTCAAGCCTAGCCAATAAACTTTCTAGTGTGAAATCCTTTGTCACACCTTTGGCTGCGAGTATCGGATTGGCTGCATCAAACCCTGATAACTTAATCTGCAAATCAGCACTTCCCTTGCCTAATTGCAAAGTCAGATTTGGGATATCAATTTCATTACCATTTAGCTGCAAAGTAGTTTGGAGATTTTCAATTGGCTTACGCTTTGGCAGGCCCAACTCCGCAATGTCGATGACTACCTTACCCTTGGCCTGAGGCAGTACATCAAAAGGAATAGTCTCAGTGCTAAATAAATATTTGGATTGTGGTTTTGTGGGTTGACGCACCACCTGATCTGACTTAACTCCATTTGAAGCTTGAGGGGGTTGGGCAGCAGTTGTGCTCAAGCTAGGCCAGTCAAAAGATTTTGAACTCACAGTCAAGTTGATTGTGGGTATAGCTTTAGGGGGCTTACTTACCTCACCCTTAATCAAGAGACTCTTGCCATTCATGGCGAGATTAAGATCGATCGGAAATTGTATTGATGAAGCATTCGACTGCTTCAGCACCTTAGCAAGGGATCCTGTTTTTCCACTAAGCTCTAGAGCTTGACCCTGAACTTGCATGTTGAGCGAGATGATTGATTTATCTCCGCTCTCCGTTAATGACAAACGCTTAATTTGATAATTGGAAATTGAGCTAAAAGGATCTTGATACTGAATCTGGGCATCCACAACAGAAACGCTATCCATATAGATCAAATTATCACCAACCGAAGAGGTGTCTGCATTATCGCCACCAGAACCAGGGACAGCATTCGGTGAGTCTAGGCTCATATCCCAGTTTGCCTTGCCTGATGCATTTTTTTGAAGATGCAGCTCAAGACCAGCAAGCTTGACACTACCAACCTCAATGCGCTTACTGAGTAGCGGCAGCATCTTAATATTTAAATCAATGCGATTGAGAGTCAGCATCTCAGGATTCGATGCCCAAGTTGCATTACTTAAGCTCAAACGTTCGGCGGAAACTGAAATGCCTGGAAAAAAACTTAAGCTCACAGGTCCGCTGATTTTTAAATCTCTACCTGTAGCCGTCTTAACTGAAGTGGAGAGCAATTTAGTTAATTGAATTGGGTCAACTGTTGCGCTTGCGTACCACACTCCTGCCGTAAACAGGATGATTACCCCACCCAAAGCGCCGACGATGATTTTCACTGATTTATTCATTGTTAACCAATTCTAAATTACCAAGCTGGCCGTAGACTAAAATTGATACTTACATGACTTTTCAAGTGCTGCCGATGAATACCACCGCTAATCTTCCAAAATGCCCAGCCTGCCAAGAGGATATGACCTATCCTGACAGCGAGAACTTTGTTTGCGCACAATGTGGCCATGAGTGGCCAATAGCAGCTAGCGCAGAAGAAGATGAAGGCGCTCTAATTGTGAAGGATGCCAACGGTAACTTACTGGCTGATGGCGATACGGTCACCCTCATTAAGGATCTAAAGGTTAAAGGATCATCCACGACCCTCAAGGTTGGAACAAAGATTAAGGGAATCCGCCTGGTTTCCGGTGATCATGAAGTGGACTGCAAAACAGAGGCCGGCAATATGCTGCTCAAAGCCTGCTTTTTAAAGAAAGCTTAAGCTTCAATTTAAGACCATCAGCCCAAAGTATGGGCTCCGATGGTCTATCGCCCTTAAGCGGCGCTGGCTTTTTTCAAAACAGCGTATAGCTGATCCTTCAATAAGAGTTTTTCTTTTTTCAAAATCTCAATCTCCTCAGGAGTGCTGGGCTCAGTATGTGCCTCCATCCTTTGAATCTTTTGGTCCAGATTGTTGTGCTTATCAAATAGATGAGAAAAGTGACGATCTGATGTTTTCAGCTTAGTAATTAACTCGCGATATTCAGGGAACATAGATTCTCTTTAAGTTGAGGTTATTAATAACTACACCGCTCCAGTGTAGCAAGTTAGGGCTCAAACTCAAGCACCCCGACCTTGTTTTATGCAGCTTAAAAACAATTGGAGATGGGCCCTTGATATTGCAAGGTAAATCCCCATATAGGTATCAGCAAAAGTAGATAGAACTGAAGTAATATCAACTTGTGCGCTAAGCACATTAACTACCAATAGGAAGGGTAATAGACCATGGCTACAAAGAAGTCTCCAGCAAAAAAGAAAGTAGCTACTAAGGTGGTAAAAAAAGCCCCTGCAAAGAAAGCCATTAAAAAAGTTGCCGCCAAGAAAGTGGTAGCCAAAAAGGCCGTAAAGAAGGTAGTGAAAAAACCAGCAACTAAAAAGCCTGTCGCTAAAAAGACGACTGCGAAAAAACCAGTAGCGAAGAAGGCAGTTAAAAAGGTAGCGGCAAAGAAGCCAGCAGCCAAAAAACCTGCCCCAAAGAAAGCCGCCAAGAAGTCTCCTAAGGCAGCTGCGCCAAAGAAGCTGAAAGTCGATCAGTACGGACTCGAGGAAGATGATGAGTTCTACGGTCTGTACTTTGCCAAATCAACCGATAAGGGCTTAGTTGAAGTTAAGCCTTGCACGTTCTCACTCATGTACTGGTGGAAAGGCTTGCTTGGCTACCCTGACATGATTGAAATCTCCAAAGATAGCAATACAGCAATGCTGCAATTTGAGTCTACCTTTGGTGGCGGTGATTCTGGCGAAACTGAATTGACAGAAAAAGATGTGTTCGATGTCGATCACATTATTGAAGTCGATGAACAAGAGCAGCTAGTATCCCTCTACTCTTACGTTCCAATCCCTGTTCCAGAAAAACTCATCGGCGCACTTGGCCTCTCTATTCTGAATATCAACCCAGAAACTCGCTATGGCAGCTTAGAAATCTGCTCTACAGATAATGAAGAAGGTGAGAATGAACACTTCCTACGCTATCGTGCAGCAACTTATTTGCGTGGCGTGAAATCTGGCAAAGTTGAGGCCATTGAGAGCATGGTTACTAATGGTTCAGAGTTCTTTGGATTAGCTTTAGATGCAATGTGCGTAAACAAATCGATTAAGAAATGGCTGCTTAGTTAAGAGCTTGTACCTTAATAGGTGTTACACATAAAAATGTAGGTCATAGGAAAGCGGTCGTTCACTGTTTTACGAGTTTCAACAATAGTGGCGCTTCGCTTTCCTAGTTTTTTACACTCCTCTGCTGCAGCTGCCTGAGCTTCAGTATCTTTAGCGGTTTTTGGGGCATGCACCCCAATCGTTCCATCCGACTGTCGATAGACTCCAAAATCACTTGATGGTGTTGAGCAAGCCAACATGGCCACTGTAATGGCAAGCACTAGAACACTCGAGATGATTTTCATATCAAAATCCAGACCCTTTAAAGAATGGATCCATTCTAGCGAGCTTTAGGAGTTGGGGGCTTGAGATATAAATTGCAAACGAGCAGAGACCCTGCTTTTTTTAGAATTCTTTTTAAATGTTTTTTATTTGCTGTAGCTCATTTCTGATATTCAGATGATCGCTGATGCGACCTGGCTACTGCTTTTGAAGATGTTTTTAAGAAGCGTACTGACAGTCTCCACAACTGCGGTAAAACTCTAGTCTGCACGCTTCTTATGCTGAAAGCCGGCTCTCAGCGAAGTTCTAATGTAAACGAAAACCCCCTAAAAGTCAAGGGTTTTCCCTAATATATTTCACTTATACCCAACTCGATCGAGCAAGCGTTGTGCAGCAATTTGATTCTTGCCAATTGCTGCAATCGAAATGTTTTCAGCCTTGAAAGGCCCCAACATTTTGAGACCTTCATTTTCAATCTTGACCGACTTCACCACGGGCCACTCGTTATTACCGTTGGCAAAATATTCTTGTGCCGAATCGCTAGAGAGATATTCAAGAAACTGAATGGCAGCTTGTGAATGAGGTGCATTCTTGGCTACACCACCACCCGCAATATTGATGTGCGCACCAGTTGTCTGCTGATTAGGCCAAACAAATCCAATCTTAGAAACAATAGCTTGATCTTCTGGCTTCGTTGAACGCAATAGCCTCACTAGGTAGTAAGAGTTTGTTAAAGCTACTCCGCATTCGCCTGAGGCTACAGCCTTGATCTGATCGGTATCACCGCCTCTTGGAGGGCGAGCCATATTTGCCACCATGCCTCTAGCCCACTCTTCAGTAGCTGCCTCACCACGGCGCTCAATCATGGCCCCAATTAATGACAGCATGTAGGGGTGAGCGCCCGAGCGAGTGCATACCTTGCCCTTGTTCATGGGCTCAGCTAATTTCTCATAAGTGTCGACGTCTTGTGGATTTACTTTTGCCTTGTTGTAAACCACGAGACGTGCTCTAGTCGAAAAGCCAAACCAAGTTAATCCTTCTGGGTCAGGCTTAGAGCGTAGGTTCGCAGGAATACGACTCTCTAAATACTTTGAGTGAATAGGTTTAAAGAAACCATCAATTTGCGCGCGCCACAATCGCGCTGCATCGACCATCAAAATCACATCCGCCGGACTGTTGGCGCCCTCACTTTTCAGCCTCTCAGCCAGCGCATTGTCATCAGCCTCAATACGATTGATTTTGATGCCCGTCTTTTTAGTGAAATCGCTATAGAGCGCTTCATCTGTTTGATAGTGACGAGCTGAATAGAGATTCAACTCTTTGACTTCTTGAGCCTGTAATGGCAAAGCCAGAATGCTACTCAGTAGCAATACAGAGGCGCCAAGGAGTTGATGAATTTTTTGAGTTGCCATTGCTGTATTTACGAGTGAAATTAGAGTAAATCCAATTTATCACAAATACGAATGATTATCAATTAAGATTTGGAGATTACCCTAGAAAGCAGTAGGACGGGGAAAAGTCCAACCAAAACAATGGTTAAGGACGGGAGAGCAAGCTCGGCTAGACGCTCATCCGCTGCTAGCTGACAAGTGGCGACAGCCAAGGTATCAAAGTTAAATGGGCGCAGTAACAGAGTTGCCGGTAACTCCTTCATCACATCCACAAAGACAAAGAGGCCGGCAGTGATGAGGCTACGCTTGAGCAAGGGCACATGTACTCGTTTCAGAATCTGCACTTTAGAAAGCCCAAGTAGCGCTGCTGACGCATCCATTGAAGGCGTGATGCGCGCAAGTCCCGCCTCAACACTTTGCAGGCTAGAAGAAAGAAAGCGGACTAAGTAAGCGTAAATCAGCACCAACATACTGGCAGACATCCACCACGCAAGCTGAAAGATCTCTAGGAAGGAGAGAATACCGATAGCCAATACTGCGCCAGGCAAGGCATAACCAAAACCTAGCAATCTATTTACCCAGGCTAGGCGCGCATTCATTCGCACTGAGTAAGCGAAGAATATGGCGAGCGCAACAGAGATGAGTGCCGTCAGAATCGAAACAAATAAAGAATTACTCAACCAATCAAGATAACGAATGTCGATCGTGAGGCCTTGTTTGAAAAGTAATTGCAGGAGCGCAAATGCTGGCAACAAAAATCCGCACAAGAGCGTAGCGCCACAAAATGCAAAAGCAAAAAAGGCATTCTTGCCCAGTAGGGGATTGGCTAATGGCCTCCCCCGTGTTGAAGAGGCATAGCGTAATTTTGAGCGACTACTTTGTTCAATAAAAAAGATGAGTAAGACAAAACTTAAAAGACCAAGAGCAAGCTGCACTGCTGCCACGCGGTCTCCAAAAGAAAGCCACGCCTTAAAGATGCCTGTCGCAAAAGTTTGCACGCCAAAGTAAGATACGGCTCCAAAATCTGCCAGGACCTCCATGAGGGCCAAAGCCATGCCTGCAAAGATCGCCGGCCTAGCCATTGGCAATACCAACTTCATAAATCCTTGAAGTGGGCTGTATCCCAGCGTTTCTGAAACCGCAATCAATCGGCCACTGCGCTCTAAGAACGCAGTACGCGTAATCAGATAGACATATGGAAAGAGACAGAAGGAGAAAGACCAGATAGCCCCACTCAGAGATCTTGGGTCTGGAAAGAACCAAAGTGAATCCATTCCCAGCAATGCGCGTAGCGCACTCTGTATCGGACCTGAAAATTGCAAGAGATCTACAAACAGGTAGGCCATGACATAAGTGGGTACAGCCAAAGGCAAAATGAGGGCCCACTCAAATATTTTCTTGCCGGGGAAATCGTAGCTAGCGATGATCCAAGCATTGCCCACCCCAAGAATAAATACCCCTACTCCAACACCAAGAATAAGTACCAAGGTTGAGCCAATGTATCCGCCCAGTACAAAGTTCCAGAGATGACTAAGCGTACCGGTAGCTAATTGATCACTTCCGGAGAATAGGAAAGGTGCTGCCAAGCCAAATAGGGGCAAAAATAACAACAGGGCAAGTGGCACGACAATACGATTCATGAAATCGGCAATCCGTTTAGACTCTAGCTATGCATTAAACCACCAGCATTGAATACTAGTATTAATGAGAAAATTATAGGGATGAACTCGGCTCACGCACTGCTTTCCATCAAAGGACTCGAAATCGACTACCCAAGTCGAGATGGTCAGGGTCGCGTCACTGCAGTTAAAGACCTCAAGCTTGATCTTGCCCAAGGAGAAATTGGCTGCCTACTAGGCTCTTCTGGTTGCGGCAAATCTACCGTCCTGAGAGCAATCTGTGGGTTTGAGCCTGTTAAAGCAGGAGAAATCCTCCTCCGCGATCAGATCGTGAGCTCTGCCTCCATTCACCTCCCACCAAACCAAAGAAAAGTAGGCATGGTCTTTCAGGACTTCGCCCTCTTCCCCCATCTCAACGTTTTGGAGAACATTGCCTTTGGCTTGCAACACTTACCAAGCAAGCAAAGATCTTCCGTGGCGCTGGAATGGCTCAAGCGAGTTTCCCTCGCAGATAAAGCCGATGCTTATCCTCATGAGCTCAGTGGTGGGCAGCAGCAGCGTGTGGCACTAGCCAGAGCGATGGCTCCAGAGCCAGATTTAATTTTGCTTGATGAGCCCTTCTCTAGCTTGGACATTGAGCTCAGAGAACGCCTTGCAGCTGAGATGCGAGAGATCCTCAAGGCAAACAACATTACCGCCCTACTGGTCACCCATGATCAATTTGAAGCCTTTGCGATTGCAGATAAGGTTGGTGTGATGACGGACGGTAAAGTGTTGCAGTGGGATAGCCCATATGAGCTGTATCACAAGCCAGTCAATCGCTATATCGCCGACTTTATTGGTCGCGGAGTATTTGTTAAAGGCATTGTGCAATCCAATAACAAAGTCCATATTGAGTTAGGCGAACTCGACTTAGAGGAAGATCGCAGCAAGGAAGTTGGCAAAGAAATCGATGTCCTCTTACGTGCTGATGATATTCAGCATGATGACAACAGCACCTTGCTTGCAGAGGTTGTGCGCAAGACTTTTAGAGGTGCCGACTTTCTATACACCCTCAAACTCGCTTCTGGCACTGAGATTTTTGCTTTTGTACCCAGCCACCATGATCATGCAATTGGTGAAAAGATTGGCATCCACTTAGTGGCTGATCACGTTGTGACATTTAGCGACTAAGTGCCGCCCCCCTATTAGTAGTAGGTCAGCGCAGTAGCTTTGCCTTTAAAGATGCGATAAGAAAATAGGGTGTAGCCCAAGATTGTTGGTAGCACCACAATTGCGCCCCAGAAAATAACCCATAAAGACTCAGTTGCGGCGGCGGCTTGCCACAAAGTCATTTTTCCAATAATGACGTATGGAAAAATACTATAGGCGATACCAAAAAAAGATAGCCAAAAGATAGTAACGACACTCGCAAATGGCAGCAACTCTTTTTTAGACTTTCCCTCTTCCAATGCATCAATAAATCGATAGGTAAGCATAAAGAAAATTCCAGTGGTAACAGGTACCGGGGAGAGCCAGATGATCTGAGGCCAGGCAAACCACTTGTGCATGATTTCAGGACTGAAATACGGAGTCGCAATGGATACCAAAGCGATACCAAATCCAGTTAGCCATAAACTGATCTTTGCCCACCGAAATGCTTTTTTCTGGAGTTCTCCTTCGGTTTTTAATATCAACCAAGTAGAACCGAGAAGCACATAGCCAGCGGGTAAACACAAACCCACCAATACAGAAAATAACCACCCTAGAGCTCCAGAATCAAATCCCACGATGAGGCGTCCAATCATGATTCCTTGAGATACAGAGGCAAGCAGGCTACCGATGTAAAACAACAAGTTCCACAATGGCTTTTGCTCGATATTCACTTTGACCCTAAAGTCAAAAGATACCCCCCTCAGAATCAGTCCAAGCAACATGGCAGCAACTGGCAAATACAGCTCAGTCAAAATCACACCATGCGCCAAAGGGAAGGCAACCAACAATAAGCCAACGCCTAAGACAATCCATGTTTCATTGGCATCCCAAAAAGGGCCAATAGATGCAATCATCATGTCTTTCTCTGCATCAGTACCTCGGTTGAGAAGCATCCCAATGCCCAAGTCATAACCATCTAAAACAACATAAGAGAGCATGGCAATGCCCATCGCAACAAAGAAAAATAAAGGTAGCCAGACTGAGGCTTGAGTAAAGTCCATGGTGTTCATAGATTAAGCGCCAAAGGGGCTAAAAGAGGAGTCTGATTTCTTAGGAATGAATTGACTTTGAGCATCCTGACTATCAGCTTGGCGGGCTAAATAAAACACCACCCAAATATAGGCGAACAGCAAGCCCACATAAACAGTCAGATAAGCGAATAGCGTCGAAAAGACCATGCTCGATGGCAAAGTAGTCACTGCTTGAGCAGTGGTCAGCACACCCGTGACAAGGTAGGGTTGTCGCCCAATCTCAGTGACATACCAACCTGCCAATACAGCCACCCAGCCAGAGAAAGTCATTAATACCAATACTCTTGCCATCAATCTAGGTAGCTGTCGATCTTGCCGCAACTGCCAACGCGCTAGCCATGAAAATACCAACATCAATACACCGACACCAACCATCACCCGAAAGGCAAAGAACACTGGGGCGACTGGTGGAATCTTGTCTCCAAATTGGTTCAATCCTTTCACCTCACCATCCCAGCTATGTGTGAGATACAAAGACGCCAACTTCGGAATACTGATCTCGTAATCATTCGTACGAGTTTGTTGATTGGGTATGCCAAAAATGACAGCAGGAACACCGGCGCCACCCTGCCATATACCCTCCATGGCTGCGAGCTTGGCTGGCTGATGGTGAAGCGTATTCAAACCGTGCGCATCACCTAACATAATCTGAATAGGAATTAAAACAGCAGCTACAGTAAGCGAAATCTTCATCACCAGAAAATTGGCTGGTGAGCGGCTATTACGTAAATAGCGATAAGCGGAAATTCCAGCCAAAAAGAATGACACCGTTAAAAATGAAGCCAATAACATATGACCTAAACGGTATGGCATAGATGGATTAAAAATGATCACCATCCAATCAACAGCATGTGCCCTGCCATCAATCATGATGAAGCCTTGCGGGGTTTGCATCCAAGAATTTAAGGCAATGATCCAAAACGCAGAAAGGCTTGTACCAAAAGCCACTAAAAAAGTTGCAACTGTATGCACCAGAGGAGATACCCGCTTGGCACCAAACAACATCACACCTAAGAAGGTAGCCTCAAGAAAAAATGCGGTTAAGACTTCATAGGCTAGCAATGGTCCTGCAATATTGCCAACCGTTTCCATATAGCCAGGCCAGTTCGTACCAAACTGAAAACTCATCGTGATGCCACTGACCACACCCAAGGCAAAGGTCAAGGCAAAAATCTTGACCCAAAACTGATAGGCCTCACGCCAATAATCCAAACCAGTCCGAATATGCTGAATCTTAAAAAAGAAGAGAAACCACCCCAGCGCAATCGAAATGGTCGGGAAAAGAATGTGGAAAGAAATATTCGCACCAAACTGAATACGACTAAATAAAAGGGAATCGAGCACGACTACTCCTAGTGATTGAATTTTCTACATTCAATTGTGGCACCAATTAAATAATGCCGCTCACCCTCTGCGGTTTAAACCCCCTACAATATGCTGATGTTGATACAAATAGCCAATCTCATTCTTCAGGTACTCGTTAGCATTGTTGCGGGTGCCTGCCTTTTACGCTGCTATTTACAGTGGCTTGCCTTCAATTTAGGTGTGGGACAAAGTAAGTCCATTGGCGCTTATATTCTGCCTTTAAGCAATTGGATTGTTCTTCCGCTAAGACGCTTTATACCTAGCATTGGTCGCTTTGATCTAGCGAGTTGCGTTGCAGCCTATCTTTTAATTTTGTGCAAGATTGCGATCCTGCTATTTATCTCTGGCGCCACCTCGATGGATTTCTCTTGGTTAGCGCTCGCATTGATTGACCTACTTGATCTTGCCCTATCGGGTCTAGTTGGCCTGGTCTTTGCCAGCATCATTCTTTCTTGGGTTGGTGTAGGAACTCAAATTCAGTTCTTAGTGTCGCTATTAGTTGACCCCCTACTCATCCCCATTAGGAAGGCAATACCCAACTTTGGCGCCCTAGATTTATCACCCCTTGTATTGCTACTGATTTTGCAAGTACTTCAGATTGTGGTGGGCAATCTGAGATAACAAATCAAGCCTGATTTGCCTCTAGGTTTTCTCGAATGACTTTAGTAAAGTGTTCGCCATAGCGCTCCAACTTGGCTTGCCCCACCCCACCAATACGACTGAAGTGATCCAAGGTGGTTGGAGTAGATTTAACCATCTCCTGCAAGGTGCTGTCATGAAAAATCACATAGGGTGGCACGCCTTGTTCACGCGCTAGTTCAGTACGTTTAGCCTTGAGCGCTTCCCACAAGTTTTCATCTGCAATATTACTAAAAGGGTGTGTAGAGTCTTTCTTTGCTCCAGACTTTGTAGCCTTACCCTTGGGGTAGCCCGTTTCTTTTCGCAGCCAAACCTCTTGTTCTCCACGCAGCACTGGCAAAGCAATGTCATCCACTAGCTTTAAGCCACCGTGCAATGCAATATCAGCATCCAAGTAACCGCCTGCTACTAATTGACGATAGACGCTATTCCACTGAGCCTGATTCAGTTCCGCACCAATACCAAATGTGCTCACTTGCTCATGAAAGAATTGCTTCACTCTAGGGGTTACTTTACCTAAGAGCACATCAATTAAATGGGTTACGCCAAAACGCTGACCTGTTCGATAGACACATGACAATGCTTTTTGCACTTCGTGTGTGGCATTCCAGGTAGCTACCGGCTCTAGACAGTTATCGCAATTACCACAGCTACCAGCATGCGTTTCTCCAAAGTAGCGCAGGATCGCTTGATGGCGACACGTCGTGGATTCGCAGAAGCCCAATAGAGCATTGAGTTTTTGGCGCTCTACCCGCTTACGATCCTCAGAAGCTTCACCACCATCCACCATTTGTCGCAGACTCACCACATCCCCGAATCCGTAAGCCATCCAGGCATTTGCAGGCAAGCCATCACGCCCTGCCCGTCCAGTTTCTTGGTAGTAACCTTCCATACTTTTGGGTAGATCTAGATGGGCAACAAAGCGGACGTTGGGCTTATCAATACCCATACCAAACGCTACGGTTGCGACCATGATGACGCCTTCTTCACGTAAGAAGCGTTTTTGATTAGCGCTGCGTGTTTCCACACTTAAACCTGCGTGATAGGGCATTGCATCCCACCCGCGGTCTTGCAACCATTGCGCAGTCTCTTCTACGCTGCGACGCGATAGGCAATAAATAATTCCCGAGTCATCGGCATGCTCGGCATTTAAAAAGTGCTCTAACTGTTGTTTGGCACTCTGCTTTTGTAGAACTCGATACTTAATATTGGGACGATCAAAGCTAGAGACAAATTGCTCGGCAGATTCTAGAGACAGGCGCTCTACGATTTCTGCTCGGGTTGGTGCATCCGCAGTAGCTGTTAAGGCGATGCGTGGCACCTGAGGGAATCGTTCATGCAAAACAGTTAACTGACGGTATTCTGGACGGAAATCATGACCCCATTGGGAAACACAGTGCGCCTCATCAATAGCGAACAAGGCAATTCCGGGGCCAGCATTGAGTCTATCGAGTATCGATAGAAAGCCAGGATTCATCAGACGCTCTGGCGCCACATAGATCAAGTCGAGATCTCCAGCTAGCAATTGGGTGGTCACCTGTTGAGATGTTGCCGCATCCAGGCTGGAGTTGAGAAACGAAGCCTTAACGCCAAGCTGGGTTAAGGCATCCACTTGATCTTGCATCAGTGCAATTAAGGGCGAAACCACCACCCCTACACCGCGGCGAACCAGTGAAGGAATCTGATAGCACAGCGACTTACCGGCGCCAGTCGGCATTAGGACTAAGGCATCCCCGCCCGCTATTACATGCTCAACAATAGATTCTTGAGAACCTCTAAATTGATCAAAGCCAAAAACATCGTGAAGGACTTGGCGGCTCGATTGCAACAGTAATGCTCCTTTGGAATAAAAAAGCCCCACGTCATGGCGGGGCTTTATAAGTATCTTCGCTGTATTTACAAATACAGCATCTGGCTGGCGGAGAGGGTGGGATTCGAACCCACGGTAGGTTTGACCCTACGCTTGATTTCGAGTCAAATTCTTCTAGCAAATTATACCCCATGGACTACCCTAACTTATTGCAATCATTGGGAATTGTGATTATCATAACTCATGTTTTCCCACTATAACTTGCGACCAGT
>CANGNV010000018.1 GCA_947455485.1 Burkholderiaceae bacterium | reverse complement strand
TCCAGGTGGAGGTTACCGCGTTTCACCGTAACTAAATACGCTCGTCTCTGTGGCCCTATTCCTCACGTCACCGTGGATGGCCGTTAGCCATCACCCTTCCCTATGGAGTCCGGACTTTCCTCCCCCTCAATAAAGAGGCGGCGATTGCCCAATTGACTCTGCGCCTGCAGTCTAACGCAGTCGCAGAAATTAATCTTAAAAACGCAATATGGGATTAAAGAATGGCTTAAGCCAAAGTCCAGGCAATAGTCTCACCAGCACGTAGCGGCACGATGGTGGCATCACCTAAAGGAAGTTCTGCTGGAATATTTTGCGCCTGCTTCACCAAAGTAATTCTCTTGGTATTGCGAGGTAATGAATAAAAGTCAGGGCCAAAGAAACTGGCGAAACCCTCAAGCTTATCTAACTTACCAACACTCTCAAATGCCTCAGCATATAAACCCAAGGCATTGAAAGCACTGTAGCAACCAGCACAACCACAAGCAGCCTCTTTGGCACCCTTAGTGTGTGGCGCACTATCAGTGCCCAAGAAAAATCTTGGGCTGCCACTTGTTGCAGCTTCAAGCAAGGCAACACGATGCTCCTCACGCTTGAGTACTGGCAAGCAATAATTGTGCGGACGAATACCGCCAGCAAAAATCGCATTGCGATTCATTAACAAATGTTGTGGCGTGATGGTGGCAGCTAAGCTATTTTTTCCAGCAGTTTGGGCATCACGTACATAGTGCGCAGCCTGCTTGGTAGTGATGTGTTCAAACACAATCTTGAGCTCAGGAAAATCTTTGCGTAACGGCTCGAGTACTTGATCAATAAATACTGCCTCGCGATCAAAGATATCAATCTCAGCACTAGTCACTTCACCATGTACCAATAAAGGTATACCGACAGCCTGCATCGCTTCAAGTACAGCATAGCAACGCTTGATATCACTAACACCAGCATCACTATTGGTTGTTGCTCCAGCGGGGTATAACTTAAATCCAGCAATACCAGCAGCTTTTGCTTTGCGAACTTCATCCGCCGAAGTGTTATCAGTTAGATATAAAGTCATCAAGGGAGTAAAGCTAGTCACACCCAATGATTGAAGACTCGCTTCAATCCGAGTGCGATAGGCATTTGCTAAATCAACCGTAGTCACTGGTGGCTTCAAATTCGGCATGATGATAGCGCGCGCAAATTGGCGCGCAGTGTCTGCTAATACATCTTTCATGACTTCGCCATCACGAATATGCAAATGCCAATCATCTGGCTGAATCAGTTGAATTTGAGTTGATGTATTTGTCATAATTATTTATCTAGCAAAATAATGCGGAAATCATTCACATTTGTCAGTGTAGGGCCAGTTTCCACCAAAGCATTCAATTGCGCAAAAAAACCATAGCAATCGTGCTGATCTAGATACTGCAAAGGGATCAGGCCTTGAATATTGGCAGCCTGGCGAATCTCAGGGGTAAACCACGCACCGGCATTCTTCTCACTGCCATCGATACCATCGGTGTCAGCAGCTAGAGCAGAAATATTGGCAATATGTGTAGAAGCTGCAAAAAGTGAAAGTAAATATTCGCTACAGCGGCCACCGCGACCTTTAACTCCATCAGGAATGGTGACGGTACACTCACCACCGGAGATGAGGGCGATTGGCTTAATACTCTCAGCAAGCGAATGCTGACGTGCTAAGGCGGCTTGTTCGATGCCCACATCCTGCGCCTCACCAGTGATGGTGTCACCCAAAATGACGGGCTCATAACCTTGTGTGCGGACATAATCTGCTGCTGCCTCAAGACTCTTATATGCAGTAGCGATCACATGATTGCTTACTGCAGTATTTTGTAGATCAGCCGCTTTTAAAGTTTCTGGAACTTCACCAGCAATACCGCGCTGCAAATGAGATAAAACAGATCCCGGGATTGAGTCAGGACCCAAGTGATGCTTAGCCAAAATATTCAGAGCATCTTGGTAAGTCGAATAGTCTGGGGCACAAGGTCCACTTGCAATATCAGCAGGCGCATCCCCCGTGACATCAGAAATCAACAAAGCCTCGACTCGAGCGCCTCGTGCAATTGCCAGCCTTGCTAAATTACCACCCTGAATCGCTGATAAGTGCTTACGAACAACATTCATCTCTTCAATCGGCGCGCCAGAACGCAATAGCGCTTCAGTAGTCTTGCGCATATCTTCAATGCTGATACCAGCTTGAGGCAGAGTTAGCAGGCTAGAGCCGCCGCCAGAGATCAAGGCAATCAGAATATCGCCTTGATTCAACTCACTTACTAAGCGATAGATTTCTTTAGCGCCATCCATACCTGCCTGATCAGGTACAGGGTGACCCGCTTCAATAATTTGGATATGGTTAGTTGGAGAATGATGTCCGTATCGAGTCAACACTACGCCCTCAAGAATTGCATTGGGCCAATGATTCTTCGCATGAGACTCTAGAGCTGTTGCCATAGATGCACTTGCCTTGCCCGCTCCCACTACCAAACATCTTCCTTTTGGCTCTGAACCCGGAGCGAAGATCTTCCCAAGATATTCAGGGACGATTTTCTTGGGGTCAGCAACTGCTAAAGCTGCTGCAAAGGCATTTTTGAGAATAGTTTCTTGCTGGCGCATGCAGATATTCTAATCAAGAGCAGTGCGCTCTTGCATTTGCCACATCTCGGCATATCGACCGTTGGCAGCCAAAAGCTCAGCATGTGTTCCACGCTCAATAATCTGACCATGATCCATTACCAAAATTTGATCAGCATGAACAATCGTGGAGAGTCTGTGGGCAATGATTAAAGTCGTACGGTTTTTAGCCAAGCCAAGCAACTCTTCCTGAAACGCTCTCTCTGTCTTGGAATCCAAGGCTGATGTTGCCTCATCAAAAATAAGCATCGCCGGCTTTTTAAGCAAGGTGCGGGCAATCGCAACACGCTGCTTCTCACCGCCCGACAACTTTAATCCACGCTCACCCACTTGAGTGTCATAGCCATCTGGAAGATGCTTAATAAAACGATCTATCTGTGCAGCTCTAGCAGCCTCATGAACCTCTTCAATCGACGCATTGGGATTACCATAAGCAATGTTGTAACCAATCGTGTCATTAAATAAAACGGTATCTTGCGGAACAATGCCAATCGCTTTGCGTAAGCTAGACTGGGTAACGTCCACAATATTTTGATCATCGATTAGGATCTTGCCAGACTGAACGTCATAGAAACGAAACAGTAAGCGGGCTAGCGTACTCTTACCTGCACCACTCTGGCCAACAACAGCAGTAATGGTTCCTGCTGGAATATTAAAACTCACATCTTTGAGAATTTCACGCTTAACATCGTAATGAAAAGAGACATTGTCAAAACGAACATCTGGGCCACGGCCTTGATTACCAATATGCAAAGGCTGCGCATTAGGCACATCCGCAATCTCTTTCTCTGTGTTGAGAAGAGAGAACATACGATCCATATCAGTCAACGCCTGCTTGATCTCGCGATAGATGACACCCAAGAAATTCAACGGAATGTACAACTGAATCATCAAGGTATTAACTAAGACCAAATCACCCAAGGTCATAGATCCATCAATCACACCCTGTGTTGCTCGCCACAAAATCAGAACTAGTCCAATGGCAATAATTGCTTGCTGTCCAAGATTGAGTACGGCTAAGGATTTTTGGGACTTCACCGCAGCCGTTTGGTAGCGGATGAGATTTTGATCGTAACGACTAGCCTCAAAGGCTTCGTTGCCAAAGTACTTTACGGTCTCAAAATTCAATAGGGAATCAATCGCCTTCTGATTGGCCTTGGAATCCATATCATTCATAGTGCGGCGGAAATGCGTCCGCCATTCTGTCACCACAACCGTAAAGGCAATATAGAGCACCAATGCAACCAAGGTAATAATGGCAAACCACATATCGTATGCATAAGCCAAGTAGCCAAGCACCAAGCAAAACTCAATCAAGGTCGGCAGGATGCTGTAAAGCGAATAAGAAATCAGTGACTGAATACCGCGAGTTCCCCGCTCAATATCTCGACTGACTCCGCCGGTCTGACGTGCCAAATGGAAGCTGAGCGCTAGGGAATGTAAATGCTCAAAAACTTGTAGAGCCACCTTGCGCACTGCGTTTTGAGTGACGCGAGCAAAGAGGGATTCGCGCAGCTCGGTAAATAAGGAGGCAGACACCCTTAAGAGACCGTAGGCCAGAATCAATCCGGCTGGCACTACCAATAACGCTTGGGGAGAGTCAGCTTTGATGTTGAGCTCATCAATCAATTGCTTCATCAAAATTGGAATACCAAGGTTAGTGACCTTGGCCGCCACTAAGCATGTCAGAGCTATCGCAACCCTAAATCTGTACTCCAATAAATAGGGAAGTAAATCACGAATGACTTTCCAGTCGTTTCCCGCTGATGGCTTTGGATTTCCTGCTGAATGGTGATGCCCTGATGAATGTCTCATCACTCTATCTTAGTCACTTCCACTCTAGCGCGCAGAAAATAACTGCAAAATTGCTTCGCCATTGCTGCGAGAAAAACATTTGCTAGCAGCATTAGTGAAGGGTAGCCACTGATAAGCCACATGCTCTCTAGGGGCCAATTGAACTTGAGTGCCATCTGGCACCAGCAATGAAAACCAATGCTCAGTATTTCTAGTAATTCCAGGAGCGTAGCGGTGACGCCACTGCGGATAGATCTCGTAATCGATCTGATGATGCATATCTTGCAAGGAACCTGCCGGAAGAGCATCAACATTAATTCCCGTCTCTTCAAGTACTTCGCGTGCAGCAGCAATCTGGAGATCCTCATCGAGGGAATCGACACTGCCAGTTACAGATTGCCAGAAATTGGCTTTATCGGCCCGCTCTATCAGCAAAACCTCCCCATTCGATTTGTAAATAACTACTAAAACCGAAATGGGGATTTTCAAGATGCTTTAAGACTTTCTTGCTTAAGCAGCCGGTGCAGCTTGGCGCAAACGAATATGCAATTCTTTTAACTGACGCTCATCCACTGGGCTAGGAGCCTGTGTCAATAAGCACTGTGCACGTTGCGTTTTAGGGAAGGCGATCACATCACGAATAGACTCAGCACCGGTCATCATGGTGACGATACGATCCAGGCCAAACGCAATACCACCATGCGGAGGTGCGCCATATTGCAAGGCATCTAACAAGAATCCAAATTTGGCCTGTGCTTCTTCAGCGCCGATCTTCAAGGCACGGAATACCTGACTCTGAACTACCTCTTGGTGAATACGAACTGATCCGCCACCAATTTCACTACCATTCAAAACCATGTCATAGGCTTTAGCTAAGCACTTACCAGGATTTGATTCGAGGTACTGCATGTGCTCATCTTTAGGGCTAGTGAATGGGTGATGACATGCGACCCAGCGGGCATTGTCATCATCGTATTCAAACATGGGGAAATCAACTACCCACAATGGTTTCCAACCTTCAGTAGACAGTCCATGCTCTTTACCCCAAGCAGAGTGACCAATCTTCAAACGCAAGCCACCGATAGCGTCGTTGACTACTTTTTCTTTATCTGCACCGAAGAAAATAATGTCGCCATCTTTGGCACCAGTACGCTTCAAGATGCCTTCAATAGCAGCATCATGCAAATTCTTCACGATAGGTGATTGCAAACCATTGCGACCCTCGGCAACAGAATTCACTTTGATCCACGCCAAACCTTTGGCACCATAGATAGCTACAAATTGAGTGTAGTCATCGATTTCACTACGGCTAATTTCAGCACCGCCAGGTACACATAAACCAACTACGCGCCCACCCTCTTGGTTTGCGGCACCAGAGAACACCTTGAAATCCACATCTTTCATCAAGTCAGTCAATTCAGTGAATTCAAAATTCACACGCAGATCTGGCTTGTCTGAACCAAAGCGCGCCATACCTTCGGAGTAAGGCATCGTTGGGAATGGATTAGGCAACTCAACATTCATGGTGGTTTTGAAAATATGACGAATCATGTTTTCAAATAATTCACGAATTTCTAATTCATCTAAGAAGGCAGTTTCACAGTCGATCTGAGTAAATTCAGGCTGACGATCAGCACGCAAATCTTCGTCACGGAAACACTTCGTAATTTGGTAGTAACGATCAAAGCCGGCCACCATCAACAACTGCTTAAATAATTGAGGGGACTGTGGCAAGGCAAAGAACTGGCCGTCATGAACGCGTGAAGGAACTAGATAGTCTCGTGCACCTTCAGGGGTGCTCTTAGTCAGCATTGGCGTTTCAATATCAATGAAGCCTGCGGCGTCTAAATAGCGACGGCATTCCATGGCGACGTTGTAACGCAAACGCAAATTCTTTTGCATCTGGGGGCGACGCAAATCAAGTACGCGATGGGTTAAGCGAGTGGTCTCGGATAAATTCTCATCTTCCAGCTGAAATGGAGGAGTAATAGATGCATTGAGAATGACTAAGCTATGGCAAAGCACTTCAATCTTTCCACTCACCAAATCATTGTTCTCAGTGCCAGCAGGACGTGCGCGTACCAAGCCTTTGATCTGAATACAAAACTCATTACGAACCTGCTCAGCCAATGCAAACATCTCTGGGCGATCTGGATCGCAGACTACCTGAACAAAACCTTGATGATCACGTAAGTCAATAAAGATCACGCCGCCGTGGTCACGGCGACGATTCACCCAACCAGAGAGAGTAATTTCTTGACCAATGAGTGATTCAGTTACCTGACCGCAGGTATGGCTTCGCATCGACATAACAATTTCCTATAAATCAAAGATGATGGCTTGACCCAATAGCGGTCAAACCAGTTGAACTGGTGGGGGGAACAGATCCCATTGAAACAATATGTTTGAGCGCCTCTTCGACACTCATCTCTAATTCAATAGTGTGTGCACGTGGGACGATCATAAAAAATCCAGAGGTTGGATTTGGCGTAGTTGGCAGAAATACATTGACGTAATCCTCACCCAACTTCACGGCAACTTCTTTTGCTGGCATACCAGTCTGAAATGCAATCGCCCAAGAATCTGCATGAGGATAGCGAATTAATAATGCTTTACTAAAAGCCTGTCCGCTTCCAGAAAATAAAGTGGAAGATACTTGCTGCACACTGGAATAAATGGATCGAACAATTGGAATGCGGTTCATGAAGCGATTCCACACTTTCATCCACCACTGTCCTGCAAAGCTAATTGCGAGCAAGCCGGTAATCATAATGACCGACACCACGATCAAAATACCTACACCTGGCAACTCACGGAAATGCTGTAAATCTCCAGCAAACTGATTTGGGAAGACGGCAATAATGGCATGCATTACAGAGCCAAAAACACCGTCGAGCAGGCCCAGACCCCATGCAATCACCCAAATGGTGATTGACATCGGTGCCCACACCAAAATGCCTGCAATAAAGTATTTTTTCATTTGCCTATGCTTACGCCTTGCCTAACCTGGCATTTTAGCGGTTTAAGCGACGGCTGGGGACAGTCTAGTAAAGACCAAGACCGATTATCAGAATCCCAGCCAAAAAGCCGCCCGCAAACAGCAAAGCACCCACCAAGAGGCGGTGCGTACGTCTTTCCTGCAATAAAAGGCCTTTTAAGACCTCTAATTCAGCATTTTGATCCCTTTGGGGGGCTCGGGCTTGCGCCAAACTCTCAGCAATCAGGCGCGGCAAGGTTGGCAAAATTTGGGCCCAACTTGGCGCCTCAGCCTTAATGCCATCTACCAAAGCCCTCCAACCCAACTGCTGACTGACCCATTTTTCTAAAATTGGCTTAGCGGTCTTCCAGAGATCCATATCCGGATCAAGCTGGCGAGCAAGCCCTTCGACATTTAGCAAAGTCTTCTGGAGCAAAGTTAGTTGCGGCTGAATTTCTACCTTGAAGCGACGGGAGGTCTGGAACAAACGCATCAGCACGATCCCCAAGGAGATTTCCTTTAAAGGGCGATCAAAGTAAGGTTCGCAAACGGAGCGTATTGCACCTTCAAGTTCTTCAACGCGTGTATTTGCAGGGACCCAGCCAGACTCAATATGTAATTCGGCAACGCGACGGTAATCACGATTAAAGAAGGCCAAGAAATTTAATGCCAGATAACTTTTGTCAGACTGACTTAAGGCGCCAACGATACCAAAATCTAAAGAAATAAATCTGCCAAATGTTTCTGGCTCGAGACTGATCATGATGTTGCCAGGGTGCATATCGGCATGAAAGAAGCCGTGCTCAAATACTTGCGTAAAAAATATTTCTACACCATCAGCGGCAAGTTTTTTGAAGTCAACACCAGCCGCGCGCAAATCCGCTGTTCGCCCAATCGAGATGCCATCCATCTTTTGCATCACGATGACATTGGTGTGACATAAATCCCAATACATCTCTGGAATCATTAACTTTTTAGAGCCAACAAAATAGCGACGCAACTGACTTGCATTGGCTGCCTCACGCATGAGATCTAATTCATCATGCAAATAGGTATCAAACTCTGCAACATTCTCTCGGGGTTTTAGGCGACGGCCATCCTCTGAGAGTCTCTCAATAATTTTCGCTAAGTCATAGAGCAAAGCAAGATCGCCATCAATGATTGGCAAAATGCCAGGGCGTAAAACTTTAACTGCTACTGCACGACCCTCCCACTCCGGATGCTTCTCGGTACCGCGCAATAAGCCAAAGTGCACTTGGGCTACAGAGGCACTAGCTACGGGGGTTGCATCGAAACTAATAAATACTTCTTCGATGGATTGCCCAAGCGCCTGCTCAATCAAGCGACAAGATTCGGCATTGGAAAACGGTGGGACTTGATCTTGCAACTTCGCTAATTCATTAGCGATGTCTTCCGGCAATAAATCACGTCGAGTAGAAAGTACTTGCCCAAATTTTACGAAGATTGGGCCCAGCGCCTCTAGGGTCAAACGAATACGCTCACCTCTAGGCAGAGATTGCCCTGGAGAAGTCCAGCAAAGAATAGTTAACAAGCCACGACGAATACCAGGCTTCAGAATATCGCGTAGCAATTGCAATAAGCCATAACGCCATGCTGTGAAGAAAATAAAAGAAAGGCGGGCTAAGCGACGCACAATGAATTAACCTTTTCGCTCTAAAAGTTGGATGCGCTTTTCCACTCGATCAACCGCATCACGCAATGCGTTTAACTCATTTTTGCGAACCATAAAATCTCGCTTATTCAAAAGTACTTTTCTTTCTTCGCTGACGTACTCCACTACGTTTTCAAGTAGATCAGTCGCAGCAGACTTCCCAGCAGAAATGAATTTCTTGCCCTGACGAACAGCAAAGTTAGCGGGAGCATCTCCAATGAAATGCGCCAGATCCTCTTCGTACTCCCAACGAATCTGACCTGCTAATCGGCCCAATAGTTGAGCCAAGTCAGCGTCGCCCGTAATCTTGACTGACTTCATTGCCTGCTCTCGTAAACCGCCAGGTCCACCAGCCAAAGCGCTTAGCGCTTCAGGAGATACTTCAAGCTCAAGAGAGGGGTTATCAATATTCGCCAAAGAGACTAAAGAACCCTCGGGCGTTAATTCAAAACAGAGCTTACCAATTGGCAGACTCAACAAAATCACTTTACCGGCATGCCGTGCTAACTCCGCCATAGCCCAGGGCTCAGCCTTCAGGACGTGATTGATCCCTCGGCAAGCAGCAGATGCTGCGATATGGTGGGTAGCGGGAGATGCGGTAGTCATAAGTGTAAAAAACCCGCACAAGTGCGGGCTTTCAATGGAAAGTACCTCAAGCTTAAACCAACTGAGAAATACCCGCTAGTACCCAGCCTCCAGGGCCGTTTACTGGCTTACTTAAATTCCAAATTTCAGAGAAATTATTCGCCTGTGCACCTACTTGCTCACGAATCATGCCCGTGAACTGCACACTGCAGTAATAAGTATTGTCTGTTGTCTCAATTCCGATGAGTTGCGCATTAAGCGTAACGACATCCGTTTGATTGGCGCTATCAGCACGACCCGCAAGATCCTGCTCAATTGTGGCGAACATCTCTGGGGTGGTGTACTCACGCAAAGCAGCAAGGTCACCCTGATCCCACGCCTTTTGCAGGCCTGAAAAATATTGCTTCGCATTATCTAAAAATGCGTATTCATCAAATCCTGGCGGCAAAGTGGACTGAAATGGCGCAGGCTCAGCGGCAACACCACCAAATGCATTTGCAGCCGGAGTAAATGCAGGCTCTTGCCTAGGAGCTTGATCCATACTTGCGCGCTGCATTCCCTGAGAGGTAATTTGAGGGCCCTTATTGGCACCAGATAAGGCAGGCAACAATCTTCTCATCACAAACATGATGGCAAAGCCAGCGAGAACCGCAATTAACAATCCCGTGATCAATGAAGATGCCGCTTCACCCATACCAAAATGAGACAAGAGATATCCAATGCCAAGGCCTGCAGCAAGTCCACCCAGGATTCCACCCATACCGCCAAAGCGGCTTGGTGCTGGCGCTTGAGGAGCTGTAGCTGGTGTCGCTGGTTGAGCTTGTTGAGCTGGTTTTTGCATAGGAGCGGCTTGCCTTTGCAATGGCGCGCTTGGTGCCTTACCGAAACTTCTACCGCCACCTAAACGGGCAGCATCAGCATTACCAACGGTAGCAAATATTAAGCTGACACTTAACAGAACCGCCTTGAAAAAATGCTTATTCATTTTTTATCTCCTATGGAACCGCTTTAATTCTAGACTGCTAAAAACTGCAAATTCACTAGTATTTAATACCAATATGCAGTGCAACGATACCCCCAGTCATTCTATGGGTATCAACCTCATCAAAACCGACCCCCAGCATAATGTCTTTAAGGGCTTCAGCATCCGGATGCATACGAATAGATTCAGCTAGGTAACGATAACTCTCAGAATCTTGGGCAATTTTTTCACCCAACCAAGGCAATACCTTGAACGAATAAGTGTCGTATACCGGCTGTAAAAAAGCATCTGGCTTGGAGAACTCCAGCACCAATACTCGCCCGCCCGGCTTAATCACGCGCAACATCTCTTTTAAAGCAACATCCTTATGAGTCATATTGCGCAGACCAAAGGCTACCGTCACCACATCAAAGTGAGCAGTTGGGAAAGGAATTTTCTCTGCATCGAACTGAACGCAAGGTAAAGCCAAACCTTTATCCAGCAGACGATCGCGACCAACACCCAGCATGGAGGCGTTAATGTCACTTAACCATACTTGAGCTTCTGGGTTATGTCCCCAGGCTGCAGCACGCGCAAAGGCGGCGGCTAAGTCACCGGTACCACCAGCAATATCTAATACCTTTTGTCCAGGGCGAACTTGCGCACGAGCGATGGTGACTTTCTTCCATAAGCGATGAAGGCCAAATGACATCAAGTCATTCATGACATCGTATTTGCTAGCTACAGAATGAAATACCTCCGCAACCTTGCCCGCTTTTTCTGCTTCATCGACGCTTTGGTATCCAAAGTGAGTCTTACTCATATTCTTCGCTCTATCTATTTGAATGCTCAATGACTACCGCAAGACTTACCACCAGCAACACTCATTGGAGTATCGCGGTCTACACCAGCAGCCGCTAATTTGTCCAAGTGTTCTTTCCACAACGCCTCATGGTTCTCACATAAGAATTGCAAGAAGTCCCAGGAATACAAACCAGAATCGTGCCCATCTGAAAAAGAAGGTTTGAGCGCGTAATGGCCTACCGGCTCAATATTGGCGATGAGCACATCACGCTTACCAGTTTGCAACGTTTCTTGTCCTGGGCCATGACCCTGCACCTCAGCCGAAGGAGATACCACCCTTAAGAACTCAAAAGGAAGGCGATATGTATTGCCATTCTCATAACTGAGCTCGAGAACTTTTGACTGCTGATGCACTACAACATTAGTTGGAATCATTAAACCAGCACCCTCTCGATACCACCTTGATTTGCCTTGGCAACATAATCTTGCATCCAATCAGGACCCAATAATTTCTGCGCCATTTCAACGACGATGTAGTCTGCAGTAGTGTCACTATCCGCATCGAAGCGAGTAAGGCCCTGTAGGCAAGATGGGCAGCTGGTGAGCACTTTGATGTCACCAGTGAAATCATCTTTGCGCAATTCATTGGCGCCCTTCTCCATTTCAATCTGTTTACGGAAGCGCACTTGAGTTGAAATATCGGGGCGTGTAACTGCAAGCGTGCCAGATTCACCGCAACAGCGATCATTCTTCTGAATCGCTTTGCCGTCTTCTGACTGAATCAACTCATTCACTGTTTTAAGTGGATCTTGCAACTTCATCGGCGAGTGGCATGGATCGTGATACATATACTTCACACCAGTCACGTTCGAAAGCTTGACACCCTTTTCAAGCAAGTACTCATGGATATCAATAATGCGGCAACCTGGGAAGATTTGTTCAAACTGATAACCCGCCAACTGGTCATAGCAAGTGCCGCATGAAACCACGACAGTCTTGATATCCAAGTAATTTAGGGTATTGGCTACGCGATGGAAAAGAACACGGTTATCCGTAATCATCTTCTCCGCTTTATCAAAGTCACCATTACCACGCTGTGGGTAGCCACAACAGAGATAACCCGGAGGCAACACAGTCTGCACGCCGACATTCCACAACATTGCCTGTGTCGCTAACCCCACCTGTGAGAACAAACGCTCAGAACCACAACCCGGGAAATAAAACACAGCCTCTGTATCTGCAGAAGTGGTTTTTGGATCGCGAATAATGGGAACGTAATTTGCGTCCTCAATATCTAAGAGTGCGCGAGCCGTTTTCTTAGGCAAGTTTCCAGGCATCTTCTTATTCACAAAGAAAATAACCTGCTCTTTAATATTGGGCTTTGTGACCGTCGCAGGAGGATGCGCAGTTTGCTTACGCGCCAATTTACGGAAAACATCGTTACCTAAACGCTGGAGCTTATAACCCCAACCAATCATGGTCTTACGAGCTAACTTGATTGTGTCTGGATCGGTAGCATTCAAAAAGAGCATGGATGCTGCTGTTCCAGGATTAAAACGCTGCTGACCCATCTTACGTAACAAGTTACGCATATTCATAGTCACATCACCAAAGTCAATTTTGACTGGGCATGGCGTTAAACATTTGTGACAAACGGTGCAATGCGCTGCAACGTCATCAAACATTTCCCAATGACGAATCGATACGCCACGACGCGTTTGCTCTTCATATAAGAAAGCTTCAATTAATAAAGAAGTTGCCAGAATTTTGTCACGTGGGCTGTACAGTAAATTTGCACGTGGTACATGTGTAGAGCAGACTGGCTTGCACTTACCGCAACGTAAACAATCTTTCACGCTATCAGCAATTGCACCAATATCACTTTGTTGCATGATGATGGACTCATGGCCCATCAAACCAAAGCTCGGAGTGTAGGCAATACTGAGATCAGCATGCGGCATTAACTTGCCTTTGTTGAAGCGACCCTCAGGGTCTACACGCTTCTTGTAGGCACGGAAATCCTTAAGCTCTTCCTCAGTCAAGTACTCGAGCTTCGTAATACCAATGCCATGCTCACCAGAAATCACACCATCTAATGAGCGAGCCAATTTCATAATTCGATCAACAGCGCGATGTGCATCTTGCAACATCTCGTAGTCATCTGAATTCACTGGAATATTGGTATGTACATTACCGTCACCAGCATGCATATGCAGCGCTACGAACACACGCTTACGCAAGATATTTTTATGGATAGCTTCTAGCTCATTGAGGATGGGCTCAAATGCTAGGCCGCCAAAAATGATTCTGAGCTCAGCACGAACTTCCGTCTTCCAGGAGGCGCGGAGGCTGTAATTCTGCAAGCCTGGGAAATAGGTATCCATCTCCTTGAGCCACACAGACCAATTTGTCCGCACATTACCAATCAGCTCTAGCGCTTGCTGTACACGATCGCCTAAGATTTCAGCGCTAGGGATTTCATAGTCTTCATCATTCTTGCCAAGCGGCAAGGGGCTCTTTTTCAGGAACGCTTCGAGACCATCTAAAACTTGTAATTTATTTTTGAGGGAGAGCTCGATGTTGATGCGCTCAATACCATTCGTGTATTCACCCATGCGTGGCAATGGAATGACCACATCTTCATTGATTTTGAAAGCATTGGTATGACGGGCAATCGCAGCAGTACGTGCGCGATCTAACCAAAACTTCTTGCGCGCTTCAGCACTAACCGCCACAAAGCCTTCGCCCACTCGATTGTTGGCCATGCGCACGACTTCACTAGTGGCTGCTGCTACAGCCTCTTCGTCATCGCCAGCAATATCTCCAATCAATACCATCTTAGGCAAGGCATTGCGCTTAGATTTAGTCGAGTAACCAACCGCCCTCAAATAGCGATCATCCAAATGCTCTAAGCCAGCAAGGATTGGTCCGCCATCCTTACTCAAGCCATCAAGGTAGGCTTTGATTTCTACGATGCTAGGAATCGCCTCTTGCGCTTGACCAAAAAACTCCAAGCAAACAGTGCGCATGAATTTAGGCATGCGATGCAAAATCCAAGTAGCGCTGGTAATTAATCCATCGCAACCTTCCTTTTGAACGCCAGGCAGGCCTGATAAAAACTTATCAGTCACATCCTTACCTAAACCTTCTTTACGGAAGCGCTTGCCTTCTACTTCTAAAATTTCTGTTTTGAGAATGCGTTCGCCTGGCTCACTCGAACCATCAGACCAAGTCAGTTGAAAGCGTACTGTTTCTGCAACGTGAATTTTTCCAAGATTGTGTTCAAGGCGTTCAACATCAAGCCAATTACCCTCTGGATCCACCATGCGCCAGCTGGCTAAGTTATCAAGTGCAGTACCCCACAAGACTGCCTTTTTACCGCCTGCATTCATAGCAATATTGCCACCAATACAACTCGCATCAGCTGAAGTCGGATCAACCGCAAACACAAGCCCAGCGCGCTCTGCAGCATCTGAGACTCTGCGAGTTACTACGCCAGCACCAGTAAAGATCGTAGAAACTTCATGATCCACGCCTGGCAAATTTTTGAGTTTGACTGCATCGATTTGCTCAAGCTTCTCGGTGTTAATTACTGCCGACATTGCGTAGAGAGGAATAGCGCCACCGGTATAACCAGTACCACCTCCACGAGGAATAATAGTTAAACCTAATTCAACGCAAGCTTTCACTAAGCCAGGAATTTCAGATTCGTAATCCGGCTTGAGAACCACCAGCGGAAACTCAACACGCCAGTCGGTTGCATCAGTTACGTGTGCTGCACGTGAAACACCATCAAAACAAATATTGTCTGAAGCTGTGATGCGGCCAAGTTCCTTACGAGCTCGCTTACGAATCTCTGTAACTTCCTTAAAGCCCTGCTCAAAATTTTCAACCGCGCGATGTGCAGCCTTCAACAAAACCTGGACTTGCTCCACGGATTCGCCACTGGATCTTTTCTTTACTTCGCCAAGACGATGCCATAGAGCATCAATCAATAATTGACGGCGATTGGCGTTATCCAATAAGTCATCTTGCAAGAAGGGGTTACGTTGAACTACCCAGATATCCCCCAAGACTTCGAACAACATACGAGCTGAGCGGCCAGTGCGGCGAACCCCACGCAAATCATTCAGAACACGCCAAGATTCCTCACCCAACAGGCGAATAACGATTTCACGATCGGAAAAAGAGGTGTAGTTGTAGGGGATTTCGCGGAGGCGGGGTGAGCCCGCTTCGGCATCCAGCAACTGGTTCAAAGCTAATGGAGCGTTCATAGCGTCATATTTGATAAATATGCATTTTAATTGAGGGATCTTGATATTGGCAGGAAACCAAGAAAGATGTTGGTCTAAGGCGATAAACCCTTGCAAATCTAAGGGCTTAGAGCCCATTCATGGTACGCTCATCGCATGGCAACGAACTATTTAAAGAAAATTTTATCGGCCCGAGTCTACGATGTGGCCAGGGAAACAGAGCTCCAAGTAGCCCCCGAACTGACAAAGCGCTTAGGTAACCAAGTTTTACTCAAAAGAGAGGATAACCAGCCGGTTTTCTCCTTTAAATTGCGTGGCGCCTATAACAAAATGGCCCATTTACCCCCGGAAGCCCTAAAACGGGGGGTTATTGCAGCCTCGGCAGGCAATCATGCCCAAGGCGTAGCCCTAGCGGCAGCCAAAATGAAGTGCAAAGCGGTCATCGTGATGCCCCTCACTACTCCCAGCGTCAAAATTGACGCAGTCAAGGCCCGCGGCGGCCCTTGGGTCGAGGTGATCTTGCATGGCGAATCCTATAGCGATGCCTTCAAATACTCTGAACTGTTAGAGAAAAAACGGGGTTTGACCTTTGTTCATCCTTTTGATGACCCTGATGTCATCGCCGGACAAGGAACGATTGCCCAAGAAATTTTTCAGCAATACCAAGAACCGATTGATGCCATTTTTGTCGCAATCGGTGGTGGTGGCCTCATCGCTGGCATTGGCGAATATGTCAAAGCAGTGAGTCCTAAAACCAAAGTGATTGGCGTTCAATCAGTGGACTCAGATGCAATGAGACGTTCGCTCGAAGCCAACAAGCGCATTGAAATGAAAGATGTAGGTCTTTTTTCAGATGGCACTGCAGTCAAGTTGGTTGGCAAAGAAACTTTTCGTATTTGTAAACGCGTAGTAGATGACATCATCACGGTCGATACTGATGAGATCTGTGCCGCTATCAATGATGTCTTCACAGATACCCGCAGTATTCTGGAGCCTGCTGGCGCCCTAGCTATTGCAGGCATGAAGAAGTATGTCGAGAAGCACCGCCTGAAAAAGAAAACATTGGTAGCAATTGCTTGTGGTGCCAATATGAACTTCAGTCGCTTGCGCTTTGTTGCTGAGCGCGCCGATGTCGGTGAATTCCGCGAAGCAGTTTTTGCTGTCACCATTCCTGAAGAGCGCGGATCCTTTAAACGCTTTTGTGAATTGCTCGGCAATCGCAATGTCACTGAATTTAACTATCGCATCGCCGATCAAAGTGAGGCCCATATCTTTGTAGGTATCGGCACACAAAAAGCGAGTGACAGCACCACCATTGCAAAGCATTTTCGTAAAGCAAAATTTGCGACGATCGATCTAACGCATGATGAACTAGCGAAGTCACATCTGCGCCATATGGTGGGCGGCCGCTCCACTCTTGCACAAGATGAACTCCTATACCGCTTTGAATTTCCAGAGCGCCCAGGCGCACTGATGAAGTTCCTCACCAGCATGGCGCCCAATTGGAATATCAGTCTTTTCCATTACCGCAATCACGGTGCAGACTATGGTCGTATCTTGGTAGGTCTTCAGGTTCCCAAGAATGAGCAGAAGAAATTCCAAACTTTCCTAGCCTCACTTGGATATCCACACTGGAATGAAACTGATAACCCAGCTTATCGTCTGTTCCTTAAATGAGATGTAACTCGTAATGTCATACACACTTACTGGGAAACTCGTCGTTGCGATTTCATCGCGCGCATTGTTTGATTTCGAAGAAGAGAATCGCATCTTTGAATCTACTGATGACAGCGCTTATATGAAACTGCAATTAGAGCGCTTATCTAAAGCGGCTCAGACTGGCGTTGCATTTCCATTGGTTAAGAAGTTGCTCGCTTTTAATGAAGAAGGTGAACAACGCGTTGAAGTGGTCATTCTCTCCCGCAATGATCCAGTTAGCGGCTTACGCGTATTCCGCTCAGCCGAGCACCATGGCCTGCATTTAGAGCGTGGTGTATTTACTAGAGGGCGTCCACCCTATCACTACCTGCGCTCGCTACACGCCAACTTGTTTCTCTCGGCAAATGAAGATGATGTACGCGCAACGATTGATGCAGGATTTCCTGCGGCGCGCGTTTATCCAGAATCTAGCAAAACTGCAGAGTCTCACCCGAATGAAATCCGCATCGCCTTTGACGGAGATGCCGTTCTTTTTTCTGATGAAGCAGAGCAAGTATTTCAGAGCGAAGGCTTAGTAGCTTTTGTGGATCATGAAAGCAAGAAAGCTGCGATCCCTTTGCCGCCAGGTCCATTTAAGCCTTTGCTAGAAGCACTACATCGTTTGCAACGTAGCACTAGCGAAAAAGGTATGCGCATTCGTACCGCCTTAGTTACCGCTCGCTCTGCACCCGCACATGAGCGCGCCATTCGCACGTTGATGGCTTGGGGTATTGATGTCGATGAAGCGATGTTCCTCGGCGGACTCTCCAAGAGTGAATTCCTCCGCGAGTTTGAACCAGACTTTTTCTTTGATGACCAAACGGGTCACTGCCAATCGGCTGCATCAGTAGCGCCTACTGGTCATGTTGTATCTGGCGTTTCCAATAAACCTAAAAGCTAATGTCTACAATTCCACTCGGCCAGGCAACACAATATCCTGATCAATATGATCCGAGCCTGCTCTTTCCAATTCCGCGTTCTGAGAATCGCCTTAAGCTGGACATTAAACCCAATCAAGCTTTACCTTTTGTAGGTGTCGATATTTGGAATGCCTTTGAGTTAGGCTGGCTCAATAAAAAAGGGAAGCCGCAGATTGCTTTGGCAGAGTTTCAGATTCCAGCAGACTCACCAAACATGATTGAATCGAAGTCATTCAAGCTCTACCTGAATAGTCTAAATAGTGCACGCTTTGAAGATGAGGCAGAAGTGCGCGAAAGATTGATTGCAGATTTGTCGGCAGTAGCAGGCAGCAAGATTACAACTCGTATCAATCCAACTGAAGCGGTTGTCAAAAAAGGAATGCAGGAAATGAGTGGCGTTCTCATGGACCGGCTGGATATTGAGATTGATCCGAGCCTGTCTGCTGATCCTAGCTTACTAGGGGTAAATGAATCTTTTGGACCGATTGAGCAATGTTTAGTTTCCCATCTACTCAAATCAAATTGTCCAGTGACCGGCCAACCAGATTGGGCAAGCGTACAAATTCGCTATCAAGGTCGTCCAATCCTAGAAGAAGGCCTACTGCGTTACCTGATTGGCTTCAGGCAAAAAGGTGAGTTTCATGAACATTGTGTTGAAACTATCTTCTGCGATATCAAGCGCCAGTGCAAGCCGGAGAAACTTTCTGTCTATGCTCGTTACACAAGACGTGGTGGACTAGATATCAACCCCTTCCGCACTGATCACAATGCACCTTGGCCAGACAATACCCGCCACGCTAGGCAATAACTAAGGCTCGAGCACCTGTTTTGATGGTGCTACGCTAGGGCCGTAAATCAGCTCAAGATTTTTTTGAATACTGGGCACTTGCAAGAAACAGCTTTTAACTAGTGATGGGTTTGCATACCAAGCATCACCACCTTTGGCTTCATCAACGAATGACTTCATGACGATGGCGCTATCGACATCATCAAGTCCAGCCGTCTTTAGTTTTGTAAATCCTGAAGAGCAAGCTTTTGCTAAATCAGAGCCTTCTGCCTTAGTAATACGTTGTAGCAAACTAGGGGCTGAACTATTTAAGATCTGCATAAAATTTTGGCCCGAGCCAGGCATCTGGAAATTCAAAATATATTCAGATGAAAGATTTTCTCGACTTGCCAATCCTTCAATATTGGACACCGTTGGATAAAACACGCTACGGAAAAATTGAAACTCCAACTTCACAGTAAATAGCAATTGCTTTTCTGATTTAGGATCTTTTTGTAATTGCAGAATTTGCTTGTCAGTAAGACTACCAACACTTTGGTCCGCTTTGTAAACTTGGATTTCAACTGCTTGAATCCCTTTGCGCAATTCTGACCAACTAAAAGTAACGGGAACCTTAGCATCTACCATTCCCTGCAAAAGACTATTAGCTTTCTTTTGGGTCTCACCCACTACCGAATTTCCAACTGTTGCTGAAATCCCGCCAATCGCCGCTGCTGAACCACCAGTTGCCACAATGGCAGCAGCCCCCAACAGCAATTTGGCAGACCCAATGAAATCCTGGTTTGAGTCGCTTGAACTTCTGACATTAAGAACTAAAGATAGCGCACCTGGGTTGAATATGGAATAAGTTCCAAGTACCGTCATGGGGACTATGGATAAAGGCGTAGTGCTCAATGAGGCACACTCAGAGCCGCCCTCTCTGCCATCAAAGGTCGCAATCGGAATTTCTAACTTATCGAGCTTACCCTTGAAGCCCTGAGTCACAACTGATAACACGAGTTGTGTTTTATCTGATCCCCAAAAACTCCGACTAGCCATTTGCGTACAACTACTCACTGGAATCACTTCAGAGCTAATGGTGAGGTATCCATCATTACCTCGCCCATCATGCAACCAATCAGGAGGATCGCCTTTAACAAAAGAGGGATTCATATCCGGAAAGAAAAACGGTGCTGCAAAGGATGACTGAGGCAAAGCAGTAATACAAATGGCTATACATGCCAAAAGTGGAGATTTGATTATCCCTGGGAAATTCATAGGCATATTTTAAGGTGAATATAGAGAATCGAGCATTTGCAGGCACCTACATCAAAAAGAAAACCCCAGGAAGCGCCTGCTTGCTGGGGTTCATCGCTACGCAGTCATACGACTGCTGATACACCAATTAAAACGGAATATCGTCATCCATTGCACCGAGGGATGCAGCGTTTGAAGATGCTGGCGCAGACTGCTCAGCCGGCTTTGAGCGACTATAGCTTTCACCACCATCACCACTGCCACCTACTGGCTTACCACCAAGCATTTGCATTGTTTCTGCAACGATCTCAGTAGAATATTTTTCCTGGCCACTAGCATCAGTCCATTTACGCGTACGCAAACGACCTTCCACATAAACCTGTGAACCTTTTTTGAGATATTGACCAGCGATCTCTGCAAGCTTTCCAAAGAATGCAACGCGGTGCCATTCTGTGGTTTCTTTCATTTCGCCAGACTGTTTATCTTTGTAACGATCTGATGTCGCTACTGAAATGTTTGTTACGGCGTCGCCGCTTGGCATGTAACGTGTTTCTGGGTCACGCCCTACGTTACCTACGATGATGACCTTATTTACCGAAGCCATGTTGTCTCCCGAAGAAAAATACTGCTGTTATTACCACTAAAAATAAACTGCTCACTTAAATTAAACCAATGAAGCTACGGTTATGAACTTGCCGCTACATCCTTTGATTCTGAAGCCCTTGTTGGCATCGAACCCATCGACCAGGCAATTATAAGCCAGCATAAAAGTAGTGCCGCGCCCATCACAAAGACCGATAAATCACCATGGCTATCCATCAAATAACCCCCAATTACAGCGCCTGTAAAGAGGCCAATCGATTGAGTGGTGTTGTAAACACCCAATGCAGTGCCTTTAGATTCTTTGGCAAAGCGGGAGACTAATGATGGTTGCAGCGCTTCAAGTAAGTTAAAGCCAACAAAGTAAATCAATAAAGCAATCGCGATGGATGTAATCGAAGCGGTATTTGTAAACAACACTTCGGCAATCAAAAGCAAAACAATTGCTGCCAATAGGATTGTTCTTAGCTGCTGTTTCTTTTCACCAAAAATTAAGATTGGCGCCATCAAGAAAAAAGATAGCAAAACAACTGGAAGATAAACCTGCCAATGGGATGCTAATGGCAGGCCCGCTTGCACCAATAAACGCGGCACTACTAAGAACATCGCTACTTGAGTTGCATGCAATACAAACACGCCTGCATTCAGACGCATCAACTCAGGACGCAAAAAAACTTCTTTCAAACTCGCTTGTTGCAGCTTGGCCTCAGGCTTAGCGCTTGGTAGAACGTAGTAGGTAACAAACATCGCCCCAATGCCCAACACTGCAAGCACTACAAAAATTCCACTCAAACTAATCAAGCGATAGATTGGCGCAGCAATCACAAGTGATAACGCAAATGAAAGTGCAATGCTGCCCCCAACTAAGGCCATAGCACGAGTGCGAACCTGCTCACGCGTCAAATCAGCAACCCAGGCAGAGATCGCAGCTGAAACCGCGCCGGCGCCCATTACCCCGCGACCGACAGCAATCCAGAGAAGATCGTCTTGAGCAGCGCAAATTAAGGCGCCCGCTATAAATAAGGAAAGTCCCCATAAAACGACCGGTTTTCGACCAATGCGGTCAGAAAGGCGGCCTAAAGGGATGTAGAAGCAGGCTTGAACAATATTGAAGATTCCAAGGGTTAATCCAACCCAAAGGGCATGCTCGCCACCAGGCAAGCCCCGTGCATGAATGCTGAAAACCGGCAAAAGCAGGAACAGGCCCAGCATACGGAGGCCAAATATGCCTGCTAAGGCCAGAGTGGAGCGAAGTTCAGAAGGATTCATGGGAAAGGGCTATATTAACAAGTTACGCTAAAAAATCATGAATAACGAAATTAAGATCCGCGGTGCGCGCACGCACAACCTCAAAAACATCAATCTAGATATCCCTAGAGAGAAATTGGTCGTTTTGACCGGCCTGTCTGGCTCCGGCAAAAGCTCCTTGGCTTTTGACACCCTATATGCCGAGGGCCAACGTCGCTATGTTGAGTCACTGTCTGCCTACGCACGTCAGTTTTTGCAATTAATGGAAAAGCCAGACGTCGATACGATTGAAGGCCTCTCCCCCGCAATCTCGATTGAGCAAAAAGCGACTAGCCACAATCCCCGATCAACTGTGGGTACGGTTACAGAAATTCATGATTACCTGCGTTTATTGTTTGCGCGTGCTGGAACGCCACATTGCCCCGAACATGATCTGCCACTAGAAGCGCAAAGCGTATCTCAAATGGTGGATACCGTTTTGGCCATGCCTGAAGATACGAAGCTCATGATCTTGGCTCCAGTGGTGAGCGAGCGCAAAGGTGAGTTCGTTGATTTATTCCAAGATTTGCAAGCGCAAGGTTTTGTGCGCTTTCGTGTGCGTTCTGGTGGCGGCACAACCAATACTGCTAAAGCAGAGATCTTTGAAGTGGATCAACTGCCGACCCTGAAGAAGAACGATAAGCACTCTATTGAAGTGGTTGTTGATCGCATTAAAGTACGTCCTGATATTCAGCAGCGTTTAGCGGAGTCGTTTGAGACTGCATTGCGCCTTGCTGACGGCAAAGCCATGATCGTCAATATGGATACCGGCAAGGAGATGATTTTCTCCAGCAAATTTGCCTGCCCAATTTGCTCGTATTCCTTGCAAGAACTTGAGCCACGCCTCTTCTCATTTAATAACCCGATGGGTGCATGCCCATCCTGTGATGGCTTAGGTCATCAATCTTTCTTCGATCCAAAACGGATTGTTGCTCACCCAGATTTATCGCTAGCATCTGGCGCTATCAAGGGATGGGATCGTCGTAATCAGTTTTACTTCAAACTCTTGCAGACCCTTGCAAAGCATGGCGGCTTTGATGTCGAGAAGCCTTTTGAGACGCTGAATAAGAAACAACAAGATCTCATCTTGCTAGGCTCAGGTGATATCACCATTCCATTTGAATACATTAATGAGCGCGGCAAGAATAGTATTCGTGAGCATGCTTTTGAAGGCATTGTTGCCAACTTTGAGCGTCGCTATCGTGAGACTGATTCAGCAACAGTCCGTGAGGAATTGTCACGCTATCAAAATGTACAGACTTGCCCAGCATGTAGTGGCAGCCGTTTGCGCAAAGAAGCCCGCTTTGTCAAAGTGGGTGATGGCAAGCAATCACGTGCCATTTATGAAATCAGCGCCCTGCCTTTAAAAGAAGCTAAAGAATATTTTGAGTCTTTAGAACTCAAAGGTGCCAAACGAGAAATCGCTGACAAGATCGTAAAAGAAATTGGTTCACGTCTACGCTTCCTCAATGACGTGGGCTTGGACTACCTATCCCTTGAACGCAGTGCTGACACTCTCTCCGGTGGTGAGGCGCAGCGCATTCGTTTGGCCTCTCAGATTGGTTCCGGCCTCACCGGTGTCATGTATGTATTAGATGAGCCCTCCATTGGATTACATCAGCGCGATAACGATAGGCTTATTGGCACCCTGAAGCATTTACGTGACTTAGGTAATAGTGTTTTAGTGGTTGAACATGATGAAGATATGATTCGCGCCTCTGACTATGTGATCGACATTGGTCCTGGTGCTGGCGTACATGGCGGTGAAGTCGTTGCTGAAGGAACTCCTGCAGAAGTAGAGGCTAATCCAAAGTCCTTAACTGGCGCCTACTTATCTGGTCGAGAGTGGATTGCCGTTCCAGAAAAACGCATTCCAGTAAATGACAAGTTTTTAGAAATCATCGGCGCACGTGGCAACAACTTGCAATCCGTTCACGCCAAGATTCCAGTTGGCCTATTAACTTGTGTCACTGGCGTATCTGGTTCTGGCAAATCGACACTGATTAACGACACTCTGCACCACGCAGTTGCGCAGCATATCTATGGCTCGAATGCAGAGCCGGCAGCGCACGATGCAATCAAAGGCTTAGAGAATTTTGACAAAGTCATCAGTGTTGACCAATCTCCAATTGGTAGAACACCACGCTCCAACCCAGCGACCTATACAGGACTGTTTACACCGATCAGAGAACTCTTTTGCGGTGTACCTGCAGCGCGTGAGCGTGGTTACGAAGCTGGGCGTTTTTCTTTCAACGTCAAAGGTGGCCGTTGCGATGCCTGTGAAGGTGATGGCGTTATTAAAGTCGAGATGCATTTCTTACCCGATGTCTATGTACCTTGCGATGTCTGTCACGGCAAACGTTATAACCGTGAAACTTTAGACATTCGATATAAAGGTAAGAATATTCATGAAGTGCTCTCGATGACTATCGAGCAAGCTCATGAATTTTTTGAAGCAGTGCCTATTGTCAAGCGCAAACTCAAAACTTTGCTCGATGTTGGCTTAGGCTACGTCAAGCTAGGTCAAAGCGCTACGACCTTATCTGGCGGCGAAGCACAACGCGTCAAACTCTCTCTAGAACTTTCTAAACGTGATACCGGCAGAACTCTCTACATCTTGGATGAGCCAACTACGGGCTTACATTTCCATGATATTCAGTTGCTACTAAGCGTTCTTCAGACCCTCAAGAAACAAGGCAACACGATTGTCATCATTGAGCACAATTTGGATGTGATCAAAACTGCCGATTGGATTATTGACTTGGGGCCTAAAGGGGGCGCTGGTGGCGGGCAGATTATTGCTACTGGCACACCAGAAGAAGTTGCCAAAAACGAAGCTAGCTTTACCGGTCACTACTTAGCGCCACTGCTAGTTCGTAAACCAGCACCTGCAAAAAAGAAAAAGTAATTCGATCGGAATTAGACTTAAATCAGAGCAATTTAGATTCGGCTAAATCAGTCGCTTCTGAATTGCCTGAGAGCACCAGGATGTCGTTAGCTTGTAAACGCAAGTCTGGGGTGAGCTCTAATTTGACATAGTCAGCACCACCAACTTTTCGTCTGACCGCTTGTACGCTCACACCTTCATTTTCAAGATGCAACTCTTCGAGAGTCTGTCCAATACTGGCTGACTCCGGCAGCAAAGTAACTGAATGCAAACGCCACGACTCCTTGGAGTCAACTTCATCTGTAACGCCACGGAAGTATCCACGCAGAAGGCTATAGCGAGCTTCGCGTGCGCTTGTAATACGACGTACCACCTTACGCATGGGCACGCCCATCATCAACAAGACGTGTGAGGCCATCATGAGGCTGCCTTCAATTAACTCGGGCACCACCTCTGTTGCACCAGCTGCTTGAAGCTTTGCCAAATCCGCATCATCTTTAGTGCGAACCAATACAGTCATGCCAGGGCGAAGATGCTCAACTTGATGCAATACTTTCAATGTTGCTGGAGTATCCGCGTAAGTAATCACCACTGCTTTTGCTCTCGATAAGCCGGCGGCCACTAAATAATTTTCTCGACTAGCATCGCCATAAACCACGTTATCACCAGCAGCTGCGGCCTCTTTTACACGATCTGGATCCATGTCTAAAGCAATGTAGGGAATCTTTTCTTGATCGAGCATGCGAGCTAAGCTTTGACCTGAGCGACCAAACCCACAAATGACGACATGGTTTTCTGTGCGGACACTTTTTGCCGCTACACGTGTCAGCGCCAGCGATTGCAATAACCACTCATTACTAGAAAAGCGCATCGCAATACGATCGCTGTATTGAATCAAGAACGGTGCACCGAACATCGAGAGCAACATCGCTGCCAATACTGCTTGACTCAAAGCAGGGTCGATGAGATCCAAGCCATCAATTTGGTTTAACAGAACGAAACCAAACTCACCGGCCTGCGCTAAACATAATCCCGTCCGAATAGAGATGCCGGGGCTTGAACCAAAAGCGCGTGACAGTAAAGCAATCAAACCAAACTTAAAGACTAGAGGTCCAATCAGCAAGAGAAGGACAAGCATCCACTGTTGATAGATCACCTCAAAATCAAGCAACATACCAACGGTAATAAAGAAAAGGCCCAAGAGCACATCCCTAAAGGGCTTGACGTCCTCTTCCACTTGATGACGATAAGGCGTCTCTGCAATCAACATGCCTGCCAAGAAAGCCCCGAGCGCTAGTGATAAGCCAAAGTGCTCAGTAAGACCTGCCATACCCAAAACAATGAGTAAGAGGTTCAACATAAAGAGCTCTTGAGAGCGCAACTTGGCAACCAAACTAAACCAACGACTCATTAAGGTTTGGCCAATTACAAAAATTAGAACCAATGCCACCGTAATTTTGATAGAAGCTGCGGTCAAGGCTAAAAATAAGTCTCCGGGATTCTTGCCCAGCGAGGGCAACAGAATTAATAGGAACACCACTGCCAAATCCTGGAATAACAAAATACCGATGATGTTGCGACCATGCTCAGTTTCGATTTCTGAGCGATCGGCAATGAGTTTGGTGACGATGGCAGTTGAAGACATCGCCAAAGCGCCTCCGAGGGCAATGGCAGCCTGCCAAGAAATGGGGTAAATCCAGTTCATTAGCAAGCTGGCTGGGACCGCCAGGAGCATGGTCAAAATGACCTGACTACCACCCAAGCCAAATACGATGGTTCGCATAGCCCGCAGCTTATGGAGGTTGAATTCCAGGCCAATCGAAAACATCAAGAAAACCACGCCAAATTCAGCCAAATACTTCACTGTGGCGGAATCATTGGCCAAACCAAGGGCATGCGGCCCAATAAGGACGCCGATGGCTAGATAGCCCAAAATAGGGGGGAGCCCAAAATAGCGGAAAATAACTACCCCGGCCACTCCGGAGGCCAGCAAGATGAGAGTTAACTGAAGGACTGACGGCATATACTCACCCCATGATAGCTAAGACTCGTGACCGAACCCTAAAGCTTGCGCGCGACACCCTCACTATTGAGGCTGCTGCACTGCACACTATGCGTGATCGCCTTGAAGGCGCAAACGCGGATGCCCTCGTATTGGCGGTAGATCTACTGCACTCCTGCAAAGGCCGCATTGTCGTCTCTGGAATTGGCAAATCAGGTCATATTGCTCGAAAAATTGCAGCTACCTTTGCTTCTACTGGCTCACCCGCTTTTTTTGTCCACCCTGCGGAAGCCAGTCATGGCGACCTTGGGATGGTGACTCGTGATGATGTCTTTGTTGCACTCTCAAATTCTGGTGAGACCGACGAACTACTCACTATCGTACCGATCGTTAAGCGCACTGGTGCAAAACTGATTGCACTTACCGGTGCGCCAAATTCTTCTTTAGCAAAGTTGGCGGATGCCCATTTAGATACCAGTGTTGAAAAAGAAGCTTGCCCACTTAACTTAGCCCCAACCACCAGCACAACGGCAGCACTAGCTATGGGCGACGCTCTAGCTGTTGCTCTTTTAGATGCTCGCGGCTTTCAGGCTGAAGATTTTCAACGTTCACACCCAGGTGGTCGCTTGGGTCGTAAACAGCTCATGCATGTCAGTGAAGTCATGCGCAACCTTGATGAGACTCCTAAGATTGCAATCTCCGCATCACTGCAAGATGCTTTACTCGAGATGACTGCTAAACGCATGGGCATGGTAGTTACTTTAGATAAGGCAAATAAAGTTGCTGGCATTTTTACTGATGGTGACTTACGTCGCCTATTGGAGAAGAGCACCAATTTAGATGGCCTCACTTTAGAAAAAGCGATTACCTCAGCACCGCGCACAATTCCTCCGGAGCTACTAGCGGAAGAGGCTATTGAGATGATGGAAAAACATCGCATCAATCATTTGGTGGTAACCGATCCAAACGGCGCATTACTTGGTGCATTGAACCTGCATGATCTATTTGCCGCCAAGGTTATTTAAGCTACTTACCAACCAATCATTCATTTACTCAACCTATGCCTAGCGCCTTTAACGTTCACAACACTAACCCTCTAAGTCAATATCCACAGGCTTGGGAGCGCGCTGGAGCAATTAAGCTTCTCGTTCTGGATGTTGATGGCGTACTGACGAATGGCCAGGTATTTATTGGTGAAAACGGCAAAGAATCTCTGAAGGCTTTTGATATTCAAGATGGATTAGGAATCAAGCTCTTAGAAAAAATTGGTATACCAACAGCCATCATTACTGGACGTACTTCCAAAATGGTTTTAGCCCGCTGCGATGAGCTTGGTATCAAGCATGTGCACATGGGCGTTGAAAATAAAGCTGCAGCCCTGGAAAAGATTTTGCAATCACTTGGATTGAAGGCATCCGACTGCGCTGTGATGGGTGATGATTGGCCTGATTTTCAGATGATGAAGTCTGCAGGCTTAAAGGTATGTCCATCACAAGGACATGATGCCGTGAAAGAAACCGCTCACTTTGTCACAACAAGATCCGGCGGTAGTGGCGCTGTACGTGAAGTTTGCGATCTGATCCTGAAAGCTCAAAACCGCTACGATGAATTACTCGCTCAGGCGCGCGCTTAAGGTCTTTCGCAATGCAACTGGATGCCCAACAAATCAAACTGAGTATCTGGCGTGCCTTATTACGTCTCATGCCTTTGATCTTGATGGGTACACTAACCCTCGTCACATTTTGGCTAGTCAAGAAAAATGCTCCAGCAGAAAAATCTGCCATCGAACGCGTCCGCTTACATGAGCCCGATTACATTATCAGCAACGGCGCTTTATCTGCGCTCAATGAATCTGGCAACACCAAATATCGAGTGCTAGGTAAGAAAGTAACCCACTATGACGATGATGCTTCAATCGATATTGAAACGCCTCGGATACGCTTGTTTCCGCCTGAAAAATCACCCGTTACCGTCAAAGCAGATACAGGTCATTTGGATGGCGACCTAACCATTCTCGATCTGATTGATAACGCCGAAATTTTTCGCCCTCCTCAAGCAGCTTCAGCAACTGAGCCTGCAAGGCCTCGCATGCTTGCACGCTCTTCTTATTTCAAAGTGCTCATCAACGATGATGTTATCAAGACTGATAAACCCATTACGCTTGAGCAAGGTATATCGGTTATGCACTCAACTGATGGTGGCGTATTTAACAATATCGAACAAAGCATGGTTTTATCTGGGCAGGTAAGAGGCCGTATCGAGCGCGTTCAACCTGGAGTGCAGCCATGATCTGCCTACGTAAACTCGGCCTATCTTTTGCGCTATTAATAGCCTGTTGTATTACCGCCGCTCATGCTGAAAAAGCGGATCAAGATAAACCGGTTATTTTGGAAGCTGAAAAAGTTTCCGTGAATGACGTGCAGCAGGTTTATGAGCTTGATGGTCAGGTACTCTTAACCAAAGGAAGCATTTTGATTACCGGCGAAAAAGGTAACATCAAAGTTGATCCTGAGGGCTATGAATACGTTGATGTTCAAGGAAATCCCGAATCTACTGCCAGCTTTAGACAAAGACGTGAAGGACCTGCCAATGAGTTCATGCAGGGTCGCGGCCAAACAGTTATCTACAATGCAAAGACCGAACTCTTGACCCTAACTGGGGACGCCAGCTTAAAGCGTCTTCACAATATGCAAATGCTAGATCAATTACGTGGCTGGAAAATTGACTACGACGATGTTCAGCAAAGCTATAAAGTCTCGCCGCCCGCAAACGCCAAAGCCGAAGACCTTCCGCTGGCTAGAGCCATCCTTTCACCAAGAAGAAAAGCTACACTAGAGAAATGACCACGGACTCCAGCAACAATCAAAACTCGGCAACCTTAAGCGCGCAGCATCTTCAAAAGCGTTACGGATCTCGTACAGTAGTGCGCGACGTATCTGTAGAGGTCAAGTGTGGCGAAGTAGTTGGACTCCTGGGTCCGAATGGAGCCGGCAAAACAACTTCGTTCTACATGATTGTTGGGCTTGTTCCCCTAGATGGCGGCAGTATTGTTCTAGATGGTACTGACATCACCCATCTTCCGATTCATGAACGTGCCCGCATGGGCTTGTCTTACCTCCCGCAAGAGGCTTCCGTATTCCGAAAGCTAAATGTGGCTGAAAATATTCAAGCAGTATTAGAGCTACAAGTACAAGGCGGTAAGCCATTAAGCAAGGCAGAGATAGCGCATCGCTTAAATGAGCTCTTGGGCGAACTCCAAATCAGCCATCTTCGCGACAACCCCGCCCTCTCGCTGTCCGGTGGCGAACGTCGTCGTGTTGAGATTGCTAGAGCCCTGGCCTCCCAACCCAAGTTCATTCTGCTCGATGAGCCTTTTGCAGGTGTTGATCCCATTGCAGTTGGAGAGATCCAGCGGATTGTGCGCTTCTTAAGAGATCGTCAGATTGGCGTCCTCATCACCGACCACAATGTTCGAGAAACTTTAGGTATCTGTGATCACGCCTACATCATCAGCGAAGGTAGCGTGCTGGCATCTGGCAAGCCAGACCAAATCATTGAGAATGATGCCGTCAGAAGAGTTTATCTAGGCGAAAACTTCCGCATGTAAATATTCCGAGTTTTTGAATATTTATTAAATAAAAATGATCTGCCCCCTTGGTTTTCAGCAAAATCGCTGATACGCTGGAGGCTCATGAAGTTCATTTCCGTATAAACAAGTACAACATTACAGGGGCATGCTGCGCACCCCGGGTAATTATTTGCGCATGCATTTTGTTTTGCTATGAATAGGAGCTGCTGATGAATCTGAAAATTAATAGCCGTCATGTTGAAGTTACTCCAGCCATGCGTTCCCACCTCGAAGCCGGGTTAGCCAAAATTCGCAAACACTTTGACCACGTCCTAGATGCTTCTGCATTTTTAATTGTCGATAACGCCAAAGAAAAAAATCTTCGTCAAGCAGCAGAGATCACGATTCACCTCAAAGGCAAGGATCTTTTTGCTGAAGCGCATAACGCTGATCTCTATCATGCTATGGATGCGGTGGTTGATAAACTTGAACGTCAAGTAGTCAAGCACAAAGAAAAAATCCAAGATCATCACCATGAAAAGCATTTTGAGTGATGCTTAGCGTCAGGACACCTATAATCAATCGACATGAATGCCCTGACCAACCTTTTCGCTTTAGACCGCATTGCCTTAAATAGCCCCTGTAAAAATCGGGCTGAGGCATTTGCGGCCGTAGGACAACTCTTTGCCAAACAAGCAGGATTGGAAGCTGAAGCAATTGTTGGCTTCTTAAACGCTCGTGAGGACCTTGGCTCAACTGCATTAGGTGCTGGCGTAGCCATACCCCATGGCCGTGTAAAGGGCCTCAAACATCCGATTGCTGCCTTCGTCAAATTAAAAGAGCCAATTGAATTTGCCGCACCCGATGGTGAGGCAGTCTCTATTTTGATTTTTTTGCTTGTTCCCGAAAAAGCAACTCAGCAACATCTAGAAATTCTGTCCTCGATTGCACAACTTTTATCTGACCAAGACGCTCGCAAGTCGCTTGCCTCAGAAGATAGTCCAGAGAAGGTGTGCCAGCTACTACAAACTTGGGGCTCAGCTTGACCACCCAACCCTTACTACTTGAGGGAGTTACGGCCCAGCAGATCTTTGATGACAATGTATCTGACTTAAAGCTGTCTTGGATTGGCGGCCTAGAAGGTGCAGACCGCAAATTTCCACCGGAGGCTGTTAAAGCAGCCGCAGCTAGCTCGGACCTAGTGGGCCACTTAAATCTGATTCACCCAAGCCGTATTCAGATTTTTGGTGAGCAAGAGGTTTACTATCATGCCGAACTGGAGCCAAAGCAAAGACAAGAGCAGATCTCCAGCTTAATTTCTAAGACACCTCCTTGTGTCATTGTGGCTGATGGCAAAGCAGCTGATGCTGATCTGCAACTCTTTTGCCAAAGGTCATCCACCCCCCTCTTTACAACGTCGATCTCGGCGGCTGAGGTAATTGATCATCTGCGGACCTACCTCACTAAGATTGGCGCCCCTCAGATCACCATGCATGGTGTATTCATGGATATCCTGGGCTTGGGTGTCTTAATCATGGGTGAATCTGGTTTAGGCAAGAGTGAATTAGGCTTAGAACTGATTTCTCGTGGTCACGGTTTGGTGGCTGATGATGCAGTGGATTTTGCTCGTCTCGGACCGGACTACATAGAGGGTCGCTGTCCCGTGATCTTACGCAACCTCCTAGAAGTTCGTGGGCTGGGATTACTAGATATTCGCACCATCTTTGGTGAAACGGCCGTACGTCGTAAATTGAAATTACGTTTGATAGTGCAGCTAGTTCGTCGCAATGATGGCGAGTTTGAGCGCCTTCCATTGGAGGCACAGCACATCGATGTATTGGGTATCCCAATCAGAACCGTCAAAATTCAGGTGGCTGCAGGACGCAACTTAGCGGTTCTCGTAGAAGCAGCAGTACGTAATACTATTTTGCAATTACGTGGTATCGATACCCTAAAAGAATTCATGGAGCGCCAGCGTTTACAAATGAACGCCGAGGCTGAATCCTCCAAGTCACAAGGTCGACTGATTTAACATGCAAATTAATCTGATTACCGGCATCTCCGGCTCAGGTAAATCAGTTGCACTGAGGGCCTTTGAGGACGCAGGTTATGACTGTGTAGATAACCTTCCGGTCACCCTTCTAGAAAACCTCATCACTACGCTAGAAAACGAAAAGAGTGAACGTGTTGCAGTAGCTATTGATGCTCGTCGCGGTCAATCCATTTCGGAGCTACCCCAGATCCTAGAAAACCTACGACGCAACCATCAAGTGCGAGTTGTTTTCTTAAACGCCGATACCAACACACTGATCCAGCGCTTCTCTGAGACCCGTCGTCGCCATCCACTTTCTGGAAAAACGCAACAGACTCAAGCTGCCACTCTAATCGAGGCGATTGATAAAGAGCGTAGCCTCTTAGAACCCTTGCGTAGTCAAGCCCATAGTATTGATACCAGCAATCTACCTGCCCATGCGCTGCGCTCATGGATACAAGATCTTCTCAAAGATAAGCCTCAAGGGCTTAGCGTGATTTTTGAATCTTTTGGATTTAAAAAAGGTTTGCCGAGCGAAGCAGACCTCGTATTCGATGTTCGCTGTCTTCCCAACCCGCACTACGATAAAGTGTTGCGTCCTTTATCTGGTAAGGACCAACCCGTTCGCGAGTTCTTGGAAAAAATTCCTGAAGTCGTCAGCATGGAAAATGACATTATTCAATTCATTGAAAAATGGTTACCCCACTATATTGCGGATGGTCGTAGCTATCTGACTGTTGCTATCGGCTGTACTGGTGGACAACATCGCTCAGTCTATCTAGTGAGCCGCATCATTGCGCATTTTCTGCCGCAAAAAGATTTGGCAGCACTCCAGATTAATTTCTTAAGCCGTCACCGCGAGCTAGACTCAAGCCCTGCAACAGCAATTTGATTGGTTGAGGTAATCCGTACTTTCCGAGCTGACGCAAAGGAACCCACTTCAAGTCCTGGCCTGAGAATTTCATAGCATCGCTTGAAGTCACATGCCAAATCTGCATCCACAAACGTCGATGCGTAAAGATATGTTTAATCTCCACTCCTCGCTCAATGGGTTTACAACTCCTTAAAGTGCTTGAGATCTTTTCCTCTGGCAGCACTAGCTGCAATAACTCCTTCGCCGTTAAATCAACTGAATGGTTGGCTGAAGGTTTAGAGTTTTTTTCTTTAGCTCGCCAAGTAGACTCCGGTAAAGACCACAGTCCGCCCCAGATGGCTTTGTCTGGACGCCTTTGCAGCAAAACCGAATCACCATGTCTGAGCAACAACATATCGCAATTAAATTCAGGGGATTTTGCTTTGATTACTTTACGAGGCAATAGCAATACTTGATCACTGAGATTGGCTTGGCATTCTTTTTCAAATGGGCATTTCTTTTCACCACTCAAACACACAGGCTTGCGAGAGGTGCACCAAGTTGCCCCAAAATCCATCAGGGCCTGTGTATATACCGGCATATCCACACCTTTTTTTGGAAGGAGTGTTTTGGCGATCAACCACAATGCATCGTTTACTGATTTTTCTTGGATGGCGCCTTCTATACCAAACAGTCTCGCCAAAATACGCTTGACGTTCGCATCCAGAATTGGGGCTCGCTCATGAAATGCAAAAGCAGCAATGGCACCAGCAGTAGACCTGCCAATGCCCTTGAGTTGCTCAAGCAATACCGGATCAGCTGGAAACTTGCCCCCAAACTCCACCATGACTTGCTTGGCACAGGCATGAAGATTACGAGCACGGGTGTAGTAGCCGAGCCCCGCCCATTCTGCCAAGACATCATCTAAGGGCGCAGCAGCCAAGCTCTTAACAGTCGGAAAACGTTTCATGAAACGGGGATAGCGCTCCAGAACAGTAGCAACTTGAGTTTGTTGCAACATGATTTCGGAAACCCATACTGCGTAGGGATCTCGAATACTTTGCCATGGCAAGCCTTGACGCCCGTCCTTACCATGCCAAGCTATGAGCTTGATAGCGAAATGCTTGATCAGCGCTTCTGACATTGGGGACAAAAATAAGTAGATCGTTGACCTTGAACTATTTGCTTGATCGGCGTCTTGCATACCTTGCAAGGCTGATCTTTACGATCGTAGACTTTGGTTTGCACCATGAAGTGCCCTGGGTCACCCTCGCTATTCACAAAGTCTTTTAAGGTGCTACCGCCGGCAGCAATTGCTTTTTTCAAAATCGATCTCACTGCAGCAGCGAGTCGAGAACACTGCGGACGCGTAAGCTTTCCAGCAGCCTTTGCCGGATGAATTCCCGCCTCAAATAAACTTTCTGAGCAATAAATATTGCCTACACCCACTACAGCTTGACCTGCTAATAGAAACTGCTTCACAGCAACGCTGCGCTTGCGTGAGCATTGATATAAGACATCTGCGCCAAGCTCACCTTCAAACTCAGATGAAAAAGGTTCGACCCCGAGTTTTTGTAATAGCGCGTAGTTCTCAATCGGCCCCTTAGATTTTGAGTGCCATAAAACAGCGCCAAACTTTCGGGGATCATGCAAACGCAAACTCAGCTTGCCAAACTCAAAGGTCACGCGATCATGCAGCTTAAGGGGATCACTGCCAGGCAGCACGCGTAATGTTCCCGTCATGCCCAGGTGCAGCAATAGGTGACCGGCATCGAACTCCATTAAGAGATATTTGCCTCGGCGCTCAATTCCCAAGACTTTCTGACCAGAAAGCAGCGTATTTAAATTGCTGGGCACTGGCCAACGCAAGCGACCATCAATAATTTTGACCGCAGTCACCCTGCGACCCTCTAAATGGGGGGCAATACCCAATCGGGTAACTTCGACTTCTGGGAGTTCTGGCATAAATGGATTGTAGATTCGCGGATTAGAATGTGCTCATGACCAAATTTTCCTTAAAGCCTTCCTTAAAGGCCTTATTGCTCGCAGCTGGACTTGGATTAAGCCTCTCCCCAAGTCATGCTGCCGTCAAAAACAGCAGCCTTGATAGCGGCCAAGCTGTATTTGAGGTCTTGGCCTCGGAGATCGCACTACAACGCGGTGAAGCGGGTCTGGCCTACAACACCTATTTAGAGCTTGCTCGACAGCTAGATGACCCTCGTTTGGCACAAAGGGCTATGGAGATTGCTATCACTGCAGGCGCGCCCGATCTTGCACTCCAAGCCGCGCAAACTTGGGATAGCTTGGCGGGGCCAAAACAAACTAAGCCCAAAGAAGTTCTAGTCACCCTCTTGATTCTGAATCAACGCTGGTCAGATGCAGTAAAGCCTGCGATCTCACTATTGAATCAGCAGACTCCAGCACAACGTGAAATTACTTTGCTACAGATTCAGGCCCTACTAGCTAAGGCCAGCGATGAATCCGAAGCCTTAAGGGCTTTCTACGAAATAGTATCCGCAGTGAAACCGGAGCCAAAAGATCCAGGGTTGCTCTACACCTACGCTATGTCTGCTGAAAAGTCAGGACAAATCGAAGTTATGGAGAAAACTCTGCGCGAAATCTTGCGCAAGAATCCGAATGACGTTAATAGCCTCAATGCACTTGGCTACTCACTAGCTGATCGCAATCAGAAATTACCAGAGGCATTTAAGCTTATTAGCAAAGCACACCAACTCTCTCCCAAGGATGGTTTTATTTTGGATAGCCTTGGTTGGGTGAACTTTCGCATGGGTAAAAATGCACTAGCACTCGAACAACTACAACAAGCATTTAGCATCAAGCCTGAGGCAGACATTGCTGCACATATTGGCGAAGTCTTGTGGGTCATGAATCGCCCACTCGAAGCGGAAGATATGTGGCGCAAAGGGCAGCAATTAGATGCCAACAATCCCACCCTCAAAGAAACTTTGAAGCGCTTAAAGCCAGATTGGTCCGTTGCGGATACTGCCCTCAAAGGCTCATGGGATGGGCGTTTCGCGGTAAAAGTCACTGGGCTTACTGAGAGTAAAAATCAAGGTGGCTCAGGTGGATTTACTTTGACTCAAGATGCGATGACTGATGTATTGGAAATTCGCAATCCTGTTGGTGGATCAATTGCCAAGATTACGATTAAACCTGGTGAAGCAATTCTTGAACGTGACGGTCAATTAACTACTGCTATTGATGCTGACACCCTCATTCAAAATGCATTAGGACTTCCTCTTCCAGCTCGTGGTTTATCTGACTGGTTGCGTGGACAAACGCGCCCTGGTAGCACTGCGAGTGTGGAGCGAAACGCAAAGGGACAAGTCAGCAAAATTACACAAGATGGCTGGACCTTGAATTACAACTGGAACAGTGCTCAGCGTTTAGAAAAACTCACCATGACTCGCAGTTCCAATATTGGGTCGATTGATATCCGCTTGGTTTTTGACACTCCAAACGAGTGATGTGTGAATGATGAGTAATGCGATAGAACTTCATTGCCCCGCAAAGCTCAATCTATTTCTACATATTGTTGGGCGCCGTCATGATGGCTACCATCTGCTGCAATCTGTTTTTCAGTTGATTGACTGGTGTGATGTGCTCACCTTGAAGCTAATTCCGGAAAATGAGGTTCGCCGTATCGCCCCTATTCCTGGAGTCCCTCCTGAGCAAGACCTGGTCGTTCGCGCAGCCCAACTCCTTAAAGCGCACTGCAAGATTGATCGGGGTGTCGAAATCGGCCTAGAGAAAAATATTCCGATGGGAGCGGGTCTGGGGGGTGGGTCCTCTGATGCAGCATCCACCCTCATTGGTCTTAATACGCTTTGGAACCTGCATCTCGATATCGCCACCCTCTGTCAGCTTGGCCTAAAACTCGGTGCTGATGTGCCATTTTTCATCTTTGGTCAAAATGCCTTTGTTGAGGGGGTTGGAGAGAAATTACAGGCAATTTCCCTGGAAACCCAAGACTTTGTAGTCATCTTCCCCAATCAGGGAATCGCGACCGCTCAGATTTTTCAAGATCCTCAATTGACCCGAGATCACGCTCCGATTACAATAGATCGCTTTCTTGCATCGCCAAGGTCATATCAGTCAAATGATTGTCAGGCAGTAGCGGTGCAGAAATGTCCTGAAGTGAAGCAAGCATTAGATTGGATTTACAAGGCAGTGCCGGGTTCGGCGCCTTGCATGTCCGGCTCTGGAAGTAGCGTTTTTGCCGCCTTAGACCCTAAGACGGACACCGCAAATCTGGAAATTCTTCTGCAAAATCTTCCAAAAGGATGGATAGGTCGAATTGTTCGAGGGCTAAATAAAAATCCCGCTTACAATTTGATTTCTTCAGATTGACCTGTAGGGGAATCGCCAAGCTGGTTAAGGCACTGGATTTTGATTCCAGCATGCGAAGGTTCGAATCCTTCTTCCCCTGCCAAGCACTGTAGATACGACCAAAAGACATCCATTCGACCCACACCAAAATTCCAAAATCACCTATGTCCGCCCCAATGAACGCTGATTTACTGACTCTTTTCACAGGCAATGCAAATCCGGTTTTGGCCCATGCGGTAGCCAAAGAGCTCAATCTCCCAATGGGAAAAGCATTCGTTGGTCGATTCTCTGATGGTGAAATCCAGGTAGAAATTCAAGAAAACGTTCGCGGTAAAAACGTTGTTGTTATCCAATCTACTTGCGCTCCAACGAACGATAGTTTGATGGAACTCATGATTATGATTGATGCCCTAAAACGAGCATCAGCAAGCCGCATAACCGCAGTGATCCCTTACTTCGGTTACGCAAGACAAGATCGTCGCCCGCGCTCAGCCCGGGTTGCTATCTCAGCCAGAATCGTTGCAAACATGCTCCAGTCCGTTGCTGGCGTCGAGCGAGTTTTAACCATGGATCTCCATGCTGACCAAATTCAGGGCTTCTTCGATATCCCAGTAGATAACATTTATGCATCCCCAGTTCTATTGGCTGATTTAGAAGCTCAAAAAACCAAAAAAGATCTCATCATCGTTTCGCCAGATATCGGTGGCGTAGTGCGCGCCCGTGCGATGGCTAAGCAATTGGGTACGGATTTGGCGATTATTGATAAACGCCGCCCTAAGGCAAACGTGTCAGAAGTAATGCACCTTATCGGCGAAGTAGAAGGCCGTCATTGCGTCATCATGGATGACATCATTGATACCGGCGGAACGCTCTGTAAAGCCGCTGAGGCTCTAAAAGAACGTGGTGCTAAGGGCGTTACCGCCTACTGTACTCATGCCGTTCTTTCTGGCGGTGCTGTGGCGCGTATTGCTGCCTCCGAATTAGATGAATTAGTTGTTACCGACACCATTCCATTGACCCCAGAGGCAATGAAAGTGGCAAAGATTCGTCAATTAAGCGTTGCTCCCATCCTGGCTGAGACCCTTTCCCGCATTAGCAAGGGTGATTCAGTGATGTCGATGTTCGCTGAATAAGCCAAAAACAGCGTTTCTATCCCTGTTTTTGGCAGTTTTGAGCCCTTTCTAGGCAAAAACCGCCATTCCCACGATATAATCAAAGGCTTTTCTGTTTGGTCGCGAACGGAAATTAACCTTAATTTAGGAATTCGATATGAAAGTAGTAGCCTTTGAAAGAAGCGTACAGGGAACGGGTGCGAGCCGCCGTCTGCGCAACTCCGGTAAATCTCCGGGCATCATCTACGGCGGTAAAGACGCCGTAACTGTAATTGAGTTGGATCACAACGCACTGTTTCATGCTATCCGTAAGGAAGCATTCCACTCATCC
>CANGNV010000017.1 GCA_947455485.1 Burkholderiaceae bacterium | reverse complement strand
GGAGGAAAAGAAGGAAGCAAGGGTGACAAACCATCTCCAGTCCCTGCTCCATCCGACGCTCAACACCCCAAAAAGACCAACCCAGGACTGTTTGTGCGGGAGGTGAGTGTCTTTAAGCGCTAGGGTAATTTATTAAGTTTTGAACCTAGTAATGATACCAGTTTTGCGTATAAACCCTTGGATTCCCAGCCAATTGGGCTTGGAAGGTAATAAGCCCCTCAGTCTTACGACCGAGGGGCTTATTTTGACTAAAACTGAGCCAGCTTTAGGACTTTGCGCTTTGCTCGATGATGGTCTTAATTTGAGCCAAAACGCCTTGATCTTCCATGGTGCTGATATCACCAGGATCGCGCCCTTCAGCCACAGCCTGGAGTGCACGGCGGACAATCTTGCCGGAACGAGTCTTGGGCAAAGCGGTAACTACATAAACACGTCCTGGACGCGCAATCGCGCCCAATGTGGTGTCTACAGTCTTCATGCACTCTGCTTCTAAGGTGGCTGTATTTGAGGAGTCCTTTGGGATTACAAAGGCAATCGCTGCCTGACCCTTGAGCTTGTCCTCAATACCCACCACTGCTACTTCAGAGATATTTGGGTGGCTAGAAATGCTCTCCTCAATCTCACGAGTGCCTAAGCGATGACCTGCAACGTTAATCACGTCATCAGTACGACCCAAGATGAAGAAGTATCCGTCCTCGTCCTTGATACCCCAGTCAAATGTGGAGTAAATGGTCTTGCCCGGGATAGTTTCCCAATAGGTACTGACAAAACGCTTGTCATCACCCCAAACAGTCTGCATGCAGCCTGGAGGTAAAGGGCCTTCAATTGCAATAACGCCCTTCTGATCTGGACCCAACTCTTCTGAAGTTGCATCATCGAGCAACTTCATGTTGTAGCCAAATGAAGGGACACCCGGTGAGCCAAACTTATGTGGCATGACTTCGACGCCACGCTGAATTGCCAACATAGGCCAACCCGTTTCAGTCTGCCAATAGTTATCCACGATTGGCTTCTTGATCGCATCATGTATCCATGTTGCCGTTGGCTCATCTAAAGGCTCGCCCGCCAAGAACAAAGCACGTAAGCTTGAGAGATCATATTTAGTTAAGAATGCAGGATCTTGTTTCTTGAGAACACGAACCGCAGTTGGCGCAGAGAACATCACTGACACTTTGTACTTCTCTACCAACTCCCACCAAATACCAGCGTCAGGACGCAATGGCGTTCCCTCATACATGATGGTAGCCATGCCATTGAGCAATGGCGCGTAAATAATGTAGCTATGGCCTACAACCCAACCGATATCGGAGGTGCAGAACATGGTTTCGCCAGGATTGCCGCAGAAGATGTGCTTCATGGTCGAAGCCAAAGCAACCGCATAACCACCGGTGTCACGCTGAACACCCTTCGGCTTGCCAGTAGTGCCGGAGGTATACAAGATGTATGAAGTGTGAGTTGCATCAACCCACTCGATTGGCACCAAATCATTGAGATGCTTCTGGCGCTCAGTCGCGTAATCTAAATCACGGCCAGCAACCGTTGTGAACTCAGTCAGACCGCGGTTCACAATCAATACTTTCTCGGGCTTATAACTAGCAAGCGTAATCGCCTCATCGAGTAAAGGCTTATAAGGAACCGCTTTACCGCCACGTGCGCCTGCTTCTGCAGTCACAATCATTTTTGGTTTTGCATCATCAATGCGTGATGCCAAACTGTGGGAAGCAAAGCCTCCAAAGACCACAGAGTGAATTGCGCCAATGCGCGCACAAGCGAGCATTGCAAAACAAGCTTCGGCAATCATTGGCATGTAGATCAATACACGATCGCCCTTTTTGACACCATTAGCTTTATAGATGGCGGCCATACGATTGACTTCTTCGTAGAGCTCTTTGAATGTATAGGCTTTTTCTAAATTGGTTTCTGTTGAAACAGCAACCAGTGCAATTTGATCGGGACGATCTTTAAGATGGCGATCGACTGCGTTGTAGCAAAGATTGGTTAGACCACCTTCAAACCATTTAGCAAATGGGGGGTTTGCATAATCCAGAACTTTATTGAATGGTTTTTCCCAGTGAATGAGTTTTGCCTGCTCCCCCCAGAATCCATCTGGGTCTTTAATGGAGCGTTCGTGTTCTGATTTGTAGGACATGGTCAACCTAAATAAGTAAATAAAGTGTCTGGACTTACTGAATCTTGCTAGCCCCTTTGCTATTGGAAACCTTAGCAGTCGAGGTAGAAGCATTCGCAGAACCATTTTTCGCAGATTTTGCAAGCCCTGTCGATGCGGATTTATGCTGAGATGCAGCATTATTTGCAGAAGAATTACCCTTAGTAGCCCCTTTTGTAGGTTTTGCTACCGGGCATTTGACCCCTTTTGCACATTTTTTAGGCGCTGGTGGTGCTGGCTTGTCGAGGCTGAGACTGCCATTTTCTGCCATAGCCAGAGAAATATCGCCAGGCCTACGGCTAGTCTTTGGCACTAAAACAGTAGACCCAGATCGAATGCGCATCCCCTTTGGAATGCCATTTACCTCTCGCAGAGTATCGGCATCCACACCCAGAGTTTTGGCAGCCTGGTCAACCGACTCTGTCTTGGTGACCCGAACGGCAGCCCAAGAGGAGAGAGGTTTGTTGTACTGCTTGAGATTTGCTTGGAAGATTTCCGCGTGACCGAACGGCAGCAAAATCTGCTGGTTGGCATTACTCAAGATGACTGGCTTATTAAAAGATGGATTAAGGCTATGAAACTCCTCCTCCGGAATTTCACTTAACTTAATGACTAAAGCCACATCAATATCGGATCCAACATCCACCGCCACGAAGTAAGGATGGTTTTCTAAATCAGGTAACACAATGCCATAGGCCTGAGGATCCAACACTATCTGCCGATAGGCCATCAATTTGGGCACATAGTTCCGCGTCTCTTTAGGCATAGTAAGGCTCAGATAATCCGTCGGCAGTCCTGCCGCTAAATTACGTTTCTGCGCCTTAGCAACATTGCCTGCACCCCAGTTATAAGCAGCTAATGCAAGTTCCCAGCTACCGAACTGTGTATGTAAGCGTTGCAGGTAATCCAGAGCAGCATCGGTTGACTGCAAAACATCCCTGCGCTCATCTCTAAAGACGTTTTGCGTTAAACGAAAATCTTTGCCAGTTGCCGGCATAAATTGCCACAAACCCACTGCCTTGGCGCTGGACTTTGCATTGGTGACGAAGGCACTCTCCACAAAAGGCAGTAAAGCGATCTCCGTTGGCATATTGCGCGCATTGACTTCCTGCACGATATAAAACAGGTAACGAGATGAACGCGTCATCGAGCGATTCACATAATCAGGACGAGCGCTAAGCCAACGCACTTGCTCGATTTCTAGAGGCGTATTCATCGGTTCCATCTCAAACCCATCCCGAATACGAATCCAGAGATTGCTTGATGGAGCGTATAAGTCACTAACCGATTGATTCTTAAGATTGACCCGCTTTGCTTTGGAGGCACGCGGATCCTGACGCGTCGGCGTATCAGAAGACCAATCTCCAGTACTTGCACAACCCGAGAGTGCGGCAATCAACAAGATCGCCGCATAGCGCCACAACATCAGAACCGATCCTTCCAAGCTCTGATTACCGCCAAGACATGCGCAGGTGTAGGTAATGATTTCTCACCAGAGACTTCAAGTGCGGCATTAATGACGTCCTGTTGATCACAACGCATGAATGGATTGACTTGCAGCTCTTGTCCGATAGTCGTAGGCAAGGTTGGAAGATGTTGATCACGCAGAGCCTTGGCAGTTTCCGCCCAGGTAATAAGATTCGCATTATTGGGCTCAACCGCCAATGCAAAGCGAATATTTGACAAGGTGTATTCATGAGTGCAATAGACCAAGGTATTTTTTGGCAAGGCAATAAATTTAGCGAGAGACTGGCTCATCTGTGTTGGGGTGCCCTCAAACAAACGACCGCAGCCTGATGCGAATAAGGTGTCGCCACAGAACAGCATGGGTTCAACCACGTTAGCCTGCATGTTTGCAAAGTAAGCAATGTGGGTCAAGGTATGGCCAGGCACTTCGTACACCTCTAGGCTAATACGTGGTGCAGCCACCTCAATCTTGTCACCTTCCATCATGACATTCGTGCGACCAGGAATCTCAATATTGGCGGGACCGTAAACCGGGACTGATCCCAGTGCCTGTAATAGATTGAGGATGCCACCAGTATGGTCAGCATGATGATGGGTAATTAAAATACCAGTCAGAGTCAGATTTTTCTGCTCAAGGTATTGCAGTACTGGGGCAGCATCACCTGGATCCACAATCAAGGCGGATTGCCCATCATGGATGCACCAGATGTAGTTGTCGTCAAAGGCCGGTATCGGCCAAACCTGCAATAAAGTATTCTTCACCATAGACCGATGATACCAACCCCACCCTCCCCATCTCAGATGCCTGCACCACCATGGAGTTCATGGGAAAAGTGGCTGCAATCGCCTCCTGGACGCTATGTGCTTGCCTGGGAGCAGAAATGCTTCAATCAAATCGTGGCCGATGTCTTTGGTTTTTATGCTGTACAGATCGGTTTGCCACAAATCAATACCCTGGCAGAAAATCGCATGCCTTTGCATGCCCTGCTGATTCATTCAAATGACCGCCAAAAACACGCTAGTGAATTTAACTGGCATCAAGTAGAAGGCAATGCTAACGAGCTACCTTTTGCATCGGAAACCATCGACTTATTAGTGCTTCCACATGTCTTGGAATTTGCCGCTGATCCACATCAAATTTTGCGAGAGGCTGAGCGCGTGCTCCGCCCCGAGGGTCGCTTGATTATTTCAGGCTTTAACCCAGCCAGCCTTTGGGGGATGCGCCAATACCTCAGCCGACTCATCGGCAGTCCGTATTTGCCAAGGGATGGGCAATTTATTGGCCTCCTCAGAATTAAAGATTGGCTGCAACTATTGAACTTCTCATTAGATCGCGGTCATTTTGGCTGCTACAAACTCCCCTTAAGCGGTGAGTCCGGCATGGCCAGAATGGACTTTATGGAACCGGCTGGTAATCGCTGGTGGCCTATTTTTGGAGCCGTCTTCTTGGTTTCAGCCATCAAACGCCAACAAGGCATCCGCCTCATTGGGCAGGTTCAGGGTTTGCGCATTCCAGCAATTACCCAACTAAGCCCAGCTGCTGAAAGTCGGCAGAACCTAGCAAATCACCAAGACCAAGTAAATTAACGATATGCCACACACCAAATCACTCCCACATATCGTCATTTATACCGACGGAGCCTGCAAAGGCAATCCCGGTCCAGGGGGCTGGGGCGCCGTTCTGCGCTCTGGTGGGCATGAAAAGCATTTGCACGGGGGCGCTGAGCACACCACCAATAACCGCATGGAAATTAGTGCCGTCATTCATGCATTGCGGGCTCTGAAACAAACTAGCTCAGTTGAGCTGTGGACCGACTCCCAGTACGTCCAAAAAGGCGTTACCGAATGGCTGGAGGGCTGGAAAAAGAGAGGCTGGAAGACGGCCAGCAAGGATCCGGTCAAAAATGCCGATTTATGGCAAGAATTGGATGCCCTTATCCCTGACCATAAGATCTCTTGGCATTGGGTACGTGGGCACAATGGCCACCCCGGAAATGAGCTTGCGGACCTCCTAGCAAACAAGGGCGTTGAGGAATTTCTGCCTTAAGCTGGATGGGTGTCGGCAAGCCCGTTTTTGACGGTCTTATGAGAGAATGAACGGATTCAAAGCTGGTACAGAATTCACCGCTAAACCCATATAGAACCAAGAAAAACGCCGAGACCGTGTCAAAAATTGAATCAGCCTTAGACAAAGCAGTTGCCAAATTACCCGTACTGAAAAATTCGGTAAAGGCGCGCTTATGTAAGCTTTGGCAAAAGCTCTCCCCCCACATCGATAAAGTCAAAAAAATTGACTACGCGACAGCGAAGGAATTCACCCTTAAATACAAGTGGCGCATTTTGATGGTGTTGGTTGTTTTGTATGCCGGCTCTAAGGCAATTGATTATTTTTTCCCTGCCGCAGACAAGGCCGGTGGCCCTGTGACCGTAAGCACAATCGTGGTGGACAAAAAAGAGATACCTTTGGTGATTGAAGCCACAGGCACGATTGTGAGCAACAGCATCGTGGATATTCGTCCGATGGTGACCAATACGGTGGCGAAGATTCACATTAAAGATGGTGAAGAGGTAAAGCAAGGTCAACTCCTGTTTACTCTTGATGATCGCAATGACAAAGCGAATTATGAGAAATTAAAAGCCCTGGCTGATGATTCTCAAAAGCAGTATTTGCGTGCCAAAGAGTTAGTCGCAAAAAACTTTATTTCTAAGGCAGGCTTAGAAACTTCTCTAGCAAATGCCAAATCAGCCCAAGCTGCTGCTCGCTCTGCTGAGGTACAGCTATCGTTTGATTCGATCCGCTCACCAATTGACGGTCGAGCTGGAATCATTAACGTATTCCCGGGATCCTTGGTGCAGGCCAGCAACGTAGTCACAACAGCAACTAGCTCAACTGCCACCTCGAGCGTTGGTTCGATGGTAACCATCACCCAGCTCAACCCTATTAATGTTCAATTCGTCATTCCAGAAAAAGATATCCCCGTCTTGCTGGAGAATCAATTGGACGGTGAACCACTCACAGTAAAAGTAACTGTTGGTGATGCCAGCAAAAGAACCTATGAAGGCAAAGTCCTAGTTATCGACAACCAGGTAGACCCCTCAATTGCAGCTGTTCGCGTTAAGGCGCAAATTCCAAATGATGCAATGACACTTCTGCCCGGACAATTTGCGCGCGTGTCACTCGTCGCCAATAACTTGAAAGATGCACTAGCTGTTCCATCCCAGGCCATTGTGATTAGTCCACGCGGCAAGCTGGTCTACACGGTAGATAAAGACGGCAAAGCAGTTTCAAAACCAGTTAAGGTTGTTTATGAATACCAAGGCTCCTCAGTCATCACTGGGATTGAGTCTGGTGATCGCGTGGTGGTTGAGGGCAAGCAGAATTTACGTCCAGGCAGCAAAACCAAAGAGGCTAAAGAAGTTAAAGGTGCAGCTCCAACAGCTGCACCTTTAACTCCCGCAGCACCAACTGCAGTAGAAAAGAAATGACCTTATCCGAATTATGTATACGCCGCCCGGTAATGACGGTGCTGCTTTCTGTGGCAACCGTCATTGCAGGAACTGTTGCCTACCTCAATATTCCAGTTGCGGCTCTTCCTAGCTTTAATACGCCAGTTATCTCTGTTAGCGCATCTCTTCCAGGCGCATCACCAGAAAATATGGCATCGGCAGTTGCCCTGCCTTTAGAAAAAGAGTTCTCCACCATTGATGGTGTGAAGATTATTAGCTCTACCAACTCCTTGGGTAGCACTAGCATTACCTTGGAGTTCAATAACGATCGTGACATTGATAAGGCAGCCGTTGACGTTCAAGCGGCCTTACTGCGAGCACAGAAACGACTTCCAATTGAAATGACGGTGCCTCCGTCCTATCGGAAGATTAATCCTGCTGACACGCCAGTTCTGGTTGTAAGAATGCAGTCACCTTCGATTAGCCTCTCTGAGCTCAATGCTTATGCTGAAAATTTACTGTCGCCGAACTTATCCACCATTAGTGGTGTAGCACAGGTTCTAGTCTATGGCGCCAAGCGTTATGCCGTACGAGTTCGCGTTCATCCTGATGCGCTAGGCAATCGCAATTTGACGATGGATGATGTTGCTACCGCAATCAATAAAGCAAACTCCAATAGTCCAGTAGGCGTATTAGATGGCCCACGTCAATCCATCACCATTTATGCCAATCCCCAATTAGTTCGCCCAGAAGAGTTTGGCAATCTCATCATTAGCCAGAAAAATGGCTTGCCGATTTATCTTAAGGATGTAGCTGAGGTTGTAGAGAGCTATGAAGATGTGAAGACCTTGGCTAGCGCTAATGGTGAAAGATCAATTGCAATAGCTGTTTTACGTCAGCCAAATGCAAACACGGTTGAGGTGGTGAAGTCAGTCAAAGAATTGCTTCCCCAGCTTCAGAAGCAAATGCCTGACTCCATCAAGCTACAACTTTTAAATGACCGCTCTCTTTCTATTATTGAGGCGATTCATGACGTTAATCTGACGCTGGCTTTAACCGTACTGCTCGTGGTGCTGGTGATCTTCTTATTCCTGAAGCACATTTCAGCAACCATCATTCCTTCGATCAGTTTACCGATCTCTTTGATTGGCGCCTTCTTCTTGCTGTATTTCTTAGGCTATAGCCTAGATAATATTTCCCTATTGGGAATTACGCTTGCAGTGGGCTTGGTGGTTGATGATGCGATCGTAGTCTTAGAAAACATCATGCGTTATGTTGAGCAAGGCATGGATCCACTCAAAGCCTCGCTAAAGGGAAGCAAGGAGGTTGGCTTTACGATTATCTCGATCTCGATCTCTTTGGTAGCCGTCTTCATCCCGCTCTTCTTTATGCCAGGACCTATCGGTCTCCTCTTTAGAGAATTTGCAGTAGTCGTGTCCTTGTCAATTCTGGTTTCAGCGCTCGTATCACTCACAGTGGTGCCGATGTTATGCAGTCGCTTCCTACCAAAGCCTGGGCAGCACGCAAAAGAATATGCGATCAATAAAAAGTTTGATATCTTTTTTGATTGGATGCTCAAGACCTATATTCATTATTTAGACTTGGCGCTACTGAACCGCAAAAAAGTATTGTGGGGTGCCCTATCTACCTTTGTTATTACAGTTGTTCTGTTTGTTAATAGTCCTAAGGGTTTCTTTCCCGAGGAAGATATTGGGCAAATCCTCGCAACAACCGAAGCCTCCGAAGATATCTCTTTCAAGGCAATGCTGACACTCCAGGATCAAGCTGCAGCACTAGTCAACACAGATCCCAATGTGGCCAACTCCATCTCAATAGTAGGTGGTGGCAATAGCTCGGGCAGCAATACCGGTCGAATCTTCATCATTCTGAAACCCAAGAGTGATAGAGCAAAGATGGCGAAGATTATGGAAGGTCTTCGGGCTAAGTTCAAAGAAATCCCAGGCCTCCAGGTTTACATGCGCCCCGTACAGAACTTACAGCTTGGCGGCAGAAGCAGCAAGAGTCGCTATCAATTTACATTGCAAAGCGTTGGCTTTGAAGGCGTGAATGAATGGGCGGATAAGTTGATGCAGAAAATGCGTGCTGATCCTATATTCCGCGACGTCACCAGCGATTCTCAATTAAAAGGTTTGAATGTCAAAATTGATATCGATCGCGAGAAAGCTGCGAGCGCCGGTATCACCATTACCGATATTCGTTCCGCCCTGTACAACTCCTTTGGAGAAAAACAAGTCTCCACAATCTACACGCCAGTAAATACCTACTACGTAATTCTTGAGGCAGCAGAAGAAGACCGACAATATGAAACCGATCTCAACAAGATTTTTGTGCGTGGTCGCGCTACTGATAAGCTTATTCCGCTCTCCAATGTGGCCAGCTTCACACGAACAATCGGCCCTACTGCCGTAAACCATCAAGGACAGATTCCGGCTGTAACGCTGTCATTTAACTTGGCGCCGGATGTCTTCTTGGGAGATGCAACCAAAAAGATTGAAGCCTATACCAAAGAAATTAACCTGCCATCCTCCATCATCACTAGTTACGGTGGTGATGCGGCCGTCTTTAAGAGCAATCAATCGGGTCAGTTGATTTTGATTTTTGCTGCACTGGGTGTAATTTATATTCTTCTGGGTGTTCTGTACGAGAGTTATATTCATCCACTCACCATTCTGGCAGGCCTACCATCAGCTGCGATTGGCGCCATCCTGGCGCTACGCATCTTTGGGTTTGAACTCACCATCATTGCTTCGATTGGCATCTTGCTGTTAATTGGTATTGTGAAAAAGAATGCGATTTTGATGATCGACTTTGCTTTGGATGCACAGCGCAATCAAGGCATGTCACCAGAGAAAGCGATTCGTGAAGCCTGTATCTTGCGCTTCCGCCCCATCATGATGACTACCTTTGCCGCTTTGATGGGCGCACTTCCTATCGCATTCGGAATTGGTGCTGGCGCAGAACTTCGCCAGCCGCTCGGTATCAGTGTGGCGGGAGGTTTGATTTTCTCTCAATTTGTGACCCTGATTATTACGCCAGTTATTTATCTATATCTTGATAAATATGCCGGCACTGGCCCCATAGAAATCCCCCCATCTGTTTTAGAAGGCACCTAATGCGTCAAGTTATTCTCGATACCGAAACTACTGGACTTAACCCTGCTACGGGCGATCGCATTATTGAAATCGGATGCGTTGAAATGGTTGGTCGTCGCTTAACCGATCGCACCTTTCATTACTACATTAATCCTGAGCGTGATATCGATGCGGGTGCTTTTGCGGTTCACGGACTCTCCCGTGAATTCTTATCGGACAAACCGGTATTTGCCAATATTGTCGAAGAGTTAATTGAGTTTGTTGATGGCGCTGAAGTAGTCATTCATAACGCGGCATTTGACTTGGGATTCTTGGATAACGAATTTGCTTTGCTTAAGCGTCCTCCTTTTAGGGGTCTTGCATCTAAAGTGACCGATACCCTTTTGGATGCTCGTCAAATGTTTCCAGGCAAGCGCAACTCACTAGATGCACTCTGCGAACGATTTGCTATTAGCAACCAACACCGTACTTTGCACGGCGCTTTACTTGATGCCCAGCTATTAGCTGAAGTCTATGTAGCGATGACACGCGGCCAAGAGGATCTCTCGATTGACCTGATTGATTACACCGTTGGCACAGATGCGTCCGGCCAAATGAAAGCCCTACCTACGAAGCTTAAACTTATGACAGCCAGCCCAGAAGATTGCGAGCTGCATGAAAAGATTTTGGGTGAAATTGCCAAAGCAAGTAAAAAAGACCCCGTTTGGAGTCTTTCTGCTGTTGCCAGTTAAATTCTAACTAGCTAATGGCGCGGCGGATTTCATCTGCCTTGGGTTTAGAGCCGGTAACAGACTCTGTATCGTGCTCAGTCGTATTTTCAATCGTTTCGATAACCGCCTCTTGCATCCGAATATTGTCTTTAGGGCAAATCGGAGCTCCGTAGGTAGCCCACTTCTTTAGCAGTGTGACTTCGTATCCGCATTGAGCGCATTTAGCTTTATTGCGACTCGCATTGCTTGGTCTTGGTGGCGGAAAAACAATTGCTTGATGTGGATATGGGCCAAGCTCTTGACTAATCATCATCAAACGCACCATCAACTCTTCGGTAGCATGTGCCATTCTGGCGGGACCCTCTAGGCCAACAGTCTGGGCAATACCTTTGAAGTCTTCACCATGACCGCTAAAGCAATCATCAACAGCATGGCATAACTCATGTACCAAGGTATCCAATAGCTGCACGGGATCATCCAGCTTAGGAGAAATGAAGATCTCATTAACACCTCCGCCAGAACGCTCACGAGGCCAGCACTGCCCTAGCGTTGTTCTAGGACTGCTGGAAGCTGGAAAGCCACAAGACACTCTCACTGGCGGAATGGCATACCCCGCTTTTGAGAACACGGGTTCTAAATGTCTTACGGCGTCTTCCAGCCAGGATTCTCTAACGGAGTGTTGCTTCATCAGTATTTCTTCAATTCAATATTTAAATGTGGTTTGATTTGGACTTTAATCCAACTTGATATTGGCTGATTTAATTGCCTTATCCCAGTATGGCAATTCTTTTTTCAGCAAGGCATCCATTTGGACTGGGGTTAGGTAACGTAGCTCAACTCCAGCGGCATCAGAACGCTCCTTTACCTCAGGCAATGCAAGACTTTTCTTAACAGAGTCAGTTAGCTTAGTAATTACTGGTGCTGGAGTACCTGCTGGCGCATAGAGGGCAACCCAAGATTCCAACTGGAATGAAGGTAAACCTGCTTCGGCAGTAGTGGGAACATTAGGCATACCAGGATGGCGATTTTTTCCTGTAACAGCTAGGCCCTTGAGCTTACCGCTCTGAACGTGCTGCATCACTGAAGGTGGAGTCGTAATAAATAACTGCACCTGGCCAGCCAATACGTCCTGCACTGCAGGTCCAGAACCTTTATATGGCACATGAACAATATCTACACCAGTATTTTGCTTAAAGATTTCTGTGCCAATATGCGATACGGAGCCATTGCCTTGAGATGCGTAATTGAGCTTGCCGGGATTGGCTTTGGCATATGCAATAAATTCTTTTAAGTTGTTAACGGGTACAGATGGATGCACTGCAATCACATTCGTAGAAACCGTGAGGAGCGCTACAGGAGAAAAATCTTTAATAGGATCCCATGGCAATTTATCCATCAATGAAGGATTGCCAACGTGATAACCCGAATATGAAATCAGCAAGGTGTAACCATCTGGTTTAGCCTTGGCAACATATTGGTAGGCAGTGTTTCCACTGGCGCCGGGCTTGTTATCAACAATGACTGGCTGGCCAATCACTCGGGTTAGCGGCTCACTCAACAAACGCGCTGAAGTGTCAACAAGACCTCCAGGTGGATTGGGGACAACCAAAGTGATTGGTCGATCCGGAAATGCTTGTGCATTAACCAAGTTAGAGCCTAATGCAATACCAAGGATGACTAAAGAACGGGAAATGAGTTTGATTGATTTCATATATGTCTCCGGTAACTTAATTTTATTTATTGTTTGATGTGAATTATCGCTGCCCTACTTTGACGTCGCCAAATATGGCTTGAGCTTCACGCGGCAAGCAGCGCCAATAGCGCTCATTTGAAGGTACGGTACCACCCAAAGCTGCAGCCGCTTCCCAAGCCCACCTTGGCTTATATAAAAACGCACGGGCTAGAGCAATCAGATCTGCATCCCCTTTTTGCAAGATATCCTCTGCTTGCTGTGGCTCGGTAATCAAGCCAACTGTCATTGTGGGCAGACCTGACTTGTCTTTTACGATCTTGGCAAATGGCACTTGATAGTTTGGCCCTATCGCGATCTTCTGCAGTGGTGAAATGCCTCCTGATGAGATGTGGACAAAGTCACACCCCAGGGGTTTGAGGCGAGATGCAAAGTCAGCAGTTTCCTCTGGAGTCCAGCCACCCTCAATCCAATCGCTTGCAGAGATCCGAATGCCTAATACACCTTGATATGCCTTGCGTACTGCTGCAAATAATTCCAGCGGAAAGCGGATGCGATTTTCATATGAGCCACCGTATTCATCGGTACGTTGATTGGCAATCGGCGACAAGAACTGATGGAGAAGGTAGCCATGCGCCCCATGCAATTCAATACCATCGACACCAACTCGCTCAGAACGCTGCGCTGCAACAACAAATGCGTCAATCAGCTCTAGCAACTCAGTCTTGGAGAGCTCATGCGGCAATCGCTCATCTTTAAGCTGTGGAATGGCTGAAGGGGCAAGCGTCTCCCAACCACCCTGCTCTTTAGAAAGTAATTGACCGCCATCCCAAGGGGTTGCGCTCGAAGCCTTCCGTCCAGCATGCGCCAATTGGATGAAAACAGGGGTTTCTGGAGCCAGCTTACGGGCTCGGCTGAGCTTGTCTTTCAGAGCAGCTTCGGTACGGTCATCCCATAGTCCTAGGCAAGCAGGAGTAATACGGCCCTCTGGAGTAACTCCAGTAGCCTCAATAATGAATAGGCCCGCTCCGCTATTAAGGAGGTTAGCCCAGTGCATTAAGTGCCAGTCCTGAGCCTCGCCATTGACTGCAGAATACTGGCACATGGGTGCCACCACAATGCGGTTAGGAAGCGTTAAATCGCCCTGAGGAGAGCTAAGCGTGTACTTGGAGAACAGAAGACTCATGGATGGCCCTTGGATCCTAAAATGCGTAAAAGTGATGAAAGCGATAAAATAGAACCAGTAGAATAAACGAGACCATACACTTGTGCGATTCCGTCGCAACACAAGTCTATTGAACCTGAAACTAGTCAATAATTATTTAAGCAAAATACTATGAGCGCACCACAAGCCTTTGATTCAAAAGCAGATATTGGCCACTTTGTTGGCGGCAACGTCATCAACCCAAAAGATGGTCGTTTTGCCGATGTGTTTAATCCCTCTACTGGAGCGGTTGCAAGACGGGTTGCCTTAGCTAGCCGTAAAGAGGTTGATGATGCAGTTGCTGTGGCACAAACTGCTTTTCAGACTTGGAGTCTGACCCCTCCACTGCGCCGCGCGCGCATCATGTTTAAGTACCTTGAGCTGCTTAACGCCAATCGCGATGAACTGGCTGCCATGATTACTGCGGAGCATGGCAAGGTGTTTACGGATGCCCAAGGTGAAGTTAGCCGTGGCATCGATATCGTGGAATTTGCTACTGGCATCCCTGAACTTCTCAAAGGTGATTACACCGAGCAGGTATCTACTGACATTGATAACTGGGTCATGCGTCAGCCTTTAGGTGTTGTGGCTGGTGTTACCCCATTCAACTTCCCAGTAATGGTTCCAATGTGGATGTTCCCAGTAGCTATTGCCTGTGGCAACACCTTCATTCTTAAGCCAAGCCCAACTGATCCATCAGCATCCCTGTTCATGGCCAAGCTTTTAAAAGAAGCAGGTTTACCTGATGGCGTATTTAATGTGGTTCAAGGCGACAAAGAAGCTGTTGATGCTTTGATTGAGAACCCGGATGTCAAAGCGGTGAGTTTTGTGGGCTCAACTCCAATTGCAAACTATATCTATGAGCGTTGCGCACACTTCGGTAAGCGCTCCCAAGCTTTGGGTGGTGCCAAGAACCACATGGTGGTCATGCCTGATGCAGATATCGATAAAACAATCGATGCCTTAATTGGTGCTGCCTACGGATCTGCTGGTGAGCGTTGCATGGCGATCTCTGTTGCAGTATTGGTTGGTGACGTTGCAGAAAAAATCATGCCAAAACTGATTGAGCGCACCAAGACGCTCGTAGTGAAGAACGGCATGGAGCTCGATGCAGAAATGGGTCCAATCGTTACAAAGGCCTCTTTAGATCGCATTACCGGCTACATTGAGAGCGGTGTTGCTTCAGGCGCTAAGTTATTGGTAGATGGCCGCGGATTAAAAGTACCAGGCCATGAGAATGGTTTCTTTATTGGCGGCACCCTCTTTGATGGCGTTACTCCTGACATGAAGATTTACCTTGAAGAAATCTTCGGACCAGTTCTCTCTTGCTTGCGCGTGGCAAACTTCACTGAGGCATTGAATCTAGTGAACTCCTGTGAGTTTGGTAACGGTGTAGCCTGCTTTACCAGCGACGGCAATATCGCTCGCGAATTTGCTCGCCGCGTTCAAGTTGGTATGGTCGGTATCAACGTACCCATTCCGGTTCCAATGGCTTGGCATGGTTTTGGTGGTTGGAAGAAATCCCTGTTTGGCGATATGCACGCCTATGGCAAAGAAGGTGTTCGCTTCTATACCAAGCAAAAGAGTGTGATGCAGCGCTGGCCTGAGAGTATTGCTAAGGGCGCAGAGTTTGTAATGCCTACTTCGAAGTAATTCGCAGAGCTAAGTCTTACAAATAAAAATAGCGGCCTTCGGGTCGCTATTTTTTTGCCCAGCTCATTTGTTCTTAAGCGGGAATAAAGTAACGCCTCTCAATAGCCCGGGCAAACAACACAATCAGAGATACCAGGGCAAGATAAACCAAGGCGGCCATTAAATATGCTTTAAAGAATTGGAAATTGGTTGCTGCCAGCTCTTGGACTCGAGCGAAGAATTCGGTGTACTGAATTAAGAAAGCAACTGAACTGTCTTTGAGGTTAGCAATGACTTGATTAGTTAGCGCCGGAATAGAAAGACGAATCACTTGCGGTAAGGTAATCAACTTAAAAATCTGGAAAGGGCTGAATCCTTGGGCACTAGCCGCCTCCAATTGACTCTTATCCAAACCATTAAAGGCAGTCTTTAGATAGGCGGCGTTATAAGCTGCGACATTAAATGTAAAGCCGATAAAGGCAACCGTAAATGGTGGGAGCCGAATACCCCACTGCGGCAAGCCGTAATACATCAAGAACAGCAAAACAATTAAAGGCATTCCGATGAAGAAGGAAATATAGGAATTGATCGCTTTGCTGACATACTTGCTTTTACTCAGCGTGAGATAAAACACCACAATCCCCAGCAACAATCCAGACACACTAATCAAGCCCGCTAATTGCAAGGTCTTCACCAGCCCAGCCAAAATCAAGGGCATCTGCTCCGTGAGATCACGAATAAAAGATGGCCATCCCCCCATTAGAACTTTTCCTCGGAGGCAAAAAAGGCTTTAATTTCTGGATCAGAATGCTTACTCAACGCCTCAATACGATCATCAGCCCGAATCACGCCGCGATCTAAGAACATGACGGTATCCGCAATATTGCGGGCCAAGTTGAGATCATGGGTAACGCAAATCATGGTGATGCCTTCGCTATGCAAGCGATTAATGAGATCAGCCACATCCCTAGACATGACTGGATCGAGTGCAGAAGTTGGCTCATCGAGAACAAGGACTGCAGGATCCATCGCCAACGCCCGAGCTATGGCAACTCGCTGCTTCTGACCGCCAGAGAGTTGCGAGGGGTATTTGTCTTGATGGGGCGTCATTTCAAAATGAGACAACTCCAGCAAGGCCTTCTCTTTAGCCTCAGCCTTACCCATCTTATGCAACTTACGTAGCCCCAAGGCGACGTTATCTAAAACAGTTAAATGGCTGTACAAAGCAAACTGCTGAAATACAAAACCAATTTGCTTACGTAACTCACGCACATCAACACCGGGCCCCAATACTTCTTGCCCTCTGAAAATAATTGATCCAGAGGTAGGCTCGACCAGTCGATTGAGGCAGCGCAATAAGGTGGATTTGCCAGAACCAGAGGCACCCATCAATACCTGAACATCGCCCTCTTTTAGATCGAGATTAATATTCGACAAGACGGTCTGCCCATCGAACTCTTTGACTAAATCCCGTACTTGAATTAATGCCACGAAATCGCCTCTTTAAATAATGTTATGTTGATTTTCATGCGGGAGTCATTCCTGGAATTTGATAACGCTTAGACAGCAATTGAACGCCGAGTAAACAGATTCGGTAAATCACGAAATACAAAATCCCCACCGCGAGGTATATCTCTATGCCGCGAAGCGTTGTTGAAGTCAAGGTCATAGCCTGCTTAGTAATTTCTGGAATACCCACCGTATAAGCAAATGGCGAATACTTTAAAACTGAGGTGAACTCATTGACCATGCCCGGAATTGAGAATCGCAACATCTGCGGCAACTCAATAAACCGGAGAACCTGTATACGAGTCATACCCATAGCCTGAGCAGCAATCACTTCCGCTGGATCAACAGAGTTAAATGCGCCCCGGAATACCTCAGCCAAATAGGCTGAGGCCACCAGACCTAAGCTGAGTGCCATAGCCATCAAGGGTGGAACCTTAAAGCCAATTCCCGGTAACCCAAAGTAGACCATGAACAACAAGACTAAAACTGGCACACCCCTAAAGACATAGGTGTAGAAATCAATTAGCGGAATTAGCCAAGGGATATCCAGGCGACGAAGACTCGCAACAGTTAAGCCAACTACCAATCCGGTGAGAGAGCAAACCAGCGTTACTAAAACCGTATAAGAAATGCCCTGAGCTAACTGGGCAAGAATATCCAGAAAAGTCACAGGGCAGGCTTTCGACTACTTGTTGAGATCTTGATGAGAGTTGCTTATTTCATCCACTTATCAAGAATAGCTTTAATTTTTTCTGGTCCAAGTTCATTCAGATATTTATCAAAGTCATCACGTAGCTTCGAACCCTTGGCAAAAGCAAAGCCAAGCTTATCAAAGCCCTTGAAGACATAACTACTCTGAATCGGCAGCTTCAGTTTATTTTCATAATTCAGAAATACAGGCTCTTCAATAAAAGCCAAATCCAAATTACCATTCTGAAGATCGGTAATCACTTCAGCGTAAGAAGGATAGAGTTTTACTTTGCTTAAGGAGTAATAGCCTTTTGGCTCAAGCTCATTCTTAATGAGATCGTCATAAGCCATGCCACGCGGATAACCGATTGAGTATTTCTTGAGTTGATTCAAATCGGTAATCTGAATATTTTTATTCTTCATGCTCACGAGATGCCAAGCATTGTCATAATACGGCTGTGAAAAATCCATTGCCTCTTTACGTTTATCAGTAATAGAGATTCCGGAGAAAGCAACGTCAGCCTGACCACTAGACACTGCACCCAACATGCCAGCCCAGTCATACGGCGTTACTTTAAAAGTACAGCCACGAGATTGGCAGTAGCCCTGGAAGATATCCATATCAGCGCCTACGATCTGCCCTTTGTCATCAAACAACATTGGAGGCGATGCGGGTGATACGGCAACCTTAATTTCTTTAGTATCTGAGGACTTGGAGCAAGCCACAATGGTGAGCGCCAGAACAGCGGCAAACAATGCCAGAAAAAAGCGTTTCATGGGTAATTCTCCTATGCGAGTAACTTAGTCATTCCCAGGCTCTGGGTGCACACTAAGTATAGGGGAATTAGGGGAAGGCTGGCTACTGCAGGGTGTTTTTAAAGGCGGGCATCATCGGCATTGCCATGACTTCAATCCCCTCTTCACGCAAAGCTTCCGCTTCATCAAGAGTGGTTTGACCACGAATACTCCGCTCAGGAGATTCCTTATAGTGAATTTTGCGAGCCTCTTCAGCAAAAGAACTTCCCACATCCTCAGAGCGCCCCATCAACTCACGCATACCCTTTAAAAAGGCAGCCTGCACCTGTGCCTCTAGCTGAGAATGATCGCTTCCAGTCAAGGCAACAACATCGCCAGTCAGCCCACCACTCACGCCAGAATTATCTGTTGCCGCAGGGCTAGCAACAGTCAACTCAGTTGAAGTTGGAATATCTTTGCTGGAGCTCGATTTAGCGATATGTGGAGCCGATGGCATCCGCGTGATCTCAGTACTGTCGCAAATAGGACACGCCAGCATCCCCTTGTCTTGCTGGGCAAGGCAATCCTCCACAGAGGCGAACCATCCCTCAAAGCGATGATCCAGTGGGCAAGCGAGGTTATAAACTTTCATAAGACCTATATAGGGGCAAAAATACTAAATTCAATACCCCTATTTTAATAGGATTATGGGATTAGCTTGGAATGCGCGTAGGACTCACTAAACCACGGCGATAGCGGTCCAACCAGTAAGTAGCAATCGTTGTTTTCACGTCCGTAATTTCGCCCTGCTCTACCCACTCCAATAGCTGCTCCAGAGGTGCGGCAAATACATCCAAAAATTCTTCATCATCAAGATGGCTTTTTCCGGACACCAAGCCTTCAGCAAGATAGATATCAATAAACTCCGTCGAATACGAAATCACCGGATGGATACGACGGATAAAACTCCACTTACCTGCGGAATAGCCCGTCTCCTCTTCCAATTCTCGTTGAGCACACACCAGATGATCCTCTTTAGGATCTAGCTTTCCTGCCGGAATCTCCAGGCAAGCCTTTGCAACAGGGTATCGATACTGACGCTCCATCAGCACCCTGCCATCATCCAAGATCGCCAAAATGGCAACTGCACCAGGATGGGTGAGGTATTCACGCACTGCTTGATTGCCATCGGGCAGGCTGACTTGATCACGCTTCATATTCAGAAAGATGCCGCCGTAGATATCCTCACCTGAGAGACGCTCCTCTCTCAAATGGGCATCGCCAATAGGTAGATCTTTAAAGAATTTTTCAGTCATGGCGCGTCTTTCATTAATTGAATATCCATCATACAAAACTCAGATGACAGAAAAGAGAAAGGCTCCAATTAGGAGCCTTCATCAAAAGTTAGCAGAGATGCTTACTCATGAGCCTAACAAAGTGCGACGCATTGCATCAAGGCACACCGCCATCAGCCCGGCTGGGAAAATCCCCAAAGCCAAAACGAATATCGCATTCAAGCTCAATAGTCCACGAGCAAATCCCGATCCAGTAATCTCAGAGACATGCTCTTCTTTTGGCTCATCAAAGTACATCACCTTAACCACTCTGAGGTAGTAGAAGGCGCCGATCAATGAGGCGATCACAGCAATAATGGCCAAGAATGTATGCTCTCCATCTACCAAGGCTTCGAGCACGCCTAACTTCGCAGCAAAGCCTACTGTTGGCGGAATACCCGCCAAAGAGAACATCATTACCAGGCCGATAAAGGCAAACCATGGATGGCGCTTATTTAAACCCTTGAGATCATCAATAGTTTCGCAATCATGACCTTTACGTGACAACATCATCAAGAGGCCAAAGCTTCCCAAGGTAGTCAATACATAAGTAATGGCATAGAACATCGAAGCGCTAAAAGCATGGTCATCAAATACGGACAACATGCCTAGCAACACAAAGCCCATCTGCGCAATCGCAGAGTAAGCCAACATGCGCTTCATATTCGTTTGAGCAATCGCAGTAACGTTACCAACAACCAATGACAAGACCGCCAACAAGACCAACATCGGCTGCCAGTCACCCAAGAGTGGCAATAAGGTATTTACAAGCAAACGGAATAACAAAGCAAAGGCTGCAATCTTTGGAGCCGCAGCAATCATCAAAGTCACTGCAGTTGGCGCGCCTTGATAAACGTCTGGTACCCACATGTGGAATGGCACAACACCCAATTTGAAGGCTAGGCCAGAAACAATAAATACCAGACCAAAAGCCATTACCAAATGGTTTACTCGAGGATCAGCAACAGTTCTAAAGATTTCGATTAGATCGAGGGAGCCAGTGACGCCGTACAACATGGACATACCGTAAAGCAAGAAACCGGATGCTAATGCGCCCAAAATGAAGTACTTAATACCCGCTTCCACACTCTTCTCATTGCTATGACGCATTGCTACTAAAGCATAGGTAGGCAAGGCCATCAACTCAAGACCTAAATATAGAGTCAAAAGATTGGCGCCAGAGATCAATACGCACTGCCCCAACAAAGCTAGCAAAGCTAGGACAATGAAATCCGGACGGAACATTGCACGATCAGTCAGGTATTGCTTTGAATACACCAAGCTCACCAATACAGCGCCGCATGAACACGCCTTTAATAGGTTTGAAATAGGATCAGACTGAAATAAGCCATTCATGGCCACAACAGAAACATCTCCAATACGACCTACATAAGCAAAGATCAAATAGACCAGCAAAATGATGGAGAAAAAGTAAACAAAACCAACGCCACGAGGCGTATGGAAAATATCTTGCTCTACACCAGGGGTCGCTGGCTGACGCTCAGGAACATAAACGCTTGCTACCAATAAAAAGCAGGCGGCTAGGAGTAAAACAAGTTCCGGCAGGACGGCGTATAGGTCAAATGCTTGCATTAGCTTTTACTCAGAGTTTGCTAACAGCAACGTGCTGTAGCAGATTAATCACGGCTGGATGAATGATGTCAGTAAAAGGTTTTGGATAAACACCCATACCGATCACACAGATGGACAACACTGCCATCATGAAATACTCACGCGCATTAAGGTCTTTTAATTCCTCAACATGCTTGTTAGTAACCGCACCAAAGAACACACGCTTCACCATCCATAGGGAGTAAGCGGCACCGAGGATCAGGGCAGTCGCTGCCAAAATGCCGATCACGAAGTCGTAATCTACAGCTGCCAGAATGACCATGAACTCACCAACGAAACCAGAAGTAGCCGGTAAACCACAGTTAGCCATTGCCATCAAAACTGCAAATGCTGTGAACGCAGGCATGCGATGGACAACGCCACCGTAATCAGCGATTTGACGGGTATGCATGCGGTCATACAACACGCCAATCGAAAGGAACATCGCACCGGCCACAAAGCCATGAGAAATCATCTGCACAATACCGCCCTCAATACCCAAAGGACTAAAGAGGAAGAAACCAAGAGTTACAAAGCCCATGTGCGCCACTGAAGAGTAAGCAACCAATTTCTTCATGTCTTTCTGAACCAAGGCTACTGCACCGACATAGATGACGGCAACCAAAGATAAGAAGATTACAAATGGGCCTAGATACTGACTTGCATCCGGGGCAATTGGCAATGAGAAGCGCAAGAAACCGTAAGCACCTAACTTCAACATGATTGCAGCCAACACAACTGAGCCGCCGGTTGGTGCTTCAACGTGAACGTCTGGCAACCAAGTATGCAAAGGCCACATTGGCACCTTCACAGCAAAGGCCATGAAGAAAGCAAAGAACAGGAGGATTTGCTCAACGATGTCAAGGCGAGCATTGTGCCAAGCCAAGATATCAAAGGTATTTGTTACGTTGTACAGATACAGCATGGCAATCAAAGTCAGCAATGAGCCAAGCAAGGTGTACAAGAAGAACTTAAAAGCAGCGTAGATGCGGTTATGGCCGCCCCACACGCCGATGATGATGTACATCGGAATTAATGTTGCCTCGAAGAAGACATAGAACAGCAATGCATCTAGAGCGGCGAATACACCAATCATTAATCCAGAAAGGATTAAGAAGGAAGCCATGTACTGCGAAACCTTTTTATCAATCACTTCCCATGCTGCAATCACCACAATAATATTAACGAATGCGGTCAATACGATGAACCATACAGAGATACCGTCGATACCTAAGTGATAGTTAATGTCGTAGCGAGGAATCCAGCTGAGTTTTTCAACAAACTGCATACCTGGATTAGCAATGTCAAAACTGATCACTAGTGGCAGAGTTGCAATGAAGCCAAGAATAGAGCCGACGAGAGCTAACCAGCGAACACCGGCAGTCGGCTTCTCCGAACCGTAGAACAAAATAATGATGCCGAAGAAAATCGGGATCCAGATGGCGTAAGAAAGAATCATGATGGCTAATTAAGTAACAAAGGCCTAGCGAACAAAAGGCAGGTAAGCGTACAAAACCCAAGCCAACAATACCGCTAAGCCCGCAATCATTGCGAAGGCATAGTGATAGAGATAGCCGGATTGCAAATGGCGAATAACCCCGGAAAAGCGCCCTACCGCATGCGCACTACCGTTAACCAAGAAGCCGTCAATAGCTTGTTGATCACCGCGATGCCACAAGACACCGCCGATCCACAGCAAGCCCTTAGCGAAAACCGCTTGATTTAAATCATCGAGATAGTATTTGTTATCCAAAAGCTTCTTGATTGGCGCAAATGCTTGCGCAACTACACCCGGCAACTTCGGTGCCCAGAGGTAACCAATCGCAGCAGTCAATACGCCCAGAACAACTAATAGCAATACTGGGGATGTCAATGAATGCATTGCCATGGCGATCGGGCCATGGAACTCTTCAGCAAGCTCCTTCATCGCTGGGTGCTTACCAATATCTACAAAGATCGAATCGCCGAAATAGGTGCCAAATAACAAAGGCGTAATGGTGTAGTAACCAATGATGACTGATGGAATGGCCAACAAGATCAATGGCAAGGTCACAACAAATGGTGACTCATGTGGTTTTTGACCTGGAGCCAAACCATGATGCGCGTGATCGTCGCCCTGCTCTGCATGATCATGATGGTGATCGTGCGCATGAGCATCATCATGACCCCAACGAGCCTTGCCATGGAACACATAGAAGTACAGGCGGAAGGAATATAGAGCCGTGACAAATACGCTGGCCATTACTGCAAAGTAAGCAAAGCCAGAACCGGGAATATGGCTAGCAGCTACCGCTTCGATGATGGAGTCTTTTGAATAGAAGCCTGAGAAGAAAGGCGTTCCGATCAAGGCTAAATTACCTAGCAACATCATGAGGCAAGTAATTGGCATGTACTTCCAGAGACCACCCATCTTGCGCATATCTTGCTCGTGATGCATACCCAAAATCACACTACCGGCGGCAAGGAACAAGAGCGCCTTGAAGAATGCGTGCGTCATTAAATGGAAGATAGCCACTGGATAAGCAGATACACCCAAGGCGACAGTCATATAACCCAGCTGAGACAGCGTTGAGTAAGCGACTACCCGCTTGATGTCGGTTTGGACTATGCCCAAGAAACCCATAAAGAGCGCAGTGATCGAACCAATCACCAAGATGAAACTCAAGGCTGCATCAGACAACTCAAACAGCGGTGACATGCGTGACACCATGAAAATACCGGCAGTCACCATTGTTGCAGCATGAATCAATGCAGAAATTGGGGTTGGGCCTTCCATTGAATCAGGCAACCAAACGTGTAATGGGAACTGAGCAGATTTACCCATCGCACCGATGAATAAACAGATACAAGCTACGGTGACTAAATTCCAACTAGTGCCAGGCAATGTTTGCGCAGCAAGTGCTGTGTTCTGAGCAAAGATCACGTCGTAGTTCATGGAGCCAGTGCTGGCTAAAAGCAAACCAATACCGAGAATGAAGCCAAAGTCACCAACACGGTTAACCAAGAAGGCTTTCATATTGGCAAATACAGCAGATTGACGCTCAAAGTAGAAGCCAATCAACAAATAAGAAACGACACCCACCGCTTCCCATCCGAAGAAGAGTTGCAAGAGGTTATTACTCATTACCAACATCAGCATCGCGAAGGTAAAGAGTGAAATGTATGAGAAGAAGCGGTTGTAGCCCTCTTCGCCCTGCATGTAACCGATCGTGTATATATGGACCATCAAAGATACAAAGGTCACTACACACATCATGGTGGCTGTCAGTGGGTCAATTAGGAAGCCAATATCCAGATTGAGCTCACCTAATTGCATCCAGCGATATACGGTGCCATTGAAGTAGAAGCCATCCATCACCTGAACAAGCACGAAGCAGGACAAGACGAAAGCGACCATCACACCAAGAATAGTTACGAACTGGCAAGCACCGTTACCAATGCGATTACCGCCTAATTTAGTGCCGAAGAATCCCGCAATCGCTGAGCCAAACAATGGTGCCAGCGGAATCGCGCAGAGAACAGGAAGAGTTAAGGTCAATTGCATGACTAGCCTTTTAGGTGGTCAAGGTCTTCAGCATTGATGGTGTCTACCTTACGGAAGAGAACAACCAAAATTGCCAGACCGATTGCTGCCTCAGCAGCAGCCACAGTCAAAATAAAGAATACGAATACTTGACCAGCCATATCACCCAAATAATGAGAGAAGGCTACAAAGTTCATGTTCACCGAGAGGAGCATCAATTCAATTGCCATTAAGAGCACGATGATGTTCTTACGGTTCAAGAAAATACCGATCACGCTAGTCGCAAACAAGATTGCGCCAAGCACTAAGTAGTGAGCCAGAGTAATAGTCATTTCTTCTCTCCGCGTGTATCTTGCTTTGCGGCCATATCTGAACCCATCTTCACGATGCGCATACGATCTGCAGAATTCACATTTACTTGCTCATGAATATTCTGCGATTTGGAATCTTTTCGATTACGCAGTGTCAATGCCACAGCAGCGATGATGGCCACCAAGAGAATGACACCGGCAACCTCGAAGGCATAAACATAGTCAACGAAGATCAACATGCCTAAAGCTTGTGTATTGCTTGTAGCCATCTCTTCAAGCATCGGCTGTACTGGCGCATTAGTACCAATAAAGCTGCGAATCAGGACGATGGACAACTCCAAAACGATGACCGCACCCATTAAAAAGGCTACGGGTAGGAATTTCTTGAAATCACGACGTAAGTGCTCAAGGTCAAGATCAAGCATCATCACTACGAATAAGAAGAGCACCATCACTGCGCCTACATAAACGAGGATTAAGGCCAAACTCAAGAACTCCGCCTTCAGCAGCATCCACAGGCCAGAAGCACAGAAGAAAGCCAAAACCAAAAACAGCGCAGCATGCACTGGGTTGCGAGCAGTAATCACACGTAATGCTGAGAGCACTAAAAGGCCAGCAAAGGCGTAAAAGAAAGCTGCGAATAATGTAGAGGTATCGAATGTCATATGTCGTTGTGCTTTATTCGATTAACGGTAAGGCGCATCTGCTGCGCGGTTAGCGGCAATATCTTTTTCATACTTATCGCCTACTGCTAAAAGCATCTCTTTAGTGAAATACAAATCACCGCGCTTATCACCGAAATACTCAAAAATATTGGTTTCAACAATCGCGTCAACTGGGCAAGCCTCTTCGCAGAAGCCGCAGAAAATGCACTTAGTTAAATCAATGTCATAACGGCTGGTGCGGCGCGTACCGTCATCACGCTCAGCAGTTTCAATCGTAATTGCGTAAGCAGGACAAACCGCCTCGCACAATTTGCAACCAATGCAACGCTCTTCCCCGTTTTCATAACGGCGCAAAGCATGCAAACCACGGAAGCGGACAGACTGAGGAGTCTTCTCTTCAGGGTATTGAACAGTAATTTTTGGTTTGAAGAGATAGCGACCGGTAATCGACATACCGACCAAAATATCTCTGAGCATCAAGCTATCGAGGAATTGGGAAATTTTCTTAAACATGATTGATCAACTTATTTCCAAATATTCAATGGGGATACAACCCATGCGCCAACGACAACTACCCAGAATACGGAGATGGGAATAAAGATCTTCCAACCCAAACGCATGATTTGGTCATAGCGATAACGTGGCAATGTCGCACGCAACCAGATAACGCAAGACAAGAGGAAGAAGGTTTTAGCAAACAACCAGAAAAAGCCTGGGATATCTCGAAGGATTGGTAAATCAACGATAGGTAGCCAGCCGCCTAAGAACATAGTGGATGCTAGTGCCGCGATCAAGATCATGTTGGCGTATTCAGCCAAGAAGAACATCGCAAAGGCCATACCGGAGTACTCAACCATGTGACCTGCAACAATCTCAGACTCACCCTCAACCACGTCAAATGGATGACGGTTAGTTTCAGCAACGCCAGAGATGAAGTAAATCACGAACATTGGAAGCAATGGCAACCAATTCCAAGAAAGGAAGTTCAATCCCATGCTGGCGAAGTAGCCCTGCTCTTGTGAAGCCACGATCGTGCTCAAGTTCAAAGAGCCAGAAGTCAACAACACAGTAACCAATGCAAAGCCCATAGCGATCTCATAAGAAATCATTTGGGCTGAAGCGCGCATAGCACCAAGGAATGGGTACTTGGAGTTAGATGACCAACCCGCCAAGATCACGCCATAAACACCAATAGATGAAATTGCCATCACATACAGCAATCCTGCATTGACGTCAGCTAAGACCATTTTGGCCTGGAAAGGAATCACAGCCCAAGCAGCAAATGCCGGCATGATCACCATCACTGGTGCAATGAAATACAGTACTTTGCTTGCTTGAGTTGGAGAAATGATCTCCTTCATCAAGAGCTTCAAGGCATCAGCGATTGGCTGCAGCAAACCTAAAGGGCCAACGCGGTTAGGCCCAAGACGGATATGCATCCAGCCGATTAACTTACGCTCCCAAAGAGTCATGTAAGCAACGGCGCCAAACATCGGCAACACAATGATCACAATGCGCACCAAAGCCCAAACAAGCGGCCATAGCGAGCCAAAGATTGCTTCACCTTGGGTAGTAATGAGGTTCAAGAAATTATCCATCTCGTCCCTTATGCCTTGCTAACAGTTACAGGACCAAACATCGATCCCAATTTAGCGCTAGCCATAGTGCCCGCAGAAATTCTGACGGCACCTTTAGCTAAGTTCGCTTCCAATGTGACTGGCAAATCTACGGACTGACCACCTTGGGTCACTCGCACAGCATCGCCCTCTTTCAAGCCCAACTCATTAAAGAGTGCTTGACCCAATCCAACTTGATTGCCACGCTTAGCATCACGCGTTAACTGCAATGCTGATGAACGACGCACGATTTGATCACCGGCATAAATACCAACATCAGATACGCGCTCTAAACCGGTTGATGGAGCTGCATTGCCACTAGTAAAGCCGGAAGCTGTAGATTGGTTTGATAACTTAGTGCAGTAGTTTTCACCAAGCGCTTCGCCCAACACCTCTTCAGGCATGTTGTAGAGGAAGCCATCTAAATTCAATAAACCACCTAGAACCCGGAGAACTTTCCATGCTGGACGTGAATCGCCCAAAGGTTTTACAGCTGGCTGAATCGTTTGTGCACGGCCTTCTGAATTAACAAAAGTAGAGACCGTCTCTGTGAATGTAGAGATTGGCAGGATGACATCGGCCACCTCAAGCAGATCAGCACTCTTATAAGCACTTAAGGCAATCACTGTATTAGCTTTAGCCAAAGCAGCACGAGCTTGCGCAGGGTTTGGCAAATCAGCATCTGGCTCGATATTCATCAAGATCACAGCGCGGCGCTCACCAGATAGCACGGATTCAACACCAGCACCGTTAGCATTCACCAAGCTAGCACCAACAGCGTTGCCGCCAACAGGCAAGAAACCTAAAGTTGCGCCAGTTTGCTCGGCAATGAATTGTGCCAAGACATGCAAGTCAGATGCTTGTGGATGCGCGATTGCGGCAGAGCCCAGCAATACAGCAGTGGATGAACCGGAAAGCAAGCTATCTGCAATCTTTTGCGCAGTAGCTGACACCGGTAAATTTGGTGTGCCAGCCGGAGCTGTAGCAGACTTCGCTTTAGCGACGGCCAATGCCACTTCACTCAAAGTATTGAGCCATGCGCTTGGAGTAGCAGCAATACTAGTTACAGGAATTAACCAATCATCGCCACCTGCATCAATACGTGAAACTTGTAAGCCACGCTTGGCTGCAGTACGTAGACGTGCAGCAATCAATGGTTGCTCTTTACGCAAGAAGCTACCGATTACTAAAACACGATCCAACTCACTTACTTTGCTAATCGGCATACCCAACCATGGGGCAGAGGCAGCACCCTTCAGGTCAGTTTGACGTAAACGAGTCTCAACTTGCTTAGAGCCTAAACCACGAATCATCTTCTGGAGAAGGTACAACTCTTCAGTACTAGAGATTGGATGCGCTAAAGCAGCAACCGCTTCAGGGCCACTCTCAGAGGAAATAGTTTTAAGTGAATGAGCAACATAATCCATTGCGGATTGCCAATCAGTCTCAAGCCACTGACCGCCCTGCTTCACCATTGGTGTCGTTACGCGATCTGCGCTATTCAAACCTTCATAGGCAAAGCGATCACGGTCGCTAATCCAGCACTCATTTACTGCATCATTTTCCAAAGCAACAACACGCATTACTTTGTTAGCTTTAGTTTGAATAGTAGTATTCGCGCCAAGACTGTCGTGCGGACTGACTGAGCGTTTACGACCCAATTCCCATGTACGAGCAGCATAGCGGAATGGCTTGCTAGTCAATGCGCCAACTGGGCACAAATCAATCATGTTTCCAGACAACTCGGAATCAATGGTTTGACCTGCAAAAGTCGTGATCTCAGAATGCTCGCCACGGTTAACCATACCCAACTCCATTACGCCGGCCACTTCTTGGCCAAAGCGTACGCAACGGGTGCAGTGAATACAACGGGTCATCTCCTGCATGGAGATGAGTGGACCTACATTCTTATGAAATACAACACGCTTCTCTTCTTCGTAGCGTGAATTCGATTTACCGTAACCAACTGCTAAATCTTGTAACTGGCACTCACCACCTTGATCGCAAATTGGGCAATCTAAAGGATGGTTAATCAGCAGGAACTCCATAACAGAACGCTGAGCCTCAACTGCTTTAGCAGAATGCGTAAACACCTTCATGCCTTGAGTCACTGGAGTTGCGCAAGCTGGTAATGGTTTCGGTGCTTTCTCTACTTCCACCAAACACATACGGCAGTTAGCAGCGATAGATAATTTCTTGTGATAGCAGAAGTGAGGGATATAAGTGCCGATCTTGTTCGCGGCGTGCATCACCATCGAACCTTGCGGAACTTCTACAGCCTTACCATCTAATTCGATTTCAACCATGCTCACTTTAAGATGTCCCGTGCTCAATGTCTTATAAAGGTTTCGCAGAATCTAAGCAGCGCTTATGTTCTACGTGATACGCAAATTCATCCATGTAATGCTTCAACATGCCACGAACTGGCATTGCAGCTGCATCACCCAAAGCGCAAATAGTGCGACCTTGAATATTGGCTGCTACATCATTCAATAAATCTAAATCCTCTGGACGTCCTTCGCCATGCTCAATTCGACTCACAATGCGCCATAACCAGCCAGTACCTTCACGGCATGGGGTGCACTGGCCACAAGATTCTTCGTGATAGAAGTAAGACAGACGCTCTAAGGCGCGAACCATACAGCGTGTTTCATTCATGACGATGACCGCACCAGACCCCAACATCGAACCTGCTTTAGCAATGCTGTCGTAATCCATTGTGAGGGTCATCATCTCTGCGCCAGGAATAACTGGTGAAGAAGATCCACCAGGAATTACTGCCTTCAATGGAATGCCATCACGCATACCGCCAGCAAGTTTTAGCAACTCAGCAAATGGAGTACCCAATGGAATCTCATAGTTACCTGGATAAGTAACGTCACCGGAGATAGAGAAAATCTTCGTACCGCCATTATTTGGCTTGCCCAACTCTAAATACGCTGGACCACCAATTGCCATGATGAATGGCACAGCAGCAAATGTTTCAGTGTTATTAATCGTAGTTGGCTTGCCATACAAACCAAAGCTTGCAGGGAAAGGTGGCTTAAAGCGCGGCTGACCCTTCTTACCTTCAAGCGACTCTAAAAGCGCAGTCTCTTCACCGCAGATGTATGCACCCCAACCTGGAGCAGCATGCAACTGGAAGTTGAAATCACTTCCCATGATTTTGTCGCCAAGATATCCGGCAGCACGAGCCTCTTCAAGAGCCTCCTCGAAGCGAGAATAGACTTCCCAAATTTCACCGTGGATATAGTTGTAGCCCACAGTGATGCCCATAGTGTAGGCACCAATAATCATGCCCTCAATCAAGGCATGTGGGTTGTAACGCATGATGTCGCGGTCTTTAAATGTACCCGGCTCACCTTCGTCACTATTACAAACTAAATACTTTTGACCAGGGAATTGACGGGGCATAAAGCTCCATTTCAATCCAGTTGGGAAGCCTGCGCCTCCACGACCACGTAATGATGAAGCTTTTAATTCAGCAATGATCGCATCCGGGGCGACTTTGTCATTGATGATGCGACGGAGTTGTTGATATCCGCCACGGCTTTCGTAATCTTTTAAACGCCAGTTCTCACCATTCAATCCAGCAAGAATCAAAGGCTTAATGTGTCTGTCGTGCAAGCTGGTCATGCTGCTTTCCCTTCTGCACGGAGCTCATTTAACAGAGCGTCAATCTTTTCTTTACTCATGAAGCTGCACATGCGCTTGTTGTTGACCAACATCACTGGAGAATCACCGCAAGCACCCATGCACTCACCCTCTTTAAGAGTGAACGTGCCACAAGGCGTTGTCTCGTTGTAACCAATACCCAACGTTTCTTTTAAATACGTTGCAGCAGTTTCACCATGCGTTAACTGGCAAGGCAAGTTTGTACAAATCACCAACTTGTACTTACCAATTTTTTTAGTGTCATACATGTTGTAGAAAGTAGCCACTTCATCAACTGCAATCGTTGGCATTTCTAAAATTTGCGCGACTGTTTCAATCACCTCTGGTGAAACCCAACCTACTTCAGTTTGGGCGGCAATCAAAGCAGCCATCACAGCAGATTGTTTTTGTTCTGGCGGGTATTTCGCGACATTGCGCGCAATGTCTGCGAGCGTTTTGTCTGAAAGTTGAAGGGTTGTTGTCATGAATTAATCCTTGGCGCGCTGTATTAGCGGTCAATCTCCCCGAACACAATATCTTGGGTACCAATAATGGTTACAGCATCAGCCAACATGTGGCCACGTGACATCTCATCCATTGCGGAAAGATGCACAAAGCCTGGCGCACGAATCTTCATGCGGTATGGCTTATTCGCACCATCAGAAATCAAGTAGATACCAAACTCACCTTTTGGATGCTCAACAGCAGAGTAAGCCTCGCCGTTAGGAACGTGCATACCTTCAGTAAAGAGTTTGAAATGGTGAATCAACTCTTCCATATTGGTCTTCATATCTACACGCTTTGGTGGAGATACTTTGTGGTTGTCGCTCATGACAGGACCATCGTTTGCTTTGAGCCAAGCCACGCACTGCTTAATGATGCGATTCGATTGACGCATTTCTTCCATGCGAACTAAATAGCGATCATAAGAATCACCATTCACGCCAACCGGAATATCAAAGTCGAGTTTGTCATAGGTCTCGTAAGGTTGCTTTTTACGCAAGTCCCACTCAATGCCAGAGCCGCGCAGCATTGGACCAGTAAACCCAAGCTGCAAAGCACGCTCAGGTGAAACTACGCCAATACCCACTAAGCGTTGCTTCCAAATACGGTTATCCGTTAAGAGATTGCAATACTCATCTACGTTAGCGTCAAATCCATTAGCGAATTGCTCAATGAAGTCTAGCAATGTACCGCTACGGTTCTCATTCAAACGCTTGATTGCGGAAGCGCTACGAATCTTCGACTTGGAGTACTGAGCCATCTCTGTTGGCAGGTCACGATAGACGCCACCCGGACGGTAGTAAGCAGCATGCATACGAGCGCCTGAAACGGCTTCGTACATATCAAAAATATCTTCACGATCGCGGAATGCATAGAGGAACACGGCCATGGCACCAACGTCTAAACCATGACAACCGATCCACAAGAGGTGATTGAGCAAACGAGTTAACTCGTCAAACATCACGCGAATATATTGAGCGCGCTCTGGCACGTCTACTTGTAGCAATTTCTCAATCGCCATTACGTAAGCATGCTCGTTTGCCATCATCGATACATAGTCCAAACGATCCATGTAAGGAACGTTCTGAATCCAAGTACGCGTCTCTGCTAATTTTTCTGTAGCACGATGCAGTAAACCAATGTGCGGATCAGCACGTTGAATTACTTCACCATCGAGCTCCAACACTAGACGTAATACGCCGTGGGCCGCAGGATGCTGAGGACCAAAATTGAGGGTGTAGTTCTTAATTTGTGCCATGACTTAAACCGGACCTCCGTACTGCTCTTCGCGCACGATACGCGGCGTGATTTCACGCGCTTCAATCGTGACAGGCTGATACACCACACGCTTTAACTCTGGGTCATAACGCATTTCTACGTTGCCAGAGATTGGGAAATCTTTTCTAAATGGATGACCGATGAAACCGTAGTCAGTCAAGATGCGGCGCAAGTCTTCGTGACCATCAAATAAGATGCCGTAGAGGTCAAACGCTTCACGCTCAAACCAGTTAGCAGCAGCCCAAACTGGAGTTAGCGAAGCAACCACTGGATAAGCATCTTCTGGTGCGAACACGCGTACACGCAAACGCCAGTTGTGAGCCAAGGACAAGAGATGGGTCACAGCAGCAAAACGCTGACCACCCCACTGCCCTTCACGGAAATCCTGATAATCCACGCCACACAAATCAATCAGCTGCTCGAAAGCCAAAGAAGGTTCGTCACGCAACAACATGGCGGATTCAAAATAGGTGTCTGCATTAAGAACTACAGTCACTTCACCCAAGGCAATCTCAATTGATTGCGCGCGCTTACCTAAAACTTTTTCTAGATTGGCGGCGAGTTGAACTAAACGATCTGACATGGTTTAAGCCTTCCGTGCAATCGTGCTAGTGCGCGCGATCTTGGATTGCAACTGAATGATTCCATAGATCAACGCTTCTGCAGTTGGAGGGCAACCAGGAACATAGATATCTACTGGCACGATGCGATCGCAACCGCGAACTACTGAATACGAGTTATGGTAGTAACCACCACCATTGGCACAAGAACCCATGGAGATTACCCAGCGCGGCTCAGGCATTTGGTCGTAGACCTTACGAAGAGCTGGAGCCATCTTGTTACACAAGGTACCAGCAACAATCATGAGGTCTGATTGACGTGGAGATGGACGGAACACCACACCAAATCGATCTAAGTCATAACGGGATGCGCCTGCATGCATCATCTCTACAGCACAGCAAGCGAGACCAAATGTCATTGGCCACAGAGAGCCATTACGCGTCCAGTTAATTAACTGGTCTGCAGTAGTGGTAACAAATCCTTCTTTGAGAACGCCTTCTAATGCCATATCTATCACTCCCAGTCGAGAGCGCCCTTTTTCCAGATATATACAAAGCCAACGATGAATTCCAATAAGAAAATCACCATAGAGGCGTAGCCGAACCAGCCGATATCACGAAGAGCCACACCCCATGGGAATAGGAATGCAGTCTCTAAGTCAAACAAGATAAACAGGATGGCGATGAGGTAGTAACGCACGTCGAATTTCATACGCGCATCTTCGAAAGCTTCGAAACCACACTCGTATGGAGACAATTTTTCAGCGTCTGGCTTCGAAGGAGCCAAGATTTTTCCGAGGAACATGGGGACTAAACCCACCCCAATACCTACGAGGATAAAAAGAAGAACAGGAAAGTAATTAGCGAGATTCAAAATGGCCCTGAGTCGTTCGTCTGGTAAATCCTAAGAAGCTACAAATTATCAATTATTCCAGCAGATAAATCCTTGATTTACAGCATAAACCTTACAGTTTTTACAATTTGGTGCCGACGGCGAGACTCGAACTCGCACAGCCTAAGCCACTACCCCCTCAAGATAGCGTGTCTACCAATTTCACCACGTCGGCATCTTGTAAAACCTGTCAATTCTACTGCATTGCACCACTTGGCTACCCCAAAAATAGGGGTAGAAAACGCTTAAAACCTACTTTTTTACTTTGGAACCGCTGGCTTCGTTGGGTCTTGAACTGGCGCAGCTGGTGCGGCAGCAGGAGCTGCGGCAGGAGCAACGGTGCCAGACAAAACACCGGGACTAACTTCCTTCTTATTGCCAATCCAGGTAATCCCCAAAGTACAGACAAAGAAAACTGCCGCAAAAATGGCGGTTGTGTGGGACAAGAAGTTGGCTGAGCCGCTGGCGCCAAAAAGGCTGCCGGAAGATCCCGAGCCAAACGCAGCGCCCATATCAGCGCCCTTACCCTGCTGAAGCAACACAAGCAAGATCACAGCCAAAGCTGAAATAACCTGCAAAACGATCAATAAAGTCTTAAACCATTCCATGGCTTATCTCCAAATAAAAAATCTAGGCCTGACAAATAGCAAGAAAGTCCTGAGGGTTTAAAGAGGCACCCCCAATCAATCCGCCATCAATATCTGGCATTGCAAACAGTTCAACGGCATTGTCAGGTTTGACGCTACCGCCATACAAAATTCCCACATGGGAAGCTACATCTTCATCAAATTCCGCTAACTGCAAGCGAATTGCTCGGTGCATGTCCTGAGCCATCTGAGCGCTTGCCACCTTTCCCGTGCCAATCGCCCAAATAGGCTCATAAGCAATGAGACAGTCAGCCAAACGATCTTGCAAGACAGCAACCTGTCTTGCAATTTGACCTCTAACTACTTCAACCTCGCGACCTGAGTTGCGTTCATCCGCAGACTCACCAACGCAAATCACAGGAATCATACCGTTATCCAGCACTTGAAGGGCCTTCTCAGCAACCTGCTCATCAGTCTCCTGATGATGTTGACGACGCTCAGAGTGACCAACAATCACGTAAGTGCAATGCAATTCTTTGAGCATGAATGCAGCAACTTCGCCTGTATAAGCACCAGCAGCATAAGCCGATGCATCCTGAGCGCCCAAACTTAAAAAAGCGAGAGAGCAATCTTGAATCAGCTCACCACACTGCGACAAATAAGGCGCTGGAACGCACACTGAATACTTACGACCTGCAGGCATCCCCTGCTCCATACCACGGCAAACGGTCTTGACCCAGTCTGCATTGCTTGCAAGACTGCCATTCATTTTCCAGTTGCCGATAACAGTGAGTGGACGCATTAAATCGAACTCAATACTTAAACAGTTAAAACAATCTTGCCAACGTGCTCAGAAGACTCCATCAAACGATGGGCATCAGCAGCCTGGTCCAAGGTAAATGTTTTATAAATCACCGGCTTTAACTTACCCGCATCCAATAAAGGCCAGATCCGCGCATGTAGTTGCTGTGTGATCTGCTTCTTAAATGAAACTGGACGTGGGCGCAATGTAGAGCCAGTAATAGTTAGGCGACGACGCAAGATCTGATTTGTACTCACTTCAGCTTTTGATCCACCCTGAATCGCAATAATCACGATACGGCCATCGTCTGCCAAACAATCAATCTCTTTTTGCACGTAAGCGCCAGTGACCATATCGAGCACCACGTTTACACCTTTGCCATCTGTAGCTTTCTTTACTTCTTCTACAAAGTCTTGTGTCTTGTAATTGATTGCCAAGTCAGCACCTAAAGCCACGCAAGCTGCGCACTTCTCATCAGTACCGGCAGTAACAAATACTTTGTGACCCAAAGCTTTTGCAATCAAAATGGCGGTGACACCAATACCACTCGAGCCACCTTGCACCAACAAAGTTTCACCTTCAGACAGCTCACCACGCATGAAGACGTTGCTCCACACAGTGTAAAAAGTTTCAGGTAATGCGGCGGCTTCTTGATCACTAAAGCCTTTTGGATAAGGCAAGCATTGCGCAATAGGAGCGGTACACAATTCTGCGTAACCACCACCCTGCACAAGCGCACACACCTTATCGCCAACTTTGAGACCAAACTGATTATCGGCGTGAGCTAAATCACCACCGACAATCTCACCAGCTACTTCGAGACCAGGAATATCAGATGCGCCTGCAGGAACTGGGTAATGGCCTTTACGTTGTAAAACGTCAGGGCGATTAATCCCAGCAGCAATTACCTTGATTAAGATTTCACCCGTACCAGCAGCCGGAACTACTGGATCAGGGCGAGTGGCAGACACCAACATTTCTGGTGCGCCAAATTCTTTGATTTCCATTACGCGCATATGAACTCCCGCTCGCTTGCTTTACTTAAGCAGTTTCGCCAGATGCAGGAGCTGCTTCAGCAGCATCAGTTGCGCCCGCTAAAGGAGCAATCGTGCCACCCTCATCAGCCATCGCAGCCTTAAGAGATAAACGCAAACGACCACGCTCATCAGCAGCTAACAATTTCACGCGAACCACTTGGCCTTCAGCTAAATAGTCTTTAACTTCTTTTACACGCTCATTGGAGATTTCAGAGATGTGCAAGAGACCATCTTTACCTGGAAGAATGTTTACCAAAGCACCGAATTCGAGCAACTTCACAACTGGACCTTCGTAGATCTTGCCTACTTCAGCTTCAGCAGTGATGCCTTCGATACGTGCTTTCGCTTCAGCCATACCTTCAGCAGAAGTAGAAGCAATAGTTACAGTGCCGTCATCTTTAATGTCGATGCTGCAACCAGTTTCTTTAGTCAAGGCTTGAATTGTTGCGCCGCCTTTACCGATTACTTCACGGATCTTGTCTGGATGAATCTTGAAAGAAACCATACGTGGAGCGTGTGCAGACAATTCAGTGCGAACTGAACCCATTGCTTCTTGCATCTTGCTCAAAATGTGCAAACGGCCTTCTTTAGCTTGGGCCAATGCAACTTGCATAATTTCTTTAGTGATGCCTTGAACTTTAATGTCCATTTGCAAAGCAGTAATACCGTTAGCAGTACCCGCTACTTTGAAGTCCATATCGCCTAAGTGATCTTCATCACCCAAGATGTCTGTCAATACAGCAAAACGATTGCCATCCAAGATCAAGCCCATTGCAACACCAGCAACGTGAGCTTTAACTGGAACACCAGCGTCCATCATTGCCAAACAGCCACCGCAAACGGAAGCCATGGATGAAGAACCATTGGACTCAGTGATTTCTGAAACTACACGAATGCTGTACGCGAAATCTTCTGCGCTTGGCAATACTGGAATCAATGCACGTTTAGCCAAACGACCGTGACCAATTTCACGACGCTTAGGGCTACCTACGCGACCAGTTTCGCCAGTGGCGAACGGAGGCATGTTGTAGTGGAACATGAAGCGATCACGGTACTCACCTTCGAGCGCGTCAATGATCTGCTCGTCACGTGCAGTACCTAAAGTAGCCACTACGAGAGCCTGTGTCTCACCACGGGTAAACAATGCTGAACCGTGTGTACGTGGCAATACGCCATTGCGAATTTCGATCGGACGAACAGTACGTGTATCACGACCATCAATACGTGGCTCGCCATTCAAAATTTGGCTACGAACAATCTTCGCTTCGATTTCAAACAAGATGTCATTAACGGCAACAGCGTCAACATCACCCTCTTCTTGTAACTTAGCTACAACTGTCTTAGTGATTTCTTTGAGCTTGTCTGAACGAGCACCCTTTTGACGAATCTGATAAGCCTCGCGCAATGGCGCTTCAGCCAATGCAGTTACCTTAGCGATGAATGGCTCATCTTTAGGAGCAGCAGTCCAATCCCACTCTGGTTTGCCAGCTTCAGTCACTAATTCGTTAATTGCATTGATTGCAGTTTGCATTTGGTCGTGACCATATACAACCGCACCCAACATGATTTCTTCTGATAACTGATTAGCCTCTGACTCAACCATCAATACAGCAGCTTGCGTACCAGCAACAATCAAATCCATCTCGCTAGTAGCTTGCTCTGTACGAGTAGGGTTCAAGAGGTATTGACCGTTAGCGTAACCAACACGTGCTGCGCCAACTGGGCCAGCGAATGGAATGCCTGAAACAGCCAAAGCTGCAGAAGCGGCGATCAATGCAGGAATATCAGCAGGAACGTCTGGGTTGATAGACAACACATGAACAACAACTTGAACTTCGTTCAAGAAGCCTTCTGGAAATAATGGACGCAATGGACGATCGATCAAACGGGAGATCAATGTCTCGCCTTCTGATGGACGACCTTCACGACGGAAGAAGCCACCAGGAATTTTTCCTGCGGCGTAAGTTTTTTCGAGGTAATCAACAGTCAATGGGAAAAATGACTGGCCTGGCTTGGCTGATTTAGAGGCAACTACTGTGCCCATTACTACTGTGTCATCCACATTAACGATTACAGCACCACCAGATTGACGAGCAATCTCGCCTGTTTCCATTGTTACTTGATGGTTACCCCATTGAAACGTCTTTACTACTTTTTTAAACATAGTCATTCTGATCTTCTCCAAATTGTTCACGTAAAAGCCACATGGATTTCACGCTTGCCGTGGGATAAAGCAGTGTCACGACAACACTGGAGCGTTTGAAGATCACAAGGGATGCCATTCCAGGGAGACACTGGATTTAATAATCCAGAAACTCATTGGAATGACACGATCCCCTACACAAATAATCTTGAAGCGCTCAAAAAACATGCCATCTGCTTAAGACTGATTCTGTTACGAAACAACCCTAAGAAAGATGGCATTGCAATACCGATAAGAATTACTTACGGAGACCTAATTTCTCGATCAATGCGCGATAGCGACCCAAATCCTTGCCTTTGAGGTAATCCAAAAGGCGGCGACGGCGTGAAACCATCTTCAACAAACCACGACGGCTGTGATGATCTTTAGCGTTAGCTTTGAAATGGGGGGTTAATTCATTGATACGGGCTGTTAGCAATGAAACTTGAACTTCAGGGCTACCTGTATCGTTTGCGCTGCGCGCGTTTTCTTTGACGATTTCCGCCGTTTTAATATCAGCAACTGCCATTTTCATACTCCTTACTTGCGAACACCTGAGCTTTCACCCAATCCGTGTCGTGCATTTATTAATCAAATAAAACAAAAAAGCTTTAAAAATCAAAGCCATCGAATTGTAGCAGATCCACCTTAAATGCTTCACCCTATGGCTAGACGCCTTGGGGAGCTTTAAGCAGTAAAAATCACCTAAACAATTGATTTAATTGATTATTATCGTAAAAATGAGCAAACGTGCCTATTTTTTAGGCAATTCCTCATCAAACCCCCGCTTGTAGCCCGGAGGATACTTTTGCCACTCCTTGCCACTAAGGCCCTGTTTGTAGCCGTAATCAAAAAGAGCCTGCATATAAGCCGTATCAAACTCAGTCTTATGGGGGAATTTGAAGTCTGGACCGATGTAGGCCAAGTTAAAACTGACGCCATCAAGCTGGGTGGTGTGATAAATCCGATATAGATCACCCAAGCCTTGAGTCTGAATGAGGCTGGCAATAGCGCGCTGAATGATACTCAAGGTACCCCGCTCCGTCTCTCGCCACTCAGGGTCTAAACGGGCATTTCGAATAATGTAGGCATTGCGCTGCTTTTGCAGATTGAGCTTTAAGTCTTTAGCGCGTTGAGACAATGCGCTGGGATACAAAAATACCTGGGTGATGGCTCCGCCATCCACATGCATCTCATGAAAGCTTTGACCAGACACCTCAAAGTCAAACATCACCGGAGAAAATGCACCCGGAATCGACGCAGATGCCAGCATCACTTTTCTAAACAACTCAAGCGCTTCAGGAGTCCCGATACTGGCGATCTTGCCCATATTCCAGACCACTGGCACACCCGCATCCAGGTTGGTGGTGCCAATTAACAACCAACGATTTTTGGTCGTGTACTCGCTTGCCACCTTATTCAAGAAGTCTTGATCAACATATTTAGATATCAATTGAAATAATGGCGTTGTATCGGATAGTCCATCACTCAAAATGCCGGAAATCAATCCACGCTCAATAAAAATGTCTTGGGGCCCTAATTGCGTATAGACCTGGCGTAAGACGGGGTCGTATTCCTTTCCAACAAAGGCAAAAGGAGCAATCAATGCGCCAGTGCTAATCCCAGTTACCAAGTTAAATTGCGGGCGATCGCCACGCTCAGACCAACCGATGAGCAGGCCAGCGCCATAAGCGCCATCGTCACCTCCACCTGAGAGTGATAGATAGTTCGCCGCAGAATTCAATGTCTTCTGATCTCTGACCTTAAATCCCGCCTGAATATCCATGGCCATCTGGTCTACGCTAGCTTGACTAGCCACCATATAGCGCACCCCAGTGAGGCCTGCTATTTGAGCCTGCCCCATCTGCTGGGATGGCACTGCTGCTTTGCGCTGCAAGCTGCCACACCCCGCTAACGAGAGCGCGAGGAGAATGCAACTGAGACGAATAAGTGAATGCATAGTGGATATCAAGGGGTCAATGAGGCTGATTGGAGTATAAAGATGGAGTTCATTAATTGCGAAAAATAAAGCAAAGGAAAATTCATGCAAGCCAAACTCATTCACCTATTAGCTTATGGTCTATTAGCTCTCTCTCCTGCACTGAGCTATGCACAATTTTCAAATCCCTTTGGCCCACAAAAGACAGTTGCACAACAACGTGAAGATATTCTTAAAACAAGTACTACCACCCTCAAGGCCCTCTATCAAGCTCAACCCAAGGCAAAAGAGTTAATTGAAAAGTCTGTTGGTTACGCTACGTTCAGTAACTTTGGAATGAAGATTCTGATCGCTGGCGGCGGCACTGGTAGTGGTGTTGTGATTGCAAAAGATGGTGCTAAGCCAATTTACATGAACATGGCTGAAGTTCAAGCTGGTCTGGGCCTGGGGATTAAATCTTTCCAAAACATCTTTGTTTTTCAAACTCAAGCCGCTATGAATGACTTTGTTAATTCTGGTTGGACTTTTGGAGGCCAAGTTACTGCTGCAGCCAAATATGAAAATAATGGCGATGCATACCAAGATGCAGTAGTAGTAGCACCTGGTGTACTGATGTATCAATTAACAGATTCAGGCCTTGCCGTAGAAATCACCGGCAAAGGCACCAAGTATTACAAGAGCACAGATCTCAATAAGTAAACCGATTACGCGGATACTGCAGATGTCGCCGAGAACCTCTTAAGGCGTCATCTGCGCATTGAGCTTAGCCTGACTAGGATCATGCAATTTGTTCAGTGCAGATAAGTAGGCCTTCGCTGATGCAGCAATGATGTCGGGATCGGTACCAACACCATTGACGATGCGCCCACCCTTAGCAAGCCGCACAGTAACCTCACCTTGAGATTGCGTTCCTGAAGTAATCGCATTCACGGAATAGAGCAACTGCTCCGCCCCACTCTTCACAATCTCTTCAATCGCATTCAAGCTAGCGTCAACTGGGCCATTACCTTCAGCCTCAGAGCTCGCTTCTTTATCGCCAACTCGGAAAGTGATCTTAGACTTTGGGCGCTCGCCTGTTTCAGAATGCTGACTCAATGAAATGAATTTATAAAACTCACCCTCTTCAGCAGCGGCAGAATCCGACATGATGGCAATAATATCTTCATCAAAGATTTCTGATTTTTGATCGGCCAATGCCTTGAAGCGAACAAATGCTTCATTCAAATCGGCTTCAGCTTCAATTGCAATACCCAACTCTTGTAAGCGTTGCTTAAAGGCATTGCGCCCTGACAATTTACCTAAAACAATCTTATTAGTTGCCCAACCCACATCTTCTGCACGCATGATTTCATAGGTATCGCGATTCTTCAAGATGCCGTCTTGGTGAATGCCGGAAGTATGCGCAAATGCGTTGGCACCAACGACCGCCTTATTTGGTTGAACTACGAAACCGGTAATTTGTGAGACCAACTTCGAGGCAGGAACAATTTGGGTGGCATCAATACCGCACACCATATCAAAGTAATCTTTGCGAGTACGTAAAGCCATCACAATCTCTTCTAATGCCGTATTGCCAGCGCGCTCACCCAAGCCATTGATGGTGCACTCAATTTGACGGGCACCACCTATCTTGACACCAGCCAATGAATTGGCAACAGCCATGCCCAAGTCATTATGGCAATGCACGGACCAAACCGCCTTATCTGAATTCGGGACACGGGTACGCAAGGTCTTGATAAATTCACCGTACAACTCTGGTGTTGCATAACCTACGGTGTCAGGAATATTGATGGTAGTCGCACCTTCGTTGATGACCGCCTCAACTACTCTGCATAAGAAATCCATTTCTGAGCGGTAACCATCTTCCGCAGAGAACTCGATATCCTCAGCTAAGTTTCTGGCAAAGCGGATAGAACGTTTAGCTTGCTCTAAAACTTCTTCTGGAGACATGCGTAATTTCACAGCCATATGCAATGGGCTGGTAGCCAAGAAGGCATGAATGCGTTTTGCGTTAGCCGCTTTCAAGGCATCTGCAGCGCGAGTAATGTCTTTGTCGTTGGCGCGAGCAAGTGAACATACGATGGAATCTTTCACGGCCGCTGCTACAGCTGAGATAGCCTGAAAGTCGCCCTCAGAACTCGCAGCAAAACCAGCCTCGATCACATCAACCTTGAGACGCTCTAGCTGGCGAGCAATGCGAACCTTTTCATCCTTGGTCATTGAGGCGCCAGGCGATTGTTCGCCATCACGTAAGGTGGTATCAAAAATGATTACTTTGTCACTCATCACTACTCTCCGGTTCAATATTGCTTAATTATGTTTGCTACTCAATTGCGAATCTAAAAACAAAAACCCCAGCAATTTGCTGGGGCTGGTATGTCGTGGCTAATGAATTACTTTAATCTCATTAACTCAGGCCTTACCTGCCCCAAGCTGTAGGCTTAGTGCTAGTAGAAGCAAGTTAGGAAGTGAGAAATTCATCAACATGGATTAAATATAACCTAAATATTCCAAATTAGCTAAAACGGCGGCCGCTCAGATGCTCCCAAGCCCAAATGACATATCCAGAGATGGAATACACCACAAAGAGCCCGAATAGGGTTAAAGGTGGATTGGAAGAGATCAAAACGAAGGTGAGGATCATTAAGACCATCACACCAAAAGGTACGCGGTAGCGAACATCTAAGGCCTTGCCACTATAAAAACGGGCATTCGATACCATGGTCAAACCAGCATAAACGGCAATAAAGAAAGTAATCCAAGGGATGGCGGTATCGCGCACCGGGATCTTATTGTCATCAGCCAGCCAGATAAAACCAGCCATCAAAGAACCAGCCGCAGGACTTGGCAAGCCTTGAAAAAACTTCTTATCAACAACGCCGGTATTAACGTTAAAGCGCGCTAAACGCAAAGCAGCGCCCGCACAATAAGTAAAGGCGGCCAACCAGCCCCACTTACCTAAATCTTTTAGGGCCCACTCATAAGCAACCAAAGCTGGGGCAACACCAAATGACACCATATCGGCTAGAGAGTCGTACTGCTCTCCAAAAGCACTTTGGGTATTGGTCATACGGGCAACTCGACCATCCATACCATCCAAAACTAAGGATGCAAAGATGGCAATAGCAGCCATTTCAAACTGGTGGTTCATCGCATTGACTATTGCAAAGAAGCCGCAGAACAAAGCTGCAGTTGTAAATGCGTTAGGGAGTAGATAGATTCCTTTACTGCGTTGACGCGGCTTATCCGCATGCAACTCTTCTACCTCAAAATCAACTCCATCACCCAGCTCTTCAGCCCATTCAGCCTGCGAGCGCTCAGCACGTTTAGGAGCAAGGCGACTACGGTCTATGCGGCCACGACGACGAAATGTACTCAAAGAATATTCCCAGTTAAAGCGGCTTAATTAATCTAAGCCAGGTACGCGAGCTAATGCGGTGTTCGTAGCAAAAACTTTATCACCAACACTGACCAAAGGCTCAGCTGTTAATGGCAAATATACATCTACACGGGAGCCAAAGCGAATAAAGCCATAACGCTCACCCGCCTTAAGTCTATCGCCAACATGGATATAGCAAAGAATACGTCGCGCAATTAGGCCTGCAACCTGAACCAAAGTGACGATTTGACCATTGGCATCAATCACAACGGCATTACGCTCATTCTCGGTAGAGGCTTTATCTAAATCGGCATTCACAAACTTGCCTGGGAAATACTGAATCTCTTTTACCAAGCCGTTCACTGCGCTGCGGTTAGAGTGAACGTTAAACACATTCATAAAAACACTAATCTTCAAAGCTTCACGATCGGCATAAGGATCGTTGGCTACTTCCACTACGACGATACGACCATCGGCTGGAGATAAAACTAAATCACGACCAAGAGCAGCAATGCGCTGTGGATCGCGAAAGAACTGCAGAACAAAGATAAAGATGATCCACAAAGGCCATGACCATGCAATGCCACCAAGATAGTGGACTAGCAAAGTAACAGCCCCCACCAATGCCAAATACGGCCAACCTTCTTTCGCAATAATGGGGTGCGGATACATCATCTTTGTTCTGAGCCTTATTTAATGAACTACTGATTTCGTCGATTAACTATCGTCTTGCTTAGTTCTTAGTTTGGTCAACTAACTTGTTCTTCGCAATCCAAGGCATCATGGCGCGCAACTTAGCACCAACCACTTCGATGTCATGCTCAGCATTCAAACGACGACGTGAAATCAAAGTAGGCGCACCTGCTTTGTTTTCCAAGATGAAGCTCTTAGCGTACTCACCAGTCTGAATGTCTTTCAAGCACTGACGCATTGCGTTCTTAGTATCTTCAGTAACAACACGTGGACCAGTCACATACTCACCGTACTCAGCGTTGTTAGAGATAGAGTAGTTCATGTTGGCGATACCACCCTCGTAGATCAAGTCAACGATCAACTTGAGCTCATGCAAGCACTCGAAGTAAGCCATTTCAGGAGCGTAACCAGCCTCAACCAAAGTTTCGAAACCAGCTTTGATCAACTCAACCGCGCCGCCACAAAGAACAGCCTGCTCACCGAACAAGTCAGTTTCAGTTTCTTCACGGAAGTTAGTTTCAATGATGCCGGCACGACCGCCACCGTTTGCTGTTGCATATGACAGAGCAACATCACGAGCAGAGCCAGATTTATCTTGGTACACAGCGATCAAATGGGGAACACCGCCACCTTGAGCATAAGTACCACGAACAGTGTGGCCTGGTGCCTTAGGAGCGATCATGATCACATCTAAGTCAGCGCGTGGCTGAACTTGACCGTAGTGAACGTTAAAGCCGTGAGCGAATGCCAATGCAGCGCCCTGCTTAATATTGCCATGAACTTCTTTGCTATATACATCAGCAATTTGCTCATCAGGCAAGAGCATCATCACTACGTCAGCATCTTTCACTGCTTCGCCAACTTCTTTTACTGTCAAGCCAGCATTTGCAGCTTTGCTCCAGGAAGCGCCATCTTTACGCAAACCAACAGTAACGTTGCAGCCTGAATCTTTCAGATTCAATGCGTGTGCGTGACCTTGTGAACCATAACCAATGATGGTTACTTTTTTGCCTTTAATGAGGGACAAATCAGCGTCTTTATCGTAAAAAACTTTCATGCTCTTTCCTTGT
>CANGNV010000016.1 GCA_947455485.1 Burkholderiaceae bacterium | reverse complement strand
TAAAGATGTGACCATGGTGGAGTTATCCAAGATCTTCCGCCAAAAAGATGCGCATTTTGCAGGCCTACTCAATCAAATCCGTATCAATCAAGATATTGATGAAGCGCTTGATACCTTAAATGCTGTTTGTTATGAAACCAAAAAAGAGGTGGATGAGCAAACTATCACCTTAACAACAACTAACGCACGCGCAGATCAAATTAATGGTGCAGGTCTTAGAGCATTAACAACTGAATCCAAGGTCTACACTGGTAATAGCACCGGTAAGTTCAATGTAGATGATCGCAATTTGCCATCGCCCAATCATTTAACCCTGAAGGTTGGCGCTAAGGTGATGTTTACGGCAACCGACAGCAACTTTCCTAAGCGTTGGGTGAATGGCACTATCGGGGTGGTGCGTGAACTACTTCCAAATACTGTGAAGGTGATGGTTCAGAACGGGTCATACTCCAATACGGTTGAAGTCAAAGGGCATCAGTGGGAATCTTATCGCTACGACCATGACATGATGTCTGGAAAGATCTCGCCAAATATTATTGGTACCTTTGTGCAGATCCCGCTCATGCTAGCTTGGGCGGTAACTATTCATAAGAGTCAGGGCAAGACCCTCGATAAGATCAAAGTCGATTTATCTTCAGGAGCGTTTGCTTCAGGGCAGGTCTATGTCGCACTAAGCCGCTGCACCTCGATTGAAGGCATCACCCTTGAGCGTCCAATCCAGCCCAAGGATGTGAGCTGTGATCAAGAGGTGAAGCGTTTCTATCTCAACTGTTTGCCTAGTTAAGCTGCCTTTGCCATTTTCTTGCCACTCTTTTGTTTTTCAGCTCGCTGCTTTTCCAGTGCTTCGCTGGCAATCAGCTTAAATTCACCCTCTACGAATCGTTTTAAGGCCTCACGCATAAGAGGTTGGTAGCCCATATCGTATTTGGTGCCTAAGAGCTTAAAAGATTCAATCAAGTCCTGCTCCAGTCTGATGGAGATCATTTGTAGCCCCAGCGCCTCATCAATTTGAGTGCCGATTTTTTTATCAACAGCTCTCGCATGCTTGATGTCACAACCTAGCTGACCACTTTCCCAGGCCTCCGCAGAATTTTCTATTTTTACCTTCTTGCTTTTTGCGATCATCGCTTTCCTCGCTCTTGAGTTTTAATATTTCGCCACTTTCACGGAAATGACACTTTTAGTAAGGTGTTGTTATTGATTGATTGATTGATACAAATCTTATCAAATAGAGAAATTACAAAAGTGCTTGGGTTGATTAACCCATGATTGAAAGAGTGGGATTTATTCAGGAGGGGTTGAGCGGTTGTGCCCCATTAAAATTTCTCGGGTTGCTCATTCTGTTCTATTAATATGAAAAAAGATCTTACCGGCCATGATGAACTCCTTGACCCAAGGCGCGGCATTTCAAAGACACTTCCTTCGGAGAGGGTGGTGCCTAGAGTGGGTTGGAGCGAAAGTTCAAAAGCGATCACCAGGGACGGCGACGACTATTTACGTTTAGGTGATTTCCTGAATCTAGAGGATCAAGAGCTAGAGTGGTGAGCTTTTTAGAAACCTGCCGCAAGTCCATCGCGGCGATGATCACTACCAGCAATATAGGCATCTTTAGTTTCTTCGCCCAGTAGCGAAATAGCTTGAGCGCTACCAAAGTCCAAACTGTTGGCTGGCATCACAGTCACTTCATGACCCATGGCTTTAAGCCCTTCAACTACTGCAGTTGGCATGGAAGCCTCTACAGTGAGTTTGCCCACATCATCGATTCTCCAGCGCGGTGCGTCTGAGCAAGCCTGTGGATTGAGATACTCATCCACAAAGCGCATCACAAACTGAATATGTCCTTGAGGTTGCATATTGCCACCCATCACACCAAATGCCATGGCCGGTTGAGTTCCTTTGGTAAGGAATGCCGGAATGATGGTGTGAAAAGGGCGCTTACCTGGTGCAACTTGATTAGGGTGACCATCCACCAAGCTAAAGCTCATGCCGCGGTTATGGAATGCAATGCCACCAGAGGCAACAACGCCTGAACCAAAGCCTTTGAAGTTGGACTGAATGTAAGAAATCATCATGCCGGATTCATCTGCGGCGCAAAGATATACGGTGCCACCAGCATGTGGATCTCCTGCGCCATACGTTCCCGCTTGATTGTGATTAATGAGCGCAGCACGACTAGCCAAATAATCTCTATCTAGCAATGCGCTAGTAGGCACCTTCATCGAACTGGCATCGGATACGTGGGCATGGGCATCAGCAAAAGCAATACGCATGGCTTCTACTTGCAGATGAATACGCTGCGCCGAGTTGGCTGGGTATTGTTTGACATTGGCAGCTTGCAAAATACCGAGCGCCATTTGTGCGACGATGCCAGAACCGTTGGGGGGAATTTCATGGAGAGTGTAGTCACCATAATCAAAAGCTAAAGGCTCAACCCATTCGGTTTGATTATTGGCAAAGTCAGCCATGGTGAAACAGCCGCCAGTGCTTTGAGCAAAGTCAACCATGCTTTGAGCTAGCTTGCCAGTGTAGAAAGATTCACCTTCTGTGTCAGCGATTTCGCGAAGCGTTTTAGCTTGCGCTGGATAACGCCAAATTTGTCCGGCAGTAGGAGCCTTGCCATCTATTAAAAATGAATCCGTAAATCCCGGTTGATTTTTCAGAATTGGAATCGCTTCACGCCATTGGCGGGCAATGACGGGTGAGACTGGAAAGCCATTTTCCGCATAGTCAATTGCGCGCTTAAAGAGTTGCGCAAATGGCAGCTTGCCAAACTTGCGAGATAACTCAATCCATCCTGAAACCATACCCGGCACAGTCACGGTATTCCAGCCAATTAAATCCATGGCCGCTTTGCCAGAAAAATACTCTGGAGTCCAGGCGGCTGGAGCACGACCGGAGGCGTTCATGCCATGGAGTTTCTTGCCATCCCAGATGAGTGCAAAGCCATCACCACCAAGGCCATTCATAGTGGGCTCGACCACGGTTAGTGTGATTGCGGTAGCTAAAGCTGCATCAACCGCATTGCCACCATTTTGCAAAACCTCAATACCGGCTTGAGTGGCTAAAGGTTGAGAACTAGCAACGGCATTCTTGGCTAAGACTGGGGCGCGACCGCCGCCAAAGGGTGGGGAAATCAACATGGATTTAATCTATTCAATGAAAGTATGTGTGCGGGACTAATGTGTTGTCAGTCGATTTTAACGTTTGCAGATTTGACGATCTTTGCCCATTTGTCTTGCTCGTTTTGGGTGATGATGGCTAGCTGCTCAGAGTTAGCAAACTGTGGGTGGATCCCCTGGTTAGCTAAGCGTGTCTTAAAGTCTGGATTAGTCAAAATCTTCCGAATTTCTCTTTCTAGTCTCGCCACAATTGCGGGGGAAGTTCCTTTGGGAGCATAGATAGCATAGAGGTTTTCAACATCAAACTGTTTCATGCCATCTTGACCTAAAGTTGGAACATTTGGCATTAATGGTGAGCGCTCTGGCGCAGCAATTGCAATCGGGCGCAACTTACCACTTTGAATGTGTGGCAGGGATGCAGTAACACTATCAAACATCATGAGTGTGTTGCCTGCAATTAAATCGGGTAGCGCAAAAGAGCTGCCTTTGTATGGGACGTGTGTTCCAGTTGCGCCAATGCGTTGCATGAATAGAGTTGCCTCTAGGTGAGAGAGGCTGCCGTTACCCTGAGAGGCGTAATTGAAATCACCCTTCTTGGATTTAATAAACGCAATGAGTTCCGGTAAATTTTTTGCTGGTACCGATGGGTTAACCACAATGAGGTGCGGGATGCTTCCCACCAATGCAACAGGTACAAGGTCTTTAGTTAAATCTGCTGGAGGATTTTTAAAGAGTGAATAAGAGATCGATTGATTGGTCAGCGCACTAAAGAGCAGGGTATAGCCATCGGGCGAAGCCTTAGCCGCCGCACCTAGCGCAATCATTCCCCCTGCACCAGGCTTGTTGTCAATAACTACTGCTTGACCTAGGGCCTCACCAAGAGGAACGCCAATTGATCTTGCAAACACATCTGTAGAGCCACCGGCAGGAAAAGGCAGAATGGCTACGATGGGTTTCTTAGGCCAATCAGCATCTGATGCAGCCACTATTGAAGTGCAGACACCAGTTGCCAGGAGTGCTCCTATTAGGATTTGGCCAAGTCGGTATTGAATTGTTTTCATGTCAGTGTTCTTAGGTGTTGGGTAAAGGGGTGCTAATAAAGTTAGCTTAAAGCAAGCTCGTGTTTTTGGTCTAAGTCATGGGGCTAATAAGGGGGCAGATGAGCCTTCTTGGTGCACTGCGCCCACCTATATCCCTATAAAGTTGCATTAGCTTTTCTAATTAAATACGTGATACAGAATCGGAATCGCTACTGCGCTGATAACACCATTCATACCCATAGCAAGGCTGGCATAGGTGCCCGCCTCTGGGTGGATGCTAAATGCACGTGAGGTGCCAATACCGTGGGCCCCAATACCGATTGCAAAGCCACGCTGCCACCAGGCTTTCATTCCTAGTGCATTGAGAATAAACGGCGCCAAAATAGCCCCCAGTATTCCGGTAGTGACAGCAAAGATGGCGGTCAAGGTTGGGGATACGCTAATGCGCTCAGCAATACCCATAGCGATTGGTGCGGTAACGGATTTCGGGTACATAGCACCGGTAATACTGGAGTCCGCCCCGAACAATTTGGCAATGTTTACAGCGCTAATAATCGATACCAAGCCACCTGCAAGCAAAGAGGCTAACAAAGGAAGGGATCGACCCTTCAAGCTGCTTAAGCCTCTATATATAGGTATAGCCAAGGAGACGGTTGCCGAACCTAATAAGAAGTGAATAAATTGCGCACCTTCAAAGTAGGTGGAGTAGGGCATTTCAATAAATTGAATGATGCTAGCCACCAGGATGATGGCGATCGCCACGGGGTTAGCTAGAGGATTTTGTTTGGTGGCTTTATAAATAGAAAGGCCAATTTGATAGGCGGCCAAAGTAATAAATAGGGCAAATAGGGGGCTACCCGACAGGTAAACCCAAATCTCCACAATCGAATGCTTTTCGTTCATTGCTCAGCCTCTTTAGGCTTTGCGCTCAAAAAGCGCACGACTACTGCACTAGTAGCAATCGTCAAAATCACACTGGCGACCAAGGCACTCACAATGGCTAAGGCATTTGCCTTGAGTTGGGGCAGAAATAGCACCACCCCCACGGCTGCCGGCACGAATAAAAGCCCAAGATACTGGCTAAAGCCATCTGCCACCATGGCAAGCTCATGATTAATTCCCTTGCGCAGTACCAGCCAAATAATCAGCAGCACTAAGCCAATAACAGGGCCCGGAAGGGTGGGTAGAGCGAACTTGGAGACAAGCTCACCCAGACTTTGGAATAAGAGGATTTGGACGAGGCCGGAGATCATGGTCTGATCTTACTGCTCCGCAATATATGTTGCAAAGCAATAAGTTATTTCTTGGTTAAGATAAACACAATAAAAGCAGGGTCTTTATCCGATGGGTAAGACTTCATTACAAAATATTGGTGAGGAAGTGTTTAGGGCGGATTTTTATCCTGGCATTGGTGCCAACCCTCTGATCATCTTTACAACCGTGGCAGTAGCCTCAGGAACACTCGATTTCAAATGGGTGGGGGACGATGGGTATGAAGCCGTAAATCAAGCGCAAATTACCGTCTCGTGAGACTTCTGTTTTTTTTCTGTCGTTTATTGCCGGTATTGGCAATCCTGATTGGAGTCGATTCCAGTCTGGCGCTTGAACCCTCCAAGGATGTTCGGCAATCCAGCTACCAGTTGATGACCCGAGAGAATCAAGCAATGCAAGATGATCCCAATCTCAACCCTGCTATGTTTTGGGTGATGGATGGTCATAGCCTCTGGAAAGAAAAAGCTGGCAAACAGAATGTGTCTTGCGCATCCTGTCACGGCGATAGTGGTCAGAAGATGACTGGAGCGGCGGTCCAGTTTCCTAAAGTACAAAAGGGAAAGTTGCAGACTTTAGAGGGGCAAATCAATCAATGTCGCACATCAAAGCAGGAAGCTCCCGCACTCGCCTATGAGAGCAAGGAGCTTCTGGCCTTAACGACATTTGTAGCAACCCAATCTAAAGGTTTGCCGATTGCAATTCAAGAAACCTCTCAGAATAAAAAAGATCTGCAACAAGGTCGTCTGTTCTTTAATGAAAGAATGGGTCAGCTAAATTTATCTTGCGCTCAATGCCACCAAGATCGCGCTGGATTGAAGTTGGGGGGAAGTCTTATTCCTCAGGGGCATCCAAACGCTTACCCAATTTATCGCATCGAATGGCAGACCATGGGATCTTTGCAGAGACGTCTGCGTAACTGCATGAGTGGGGTGCGTGCCAAGCAGTTTGAATATGGCTCACTAGAAATGGCTCAGTTAGAGTTGTTCCTGATGTGGAGGGCAAGAGGAATGCCCCTGGAAACTCCAGGGGTCCGCCCTTAAGGTGCAGCTTAGTCTGAGAAGACTACAGAAGTTGCGCCGTTAATCAAAACACGGTCATGCAAGTAGTAGCGAAGGGCGCGTGACAGCACGGTACGCTCTAAATCTCGGCCTTTACGAACCAAGTCTTCAGGAGTGTCGCCATGGGTAACGCGCGTGACGTCTTGCTCAATGATCGGACCTTCATCCAAATCGCTGGTCACAAAGTGTGCTGTTGCACCAATCAATTTAATGCCGCGGGCATGGGCTTGATGGTAAGGCTTCGCACCTTTAAAGCTTGGTAAGAATGAATGGTGAACGTTAATGCAGCGGCCAGATAACTTGGTAGATAAATCATCGGACAGAATCTGCATGTAGCGTGCCAAGATCACCATGTCTACTTTTGAATCAGCAACAATTTCCAAGAGCTTTGCTTCTTGAGCTGGTTTGGTCTCTGCCGTTACCGGGAGGTGATAGAAAGGAATATCTGCAAAATCAATGCTGGAGTAAACCTCACGCGGATGGTTAGAAACGATTCCGCAAATGATCATTGGCAATTCACCGATGCGCCAGCGATAGAGCAAATCTACGAGGCAATGATCCAGCTTGGAGGCCATGATCAATACACGTTTTAAATCTTTTACAGCACGCAAGTCCCAAGTGAGGTCAAAGCGTTTGGCGATTTCTACAAAGCCAGCTCTCAAAGTTTTACTATCGGCACCGCAGCTAAAGCTCACACGCATGAAGAAGCGTTTAGAAGCTTTGTCATCGAATTGCTGAGCTTCTTCAATGTCCCCACCCAATTCAAAGATGTAGGTTGAAACAGCGGCAACAATGCCTGGTCGATTAGGGCAGGTCAGTGTGAGGTAGTAATTTTCTGTAGTCATGGCTTCAATAGGAAAAAGGATTGCTTAATAAAGGTAATTTTAGACTGCTTATTTAGAAGCGGGGATGCTATCTGCTAGCCCTGGATATGGCTCGCTCATATCCTTGATTGTGGGAACGGGAATATCCGAGCAAATAGGCTTTGGCCCTAGGGCATTCAGGAAATTGCAATCTTGCTTAGTTGCTGCTGAAGCCGCGTGCTCAAGCGGGGATTTTCCGGTAGTTACCGTGGAAATCGCGCTAGCTGCCGTAGAAGGGTTGGCTACCGCAACGGATACGGCAGCAGTTCCAGCCGAACTAGCTACAGTGGTGGCAGAACTTCCCAAGGCCATTAAGGGTGCTGCACATCCAGTTAAATTGAGGCAGAGGGTGCTTAGGCCAAAAAAGAAAAAAGCAGGCCAAACTAAAAAATTTGGTCTGCCCGATATAGCCATCAATGGTAATTAATTGCGTTTGCAAGCCACATTAAAGACGCCTGCGGCCCACGAGCCATTAGCAATATCTTCAAAAGGGCTATCCGGTGTTTTGTTATCTGATACAAGCTTGCCAGAGCCCTTGTTTCCGGCGAATTCTTTGAATTCAATTGGGCGGTATTTAGCGGTAGCGCAGTCGTATTCATTTAAGCCAACAATGGAATTTACGGCCGCCTTAGTCTTTGGGTTAACGCCTGGCTTTTTGAAGTCGAGCATAGACATGATCTGCACTTTATCGCCATTAATACTCAATGTATCTGGATCAGCATAGACGGTAAATAATTCGGGACCACCCAAATCTTGCCACGCGGCAAGGCTGTGAGTTACTGGAAGAGTGAAGAGGGAGATCAAAAGGGCAAGTGCAGATATTTTTTTCATAATCGGTAACGTTGTCATTAAATGGATTAAACCCAATCAGGGTCTGTAACTATCATTCTAAACTCCCTGGCTTATTTTTCCTTAATATTCAGATCCAGTTGCCGGCCAATCTTTTGGGGTTTCATTTGCAAGGGGAGGTATTCGTTGCGAGCCCAGAGTGCACTCATGTTTCGGTAAAGCTTATTTTGTACCCAGCCAGATTGCCCAGTTTGGTAAATAAAGAGTGACTGCTCTAAATCAGAGAGGTCATAGAGCGCCCGCAGACTGGGGGCCTGTTTAGTTTCAAAAGGATTGTCGGCCCTGAGAAGTTCGAGGCGTCCCACGTTGATGCTAAAGCTATCCCCAGGAAAAGGCTGCGTCAAATTAAATAGGCTTCCAAGGAATGGAACCTTGCTTAAAGGACGATGTTCAGAGACGGCAATATGGGCATTACCCCAAACCCAATTTTTAGGATTATTACCAAACTGCGCGCTCAGTTGCTCTAGTGCCTTATCAAATGCCGCATTTGAGGCTTCAGCACAACTCTCGTTTTGTTCGGTTAAGGGGTCGTTGCACCAAGGACTATTAGGATTTTGTAATTGCAATATCAAAGACTGTCTAAAGTTACGTGCACCATAATTTTCTGTGAACAAATACCCTAAACGCGCAAAAAGTTTGCGTGATAGCTGGTCGGCCCAGGCATTAAATATGAGAGCGCCAGTGCTGTCGATTTTCATATCGCCATCAAAGTTTCTGCTGAGCTCGATAGCTTGCTGCGCGAGAGGATGTTTTGACTGGGCGGACTTAAATAGTTCTAGTAATGGTGTGGCACCCAAGGAGAGGGTGTCAGCCTGCATGGATTTCATGGAGGCAAGATCGTGTACTGACTTGCCTTTAATGAGATCCACAATACGGTCGTAGCGGGTTGGTAGATCCCAGTCGCCAGTCAATGGGTTTGGATCATTGTTGGCCAATATTTTTTGGTTTGCTGTGGCAATCCAGTTTGCATCGGGGTTGGTGCTATTGGGTAGTTGATCAAAAGGAACATAGCTAGTCCAGTCATATTGCTTCTCCCAGCCGAGTGCTGGTGCTACCCCATAGAGCCCTTGATGTAAGGTGCGCTTAGGAGCAACACCGGCCGCCTGAAACGAAATATTTCCATCTACGTCTGCCATCACGACGTTTTGCATTGGCGCGTAGTTTTTGCGTAGTGCTTGCTTGAATGTATCCAAATCTTTGGCGTGATTCATATCGAGCAAACCAGCAACGGATTGATTCTCAACATCCAATGCAGTCCAGCGCAATGCTAAGACAAAGCGATCAGTATCAATTGCGCGTTTTGCTCGTGCGTAGGATTCGGAGATCACTGGACCATGCCGAGTCTCTTTGACTAAGAAGCGCAGGGGAGGTTCACCTTTGATATCAATGATTTCTTGACGTACTTTGAAGGCAAGCGGACCATCTGGTCCGCGATAGACACCAGGATTTTTAGGATCAAGCTGTTCAATATATAAATCTTGTACGTCAGGGCCGGTGTTCGTAAAGCTCCAAGCAAATTTATCGGTTCTACCTAGAACTACCGCCGGAATGCCGGGAAGAGTTGCTCCAATGACGTTGATGCCCGGAGCTTCCAGGTGAGCCATATACCAAATCGCTGGCGCTGATAAACCAAGATGTGGGTCGTTGGCCAACAAGGGCTTGCCAGAGCTTGTCAGTTTCCCGCTGAGCGCCCAATTATTGGATCCAATACCGTCTTTGCCGCCCGGCACTTCATTGATGGCCAACTCGGTTGCAGGCAACTTCTTCGACTTTTGATCTCGAGCGAGTGGATTTGGATTAAAGACATTGATATCGCGATACATTTTGGCAAAGTCAACATTACTTACTGGTTCGCCCGGCGTGTATGCCGGCATGACTTCCCATACTTCCTTCGTTGTTAAAAACTGCGAGAGTTCGAGACGTTGCAATTCTTTATGCCAGTTACCTCCAAGATCCAGCGCCATCATTAACATCCATGCCACGCTATCCGTAGGTGACCAATGACCTGGTTTGGAGCCGGTTAAAAAATATTCAACTGGTAAGGCCCAACCTAAGTGAGCATTGCCAGCATTCACTCCATCCGCATAGGATTGCAGTAATCGTTTGGTGGCGATAGGGTAGCGATCGAACTGCTTTTCAGCAGCATGCTTAATGCCTAAGGTGCGAATAAAGCGATCAATGGCTACAGTTTCTTTACCAAGAATTTCAGAGAGTCGACCGCTAGATAGACGGCGATTGATTTCCATTTGCCAGGAACGCTCGCTAGCATGTAAATAGCCCAAAGCAAATAGCGCATCAGAAGAGCTCTTTGCCTGAATATGAGGAATATCGCTCTCATCAAAGGTGATGGCCACCGAATCTCCTAGGGATTTGATAATCCGCTTGCCGGAAGGATTGGTTTGGGCTGAGATTAAGTAGAAGACTCCAGCTGCAATGATTAATACCAAGGCCACAGAACCAAGCCAAAAGATGGCTTTAAATAGGGTTTTAAGACCTGAGCTCGGCGTAGGAATTTTCATGGGAATAGTTTAGTAGGTTTGCCATAACTTGAGCCCGAGCGAGATGAAAACAGGCTTCGAGTCTCTAAACGGTCTCACATGCTAAAATTTTGCTTGTCTTGATTTATTTAGTACGGCTTTATTGCTCGTGCGAGCCCGAGTGGTGAAATCGGTAGACACAGCAGATTTAAAATCTGCCGACTCAAAAAAGTCGTGCCGGTTCGATTCCGGCCTCGGGCACCAATCGATATTTTGTAAAAACTGCATTTCCAGGCTTTAAATGACACTTTTCCCCTGATTGGGAAGGTTCATTTCAGGAAAAACTCTTGTAAAATCAAGTCGTTACTATTTTTTACAAAGTATTTGGTGAATCGCAAAGGAAGACTTTCTTCCACTATTCCTTTTTGCACTACCAAATCTTTATCTAAGGAGATAAGGAAGGTATTTTCACTTTCTTTTTTCCTGTCATTTTCGGCGAGCACTCTTCATGCTGCCCCCGCAGTCCCCGCGCAAAATACCCTCCCAACTGGCGGTCAAGTAGTTGCAGGTAATGCCACTCTTAATTCATCAACGACTGCCAACAATGCAGTGATGAATATCAACCAAACTTCCCAAAGAGCGGTGATTAATTGGGATGCTTTTAACGTTGGTAAAAATGCTGCTGTCAACTTTAATCAACCCAATTCAAATTCAGTAACGCTGAACCGCGTAACAGGGGCAACAGCTTCGATGATTGATGGTGCAGTCAAAGCGAATGGCCAAGTTATTTTTGTAAATCCGAATGGCGTTACTTTTGGCAAAGGTGCCGACATTAATGCGGCAGGTGTAGTCGCTTCCACCATGAACATCGCCGATAAAGATTTTATGGATGGTAAGTCTACTTACCAAGGTAATGGCACTGGTCAAGTAGTTAACGAAGGCAAGATTAGAACCAATACAGACAATGGCTACATTGCCTTACTAGCCCCTGAAGTACGCAATGATGGTTACCTCCTAGCAAAAAAGGGAGCCGGTACAGTGGCCTTGGGAGCTGGTGAGCAGATCACCTTGGACTTTAAAGGTGGCTCCTTAATCTCCCTAAAGGTAGATAAGTCAGCCTACAACGCCTTAATAGAAAACAAGCGGGTCATTGAAGTCAACGGCGGTCTAGTTGTAATTGCCGCAGGGTCAGCCAATCAACTCATGGCTAGCGTTATCAGAAACACTGGCAAGATTTCAGCTAACAGCTTAGTGAACAACGGCGGTGTAATCGAGCTGGTAGCGAATAACATTACGCAGGCTGGCAAGATTAGTGCCAATAGTCAAAACCAAGAGGGCGGTCAGATTAACTTGGTAGGTAATGACATTACCGTAGCAGCCAACTCCAAGACAACGGCAACGGGTGCAACTGCTGGTGGTCAAGTGAATATTGGTCTTGCCAATACCCAGGTCAGTGGTGGCACTCAGGTGAGCACTCCAACCCAGGAGGCAATTCTAGCCAACGCAAACCAAGCAGAGAAAAACAATCAACTTGCTAGCTCAGTCACCATACAAGAGAATGCTTTAATTGATACTTCGGCTACTCAAGTCGGTAATGGTGGTGCAATTGCCGTTTGGTCCAAAGTGCAAACTACAGTTGCTGGCCTTCTTAAGTCGATGGGTGGTGTACTAGCTGGCAATGGCGGTTTTATCGAGACTAGTTCCAAGGGCCAAGTAAGTATTGCGCCCACCACTCAAATTGATACCCGCGCCAAGAGTGCAAATGGCAAAGCAGGAACTTGGTTATTAGATCCAGTTGATTTGTTTATTAATAGTTCAACTGCCGCAGTAATTTCAGAGGCTTTGACCAATAGCAACGTGACGATTGCCGTAACGGCAAATACAAGCGCATGTACATTAGGCACCTGTATTTTGAATGGCACAGGATTAATGGTCATTGATAGCGGGGCTAATATTCTTAAGGCGGGCACTAATTACACTACTTTGACTCTCAGTGCTGCAGGCAACTTTCGCCTTGATGGCAGCATCACTGGGCAAAATTTGGATGTGGTTATCCAGTCTTCAATCGCATACCTCGGGGTGGGTGCATCAATTAATGCCTCTAAGGTGACTATCCAAGCGCAGACAATCTTCAGCTATGGCACGATTCAAACAAGTAACTATTATTTGTTTGGTAGTGGCGCCGGAACATTGGGCAATGCCATTGAGCTTTTGGCGCAATCTATTTTTATATCGGGCACCCTAAGGCTAAATGCGGGCGTTCCTTTGGTGCCAGTAGCAATGGCAAGCGCTCTTGATTTGAATCTTCAAAATGCAAATCAGGGCCTAAATAAAATTTACTCTAGTACGGCGGCAAACGATCCCTCAATACTGACCGTTACTTCTGTGACGCAAGCTGCAAGCAATGTTATTTACTTGACGGCAAGCCAAATTGATCCAGCTAGTGCCGCAGTAGTTGGTTTGGAGGGCACAGCTCAGGTTCTGGCTAGCGGGACTAACGGTGCGTCAGTCTATCTGAGGGGTACATATGTCTACACTAGGGCTGGCAGTTTGCTACAAGCAATTGGAACTGCTGGTTCTGGCGGCATGATTGGAATTAATGCTAATGACATAGAAATTGCTGGAGAGTTAAATGCAGGAGGATCAACTCATGGTGGCTCCATTAATTTGATTGCCAATGCCGGCGTTTTAGATTTACAAAGTCGTCTTATCAAGGCCAATGGTGGGACTGGTTTGAGTGGCGTCATTAATGCACAAGTGTCTGGTATCTCATCTCTAATGGCTAATACAGCCATGGTTGCAGGGGCATCAAGCGGCGGTATTGATTTGGGCAGTATTCTTTTCATCAGAGTGGCAGCACTGTCTGCAGCAGCGGGATCGCCGAACTTGGGTTACGAGATTGTGGATGCCTCTGGCACTATTGTTAACCTCGGCACTGGTAGCTATGCAAATCTTTCAATTAGCGGTACACCTAGCTACTACAGCAATACGGCTGCTATTGCGGGTACTTTGGGCAGTGGCAGTTATGCAAGCTTGACGGTCAAAGGCTTGACGCTCGCTGGGGCAGACTCAGGCCATTTCATGTTGGCATCAGTACCTACGGCCCTCACGATTACCTCAGCCCAACCTATTGCAGCACCCGCACCAGCACCTGCTCCAGTCGCAGCTCCCGCACCGCCACCACCGCTACCACCATCTTTACTATCGCCAGCACCTCCTCCACCTGCACTGCCACCTCCTGTTGTAGCAAGTGCGCCTCCTCCTGTCGCCACGAGGGAAGATACTTCTGCACCAGCGACTGCTAGGACCCCACCTTTAGTGGTGATGGCTGACGGGAGCATTCAGCTCACGCCACCTGCTGCACCGCCCCCACCTTCAGCATCCCCACCTCCAGCAACACAGCCGCCACCACCAAGTGCCCGTGTAGCCCAAAATAGGGAGCGCTCTAATAATGCGGAGTCGAGAGAAGGCCGAATTTCTAAGAATGGAACGGAAAAATTAGACGTTAGGGATCGTCCAGTTAGATCTAGTAATGGGACATCAAAATACGTTAGTAAGTACGCTAATGGCTTCCGCAACGGCGACAAGCCTGCACCGAAAGAAGGCAGCACTAAAACTGTGGCTGGTACAAAACCCAATTCTCCACGAGAAGGAAAGTACAGCAGTCGCATTAATGCGATGACCAATAATCCAGCTGTGATTGCCGCTATGGCAAAAAATCCATTTGCCGGGAACGTTTTACCATTCCCGCAGGTTGCCCCAAATTTAGTCGCTGCACCAGTTGTTCTTAGAGGGGGTGATAGCCTGGCGCAATCTTATGATGATGTACCATCAATACGTAATTCCGGTCCAGTAAATGCAGGCCGCTCCCGGAGTACGGAGAATTATTATGAGAGTCTTGAATCAGTAAATCTCATGTCTACTTTGAGTTTATTTATTCTCCATTAATTGGCACAAGGATTTGTAATACATGATTAACTATTTACATACACTCCCTAATATTGTCATCGGGGTTTTCATAACGTGTATGGGATTGCTGATATCTACAGCCCTTCCTTTATATATTCGCTGGAAGTACAAATTAAATCCAGATGAGCATCTTGCTAAAGGTGCTGAAGAGGGCTTTAAATTATTCACCTCTATTACCTTGCTTTTAATTGCGTTTGCTTTAGTACGTGTTCAGGGCGATCATCGTAACGTCGAAGATCTAGTCTCGCGCGAAGCCGCTCTGATGTTTAAGTTAAATCGATCTCTGGCCGCTTTTGGTGGTTCACATTCAGTTGAGCTGCAGGGAGATTTAAAAAACTATGCCGATGCAGTAGTTGATGATGAATGGCCTCTCATGGCCAAGAATGAAAGAAGCGAAGAGGCGACTAATGTATTAACAGACTTGACGCAGGGTATTCGACTTCTAGATCCAAAAAATCCTGTGCAGCAAATGGCAAGAGCTGAAATTGTGACAACCTTAAATCAGCTATCTGATGTAAGGGAGGCGCGCTTATCTGCTGCAAGACTTCAGTTGCCCACCTATTTGTCTGATGCTTTAGCTATTTCTGTTGCATTGCTTGTGATCTTTGGTTGGTTGCAAAATCCTTTGCCAAAAATGGTTGCTTATGTAGGGGGTGTAACGATAGGCATTGCAGTGCTGTTTACCTTGGTGATTGCTTTAGAGAGTCTATTTGTGGGTGAGAGTCGAGTAACCCCTGGCGCTATAGTGCACATTCTGCCGTCTTTGGGGTCTTGATAATGCCCAATAAATCCATCGATCAAACTGATATGCATTTTTTACAACTTCGCGGCTCAACAACAGTCATGAAGTTAATGCAGCAGATTGGCATGCAATATATGGATGAATTCCCAAATATTCGCCTACCGTTGCTTGGCGGCGGTACTGCGATGGGCTATAAGGCTGCTTTTGATGGAACCGCTAATATCGGCATGGCTTCTGGACAGATTCCCCCTAATATTCAGTTGTGGGCCCACAAAAATAAGCTTGAAATTGAGGAAGTCACCATTGCTACCGATGGCTTGGTGGCCATTGTTAATCCAGCCAACCCAATTAATGACTTAACGCTCGAGCAGTTGCATGACGTATTCACGGGAGCGATAAATAACTGGAGCTCCTTAGGTAAATACTTAGGGCCGATTAATGTTGTCAGTCATGATCCGAAACTGGGGACCTATGAGCCCTGGAAAAGACAGGTGGCCGGTAAAGAGCATATTAGTTTGAGGGCAAAAGTAGTCTCCGATTTAAATTCATTAATGAATGCTATTACCTCCGATCCTTTTGCAATAGGGTATGTCGGCACGACTTTTTTGAACAAGGAAAAAGTGAAGCCTTTAGCAATCAATGGCATATTGCCCACTTATCTAAATATTAAGCAGCTTCGCTACCCCATACGCAATAACTTGCAATTACTGATAAAGCCAACTGCCACTAAAGAGGAAAAGGACTTCATTGCTTTTTGCCTTGATCCAAACAAAGGGCAGGCCATCATCAAAGGTGCAGGCTTAATTCCTGTGGTGGGCGAGTAATGATGAATCGTCGTCAGTTACTTCGAAATATAGGTATTGCTGCTGGCCTTGGGGGCGCGGCTCTAACTGGATTGATTGCTTATCCGTACATTATTGCAAGAGTGCAAAAAGAATTAATGATCTCTGGATCGGTGGCGGTAACACGCTTTGTAAGCTTATTAATTGCCCCGTTTATCGAAAAACATCCCCACGTCAAAGTGGCTATTCAAGGAGGCGGATCCTTTGCCGGTCTAGTGGCATTGGATAACGGTGGGATCGATTTAGCGATGATGTCTAGAGATCTGAATTTTGATGAATTTAACCTCGACTTACATAGCAACCTCATTGGTATAGAAGGTATAGCAATTGTGGTGCACCCCAGTATGAATATGAAGAGCATCTCCCTTGAGCAATTGGATGGTATTTTCGACGGTTCAATTAATAACTGGAATGCATTGGGTGGTCCCAACAAGAGGATTCATTTTTACAATAGAAATGAAGGCTCCAGTACGCGTGCTTTCGTAGAAGATGTCGTGTTGAGAGGTTCTAAATTTGCACGAGATGCAAAAATGTCTGATAGTGCTATCGATGTATTAAATTTAATTGCGCAAGATCCGTACGGAATTGGTTATCTTACGAATAAAAATCTTAGCGATAAGGTAAAGGCGGTTGCCATTAATGGATTTGAGATTAATGACAAAACGCTTTTACTTAAGCTTTACCCTCTGTCCAGGGATATGTTCTTAGTTAATAAAAAATCAGCGAATCAAGCTACAAGAGATTTTGTTCGTTTTAGTTTGAGTGCGGCTGGACAAGATATATTTGCCAAGCATGGCTTAACCCAAGTTTCTCTGTAAGGCCTTAGCTCATGGGTAATCCGACTAATGAAGTTGAACAGTATTTATTTTCAGCCTTAGATTGGCTGAGAAGTAAGCACCATATTCGAAAAGGCTTGGCCCTAATTGCTATTGCCATCTTGCTTGGACTCGCCTGCAAATTTGCCTATGATCTATTTCCGCGGCACTACAAATTAAGCATCAGTGGCGGTGGGATGCTCACCAAAAGCCATCACTTGGCCAAAGTATTGCAAGAAGAGGCGGCTCGACGAAACATCTCTTTAACGATTGAGCCAACAGCAGGTTCATTTGAGGCTCTAAACAACTTAAATGATGGCACCTTAGACCTGGCCTTCGTGCAGGGTGGCATTGATCCCGTTGGCTACGACGACGTTAGGCAGGTTGCCTCAATTGCGCCACAGTTAATCCATTTTTTAGTAAAGGGCGATGTCAAGACGATTCATGACATTCGCGGCAAGACCGTCAATCTGGGTGAGAAAAATGGTGGTCCCAGCATTGTCTCCAATCAAATATTGCGTTTTTCAGGTTTAGTCCCTGAAGTGGATTATGTGGAGACTAACTTTAGCGACGAACAGCTCTTGAGCATGAAGCCAGTTTGGTTGCCCGATGTCATTGTTCAGGTATCTTATGCTCCTTCGGCTACGGTAGATTTTTTAGTGCAAAAGCGCGGCTATCAATTATTAGAAATGTCTTTTCCACCATCCTTGGCAATGCGTATGGGCTGGGTTGCAGACACAAAGATTCTGGCGTACATGTATCAAATCTCGCCACCAGTACCCGCCACAGATATTCGAGTGGTCGGAGTTAATCTGAATCTTTTGGCCAATAAAAATGTTGATTCACGTGCTATATCGGCCTTGTTGCCCGTTTTGTATAGCCCACAGATAAGCTCTCGATTCAGCTTTCCTATTTCTGAAGAGAATATATTGACCCCGTCTGGCTTTCCAATTTCCGATGGAACGGAGTTATACATTTCCAGTAAGCAGCCTTTCATGACGGCGCAATTTATAGATCAGATTAAGGTAATTTTTGGTTTAGTTATGTCTTTGTTATCCATAGCTCTGGTGGTCTTCAAATGGTTTAAAGCACCAAAGGATGATGAGGAGCCTAAGAATAAGGGCGGCGATGATGACGCTCCCAGTATTGCCGATCAATTCAATAGCATTACAAGCAACATCTCCAAACTAGAATAGCTCTCGCATTAGCTTTGAATTCATCAAAACTAGCATGTTGCCTCAGTATGCTTTTTATGTCTTCCGTGGCATGGGGCCTAGACATCCTTGAATTTAATTGCACTCGTTCAGAGAATAATTACACCGAAACCTACGATTTAAAAGTTAGCCCAGCCTCAAAAAATCAGAAGGCAAAAGTCTATGTGGATGATCGGGATTTAGATCAATCCGATGAGTTGGGTAGGCAGGCTGTTAAGAATGTCCTCATTAACGAATCGACAGTCCTGATCTCAATGGAGGCTAATTTTCCGCCTGAGAGTTTTGATGGTATTCAGTATGGGCCTGGTTTAGTAAGCACGGTGATCACCATCAATCGCTCGACTGGTCAACTGAGAAAAGCTGAGACCATTAAAGGCGGGATTCTCTCTGCCACCCTTGGTGAGGGTACGAAGACCTACCAAGAGCAATGCGTTGCTACAAAACCTTAGTTAGGTTCAGTTACAAACCCAAGCTTCGTGAGGCCAGCGCGGCGGGATGCGGCTAATACTTGAGCAACATATTCATATTTCACAGACTTATCAGCGCGCAAATTGATTTCTGGTTGCGGCTCTTTTTGAGCAGCTTTTTCTGCATAGCCATCAAAAGTTTTTAAATCGATTGGTGTGCTATTCCAAAATATTTGACCTTGAGCATCAATCGAGAGTTGAACGGACTCAGGCTTCACTTCATTGCGTACGCTATTGGCTTTTGGAAGCTCAACCTTCACCGCCTGCTGAATCACGGGCAGGGTGATGATGAAGATAATGAGAAGTACCAACATGACATCCACCATCGGAGTCATGTTGATTTCGGCCATGATGCCGCTTTCTTCCTGATCGTTCTGAAGATTGAAAGACATGCTTATTCTCCGGACTTCACGCGGGCGCCAGTTACAAAGTAAGCGAGGAGGTCATTGCCAAAACGATTGAGATCAGCGAGTAATAATTTATTGGCGCGGTTGATCGCATTAAAGCCTAGCACCGCTGGAATGGCTACGGCTAAGCCCAAAGCAGTCATGATGAGGGCCTCACCAATAGGGCCAGCGACTTGATCAATCTGCGCGCTACCGGAGCTGCTGATTGCAATCAAGGCGTGATAGATACCCCAAACAGTTCCAAACAAACCAATAAACGGTGCAGTTGCGCCGGTTGAGCCTAGGAAGGTGAGGCCTTTTTGGAGTTGTGCAGCAACGCCATCAATGCTGTTCTTAAGGCTTCTTGCCATCCACTCAGAGTAGTTCAGTGTCTGCAAGAGTTCGCGATGATTTGTCGATTGACTTTGATGATGGGTAGAGGCACCACTCGCAGCCTTAGCAATTTGGTAATAAGGATTGCTAGCATGACTAGTAAATGCGTTCAGGCCTTGGTCGTATGAAGTCGCGCGCCAAAATTGATCGAGCTCAGGTTTCAGTTTGCGCAGATTGCGTAAGTCCCAAAAGCGGGATAACAAAATTACCCAGGTCACAATCGAGCAAGTGAGAAGTGCGAGTGCCACAAAGCGAGTAATAGCATCGCCCTCAAGCCATAAATTTGCTAAGCCAAATGGTGTATTCATAATGTTTAATTCTTTAAATTAAATTTAATTAAAAGGTTGGTAGAAATTCTTTGGGGTGAACCATTCACTAAGAATGGTTTAAAGCGATAACGACGACCAATCTCTGTTGCTGCTCGATCTAATCTTGGGAATGAGCTCGAACGTAATAGGGCAACATCCTCAACACTACCGGTTTCATCAATAATCAATCGCACCACCACTTCACCTTGCTCTCCCGATCTCTTCGAGAAAGAGGGGTAGTAAGCGTCTGCATCGGGCTGATAGACGACGACCAGTTTACCAATGTCAGTCTGAATCGGTGTGCCGCTCGCCCCAGAGGTGGTTGCGGGCGCAACCGTAGCATTTGGGGCTTGCGATTCACTTTTGGATTGCTGGGGTGTTGGTGGGGTGGCAGCCTGTTGCTGAGTTTGCGGTGGAGTTGGTGCCTGCGTGGATTTCTCATCCACAGTTTTCTTCTTCTGCTCTTGTTTGGGTTTTGGTGGAGGCGCAGCTGGAGCTGCTTGAGGTTGTTTGGCGGCCTCAGGACTCACGAGGTTGGCCATGACTCGCGCATCATCCATATTGTTATCGTTATCAGGCTTCATGCTGCTTTGGAAACCTATTAAAAATAGTAGATGCAGGGCAATAACAATACCAATGATGATGCGTTCGGTTTTATCGAATGGCAGGCGGGTATTTAATTGGCTCAAGAAGGCACTCATTTAAAAGTACCTACCAGCTGAGATTCAATGCTGTGCTCATCTAGATCCGATTGCATGAGCTCTTGAGCCATTTGATGTAGTGTCCCTGCATCCTTGCTGCTGATGAATTTAATCGAGCCACATGTGCCTTCATCTAAATCTTTACCTTGCGCCTCGAGTTTTCTTTTGAGTTGGCGCACAACTGCATCGCTGGTATCAATAAGATTGATTGAGTCCCCAAGTAATTTACGAATAGCTTTGCGCAAGAAAGGGTAGTGCGTACAACCTAAGACCAAGGTGTCTGCTCCAGCATCCTGAATGGGTTCAAGGTGCTCTGCAAGTAACTCTAAGGTTTCTTCGCCATTAGCTTGGCCTGCTTCAATCAAGGGAACAAGGCCAGCCCCAGCTTGTTTAATAAATTGACAGTTGGGAAGGGTTGCTAGTAGGGCGGTGAATTTATCGCTCTTCAGTGTGGCCTCGGTTGCGAGTACACCGACAATGCCATTCATGGACTGCATTGCCGCAGGCTTAATGCCCGGCTCTACGCCAATGATCGGAATGTTGCTGAGCTGATTACGAATCTGGGCAATCGCTTCTGCGGTAGCGGTGTTGCAGGCAACCATGATCGCATCACATCCTTGCGCTGCTAGGTATTGGCATAGCTCCATGCTGCGCGAAGCTATCCACTCGCTAGACTTTTCTCCATAAGGTGCATTGATGGAGTCGGCCAAATAAATATAGTCATGCTCGGGCAGCTGACGTAGAGCCTCGTCCAAAATGGATAAGCCTCCAACGCCAGAATCAAATACCCCGATGAGTGCCAAGTAAAGGTCGCTTAACTATGTATTGCTATTGACGGTTGTCTTAAACAATCTTGACTGGAATACCAGCAATCTTTGCTTGCCATTCTTTTGGACCAGTCTCGTGCATTGAAATACCTGCAGAACTGACTGCTACTGTTACTGGCATATCTTTGACATCGAATTCATAAATCGCTTCCATGCCTAGGTCAGCAAAGCCAACTACTTTCGCTGTCTGAATTGCTTTGGAGACTAAGTACGCAGCGCCACCAACAGCCATGAGGTAAGCAGACTTGTGTTTCTTGATCGCCTCAATTGCAGTGGGGCCACGCTCTGCTTTACCAATCATCGAGATCAAGCCAGTTTGAGCCAGCATCATCTCCGTGAATTTATCCATACGGGTTGAGGTAGTTGGTCCTGCTGGGCCAACTGCTTCACCGCCCACTGGATCCACTGGGCCAACGTAATAGATCACGCGGTTCTTAAAGCTCACTGGCAATTCTTCACCCTTGGCGAGCATATCCTGAATGCGCTTGTGAGCGGCATCACGACCAGTCAGAATTTTTCCGTTGAGAAGTAGTGTTTCACCTTCTTTCCAGCCGGCTACTTCTTCAGCAGTCAAAGTATCGAGGTTCACGCGCTTCGATTTCTTGGTATCCGGAGTCCAAGTCACGTCTGGCCAATCAGATAAGGATGGCTTTTCTAATATCGCTGGGCCATCGCCATGCAAGTGGAAATGCACGTGACGGGTTGCGGCACAGTTTGGAATCATCGCTACTGGCAATGAAGCCGCATGCGTTGGGTATTCCATGATTTTGATGTCTAGAACGGTTGCCAAGCCACCGAGGCCTTGTGCCCCAATACCGAGCTTATTCACCTTCTCGTATAGCTCTAAGCGCAACTCTTCAGCACGAGTCTTCGCGCCGCGTGCGATTAGTTCTTGAATGTCTACAGGGCCCATCAAGGACTCTTTGGCCATCAACATGGCTTTTTCTGGGGTTCCGCCAATACCAATACCTAGGATGCCGGGAGGGCACCAGCCTGCACCCATGGTTGGGACAGTCTTGAGTACCCAGTCAACGATGGAGTCGGATGGGTTGAGCATGACCATCTTGGCCTTGTTCTCAGAGCCACCGCCTTTGGCAGCACAAATCACTTCCACGTCATCGCCTGGGACGATTTCGTAATGCACGACGGCAGGGGTGTTGTCGCCTGTATTTTTGCGTTTACCCGCTGGATCAGTCAAAACTGAAGCGCGAAGTGGGTTGTCTGGGTTCATGTAAGCCCGACGAACGCCTTCGTTCACCATCTCAGTGACGCTCATAGTGGCATCGCCCCATTGGACATTCATACCAATTTTGAGGAAAACGACTGCAATACCGGTGTCTTGACACATAGGGCGGTGGCCTTCTGCGCACATACGGCTATTGGTCAAGATCTGAGCGATCGCATCCTTAGCTGCAGCACCTTGCTCAAGCTCATAAGCCTTGCCCATGGCGGAGATGAAGTCCTTTGGGTGGTAGTAAGAAATGAACTGGAATGCGTCTGCAACGCTTTGAATGAGGTCGTTTTGTTTGATATTTGTCATGGATTTAGGCTTGTTTATGTAAGGTTTGTTCTATTTTAAGGGTTTGCCATAGAGCAAATCTAGCGTGTTTTCACTTATCTTATTAGCTCTTGGGGATGCGTTTCCCTAACTCTGCGCTATTTTTGCGGAAAAAGACGACTGATTATTGAATAGAAGGGCTGTGAAGCATGGAACCATTGATGCAAGAAAACCGCGTATTTAACCCACCAGCAGACTTTGTTAAAGCTGCTGCCATTCCTGGAATGGAAGCTTACAACAAGCTTTGTGCTGAAGCTGAAAAAGATTATGACGGTTTTTGGGGTCGTCTTGCAAAAGAAAACATCTTCTGGAAAAAGCCTTTCACTAAAGTTCTAGATGAATCCAAGGCGCCTTTCTATAAATGGTTTGAAGATGGCACAACCAATGCTTCATACAACTGCTTAGATCGCCAGGTTGAAAACGGTCTTGGTAAAAAGACTGCGATTATTTTTGAAGCAGATGACGGTACCGTTACCAATGTGACTTACCAAGAAATGCTTGAGCGCGTTTGTAAGATGGCAAATGCACTTCGCAAGATGGGTATCAAGTCAGGCGATCGCGTCATTATTTATATGGCGATGACGATTGACGGCATCGTTGCAATGCAAGCATGTGCCCGTATCGGCGCAATTCATTCTGTCGTGTTTGGTGGGTTCTCTGCACAAGCTCTGCGTGATCGTATCGTTGACGTGGGTGCTGTTGCAGTAATTACTGCTGATGGCCAATTCCGCGGCGGCAAATCTTTGCCTTTAAAAGCCATTTGTGATGAAGCCCTTTCAACTGGCGAATGCGGTAATGTAAAACATGTGATCGTGAGCAAGCGTACTGGTACTGATGTAGCTATGACAGCCGGTCGCGATGTTTGGATGCAAGAGATCGTAGCGAATGAAGCTACTACTTGCGAGCCAGAGTGGGTAAGTGCTGAGCACCCATTGTTTATTCTTTATACATCCGGCTCAACAGGCAAGCCTAAGGGTGTCCAACACTCTACTGGCGGTTACCTCTTGTGGGCAATTCTCACAATGAAGTGGACGTTTGATATCAAGCCTAACGATGTATTCTGGTGTACAGCTGACATCGGCTGGGTAACAGGCCACTCATATATTACTTACGGGCCACTCGCAGTGGGCGCTACTGAGATCGTGTTTGAAGGTGTTCCAACTTATCCAAATGCTGGTCGTTTCTGGGACATGATCCAGAAACACAAGGCAACGATTTTCTACACAGCTCCAACAGCGATTCGTTCATTGATCAAAGCATCCAGCAATGATCAAGCAGTGCATCCAAAGAGCTATGACTTATCTTCATTGCGTCTCTTAGGTTCTGTAGGCGAGCCAATTAATCCAGAAGCTTGGATGTGGTACTACGAGAATGTCGGTGGTTCACGTTGCCCAATTGCAGATACGTTCTGGCAAACAGAAACTGGTGGTCATATGATTTCACCATTGCCAGGTGCAACACCAATGATTCCAGGTTCATGCACATTGCCATTGCCAGGTATTCAGGCAGCGATTGTGGATGAAGCGGGTGTAGATGTTCCAAATGGTCAAGGCGGTATCTTGGTTGTAAAACGCCCATGGCCTTCTATGATTCGTACGATCTGGAATGATCCTGATCGTTTCGTGAAGTCTTATTTCCCAGAAGAGTTGGGCGGTACTTTATATCTAGCTGGTGACGGCGCAATCCGTAACAAAGAAACTGGCTACTTCACCATCACTGGCCGTATTGATGACGTGTTGAACGTTTCTGGTCACCGCATGGGCACGATGGAGATCGAATCTTGCTTGGTAGCCAATCCTTTAGTTGCTGAGGCTGCAGTAGTTGGTCGTCCAGATGAACTGACTGGTGAAGCTATTTGTGTATTCGTAGTTCTTAAAGGTGGTCGCCCAACAGGCGACGAGGCCAAGAAAGTTGCTACTGAGTTGCGTAACTGGGTAGGTAAAGAGATTGGCCCAATTGCTAAGCCGAAGGATGTACGCTTTGGTGATAACTTACCTAAGACTCGTTCTGGCAAGATCATGCGCCGCTTGCTGCGCGTGATTGCGAAAGGCGAAGAGGTTACCCAAGACACTTCAACCCTCGAGAATCCAGCGATTTTGGAGCAGCTCAAAGAGTCCGTATAAGTTGCTAAGAACGCTTTTAAAGGCAAACCCTTCCGGCAAACGTATAATCAATGGCTGTACGGAAGGGTGGATGAGCGGTTTAAGTCACACGCCTGGAAAGCGTGCGTAGGTTAATAGCCTACCGCGGGTTCGAATCCCGCCTCTTCCGCCAGTAGTTTGAAACCACCTTCGGGTGGTTTTTTCATTGTTTTTGCCTGATTTTTCCCCTAAATCAGCCCTGGTCACGAATTTATTTAGCCTCTTAACCCCCTGTTTTTAATCAAAAAATGGGGTTTTTGATATTTTTGTTGCATCGCCGCAAATAATTCTTGCAGTGCAATAAAAAACTTTTTACAATGGTGCATCGCAATAAATTTTATCAATTTAAAAAGTTAGGAAAAATCATGTTCCAGAATCAATTAAACGACCAAATCTCACAAGCTCAAGCTAAAGCTGTTGAAAACGCTAAGTACTTGGCTCAAGTAGCTGTTGAAAGTGCAAAAGAATTAGCTGAAATCAACCAAGCTGCTGCTAAAGATGCTTTAGTTGCTGCTCAAGATACAAGCGCACAATTGTTGGCAATTAAAGATGCACAACAGTTGGCAAAATTGGCTCAGCCAGAAACAGCTCAAGAAGCTGCTAAGTACGCTGCTGCTTACCAAGCTAAAGTAAATAAAGTTGTACGTAACGGTAACAAAGAAGTTGCTCAAGTAGTTGAGGCTTCTATTGATGACGCACGTGCTGATATGGTTAAGTTTGTTAAAGAAGCTACTAAGACAGCTCCTGCTGGTTCTGAGGCATTTGTATCTGCATTCAAAACTGCATTCGAAACTTCACTCCAACAGTTTGACCAAGTTCGCGCTTCAGCAACTGACGCTTTCGCAAACTTTGAGAAAAGTGTTGACGCTGCATTGGCTAACATTCAAGGCCAATACGCAGTAGCTAAGCCAGCTGCAAAAAGCCGTAAAGCTGCTTAATTCGTTTTAAAAGCTTTGCACGATAAACCGCCTTCGGGCGGTTTTTCTTTTTCTGCTTGTCGTAAGATGGATGTTTAAGAGTCAGCTAGGAGAGAACATGATCTTTGCAATCCTTTTAATGGACCGTCCCGGTACTGCAGAACTACGCATTCAAGTACGACCAGAGCATCGCGCCTATTTGGGTAAGCTCGCGGATAAGATGGCTTTTGCTGGCCCTCTGACATCGGAAGATGGCAAGACAACGGTGGGTAGCTTGTTGGTGATGGATTTCCCAAGCAAGGCGGATGTTGAGGCTTGGTTAGCAGAGGAGCCATTCACTAAGGCGGGCGTCTATGAGAAGCCGGTTATTCATGTGTTTAACAATAGCTGGCAGCAAAAGGTAGGATTTCCCTCTGCATAGAGGTCTTGATTAGTACGAAGCACCCTGAACCCTAGTAGGGTTGTTACTTTTGATATATCATTAGTTGATATATTTAGGTAATGAAATTACTAGGCACGCATATTTTATTGGACCTGCACGAGCAGATCTTAGATCAGGAGGGCGGCTATTGGATCAAGATAGAAGCGTGGGAAGTTCAAACGACCGCCTCTGTACCTCATGGGATTCGATACTCTTTAACTTTGCACAACCCTCGGGGTGTTCGAATACTGGGCTATGACAACGCCCATTCGCCAAAGTTTTCGGGTTTTACAAATCGTAAACTTCCTTACGATCATAAGCATCGATGCGCTACAGATCCGGGGATAAGCTATCAGTTTGTTGATGCCTACCAATTGTTAAAGGATTTTTTTGAGGATGTTGACAAGACGTTAAGTTTGGCGAGGGATAAATGAAAGTTATAAAGATAGGAATTGCGTCACAGCAACAAATGCGTCAGCGTGTTCTGATGATAGCCAAGGGTCAACTTCGAGTTCAACCGAGTGATCCCAAGATATGGTTTACTTCCATGCGCTCTTTGGCTCAAGTTCTAAGCGATGAAAATCGTGCGCTGCTCAACGTTATTCGGGAATCAAAGCCGATCTCTATTTCTGAGTTAGCCGAATTAACTGGGCGAAAGCAGGGCAATCTTTCTCGAACCCTCAAGACAATGTCCAACTATGGGATAGTAAAGATGCAAAAGCACGCTAGAGCTTTGCGCCCAATTGTCTGCGCAGATAGATACGAAATATTTGTCTAGGAGCTCCAAGTTGATGCAATCCATCTTGTTTAAGACCGCATACCTCCGACTTTGGCTGATTCGGATACTTGTGGCATTTGCTGCTTTGATCTCATTATTTTGGGGCGCTTGTCATCTTTGGGTTCCTGGTGCCATCAAGAATGCTGTAGAGACTTATGGCACAAAGATTGGTTATGAGATTGCCTATCAAGATCTTAGGATTTCCCCTTTGCGATTGCGGGTTGAGATTGATGGTTTGCGATTGATCGACAGACAGCAAGGGAAGTTGCTTGAGCTAAAGAAATCAGTGGTGATGCTGAAATGGTCTCGTCTCATGATTGGTGAAGTGGGCTTCGACGAGATTCTTTTTGATGAACCTAGCGTTAAGCTAGAAAAGCATGCTGCCGCAGGTAAAACAGGGGAGTGGAATTGGCAGGAATTGATTGCCGCGATTACGCGCAATTTGCCTCCGCCTGATCCGGCTGCGCCAAAAAAGAATATCAAAATTTCAGTAGATGAATTCAGGGTTGCGAATGCCGCTTTAGAGATATCGGATCCCACCAACAAATTGAATGAGCAACTGAAATCACTTTCTATTGAGCTGCTCAATATTGCCAACTACGATAAACAAGGCAATGTAAATGGGGTTCGAGGTCAGTATGGATTCAATTTGGGTGCGCTGCACTTTACTTTGCCGGGTCTGAATAAAAAGATCTCTTTTAAACATCTTGCTATTAAGGGCGGACTAGATAATCCTGCGCCAGATGCTATCGGCGCTCAGCTTGATCTGGAGGTTGATGATGGCCGCATCAGCTCACATTGGGATTTGAAGTCTGATAAATCCATCACAGGTAAGGTTCAGGTAGAAAATATTTCAATTGCGCCTCTTGTCGGATTGCTTCCTGCCAATAAAGAGTTGCAAGCTAAAGGCGGGGTTATTCAATCTACTGTAGATGTTGGCCTAAAGGGTGGTGACTTAACCATATCTGGAGACCTCCATCTGCTGGATCTAGATTTGCATGAGCAAGGGCAAGAACACTCCCTCCTGAAGTGGAAGTCAGCAGATTTGAATCAATTTATCTATCGGAGCTCAAGGCAGTCTGGATCAAGCTTTATTGCGAATGAAATATCTGTTCATCAGCCGGCCCTCCAGTTTGAAATTGATGACAAAGGCTTCTCTAATTTCCGACGCTTATTTTCAAAGCCAGGTTCAGACGCTTCTGATGTGGAGAAGCTGCCGCCAACAGCAAAACATAAATCATCTTTTATTCTAGATATCAAGGCCCTGAAGCTTCGTGATGGCGAGATGCAATTTGCTGATCTGGCTATGAAGCCCAATTTCAAGGTCAAATTAAGAAACTTCAATGCTGGTTTTATGAATGTCAGCAATCTTCCTGGCCATTTAGCGGTGATGACTTTGGATGGGATCTTGGCTGAATCTGGGTCTGTACGGGGCAATGGTCAGATTGCATTCGATGACCCGCGTCGCAATAACGATGTCACGCTGAACTTTAAAAATGTTCCACTTAATGCATTTAATCCTGCGGTAATGACCTTTGCTGGTTATCAGATTGCTAGTGGCAGAGTTAATTTAAATCTGCATTACAGTGCCAAGGACGGCGAGCTAAAGGGTAGCAATCAAATTGTCATCAGGAAGATCGAGCTTGGCGATGAAGTGCCAGATTTTCAAGGTAAAAAATTACCTCTGGGTTTGGCGATTGCTTTGCTCGAAGATTCTGACGATACGATTGATGTCACGATCAATATTGCTGGCAATGTCGACTCGCCAGAGTTCAGTGCAAGTGGTTTGGTGTGGCAGGCAATCAGCAACGTACTTACCAATGTAGCAACTGCACCATTTAGGGCCTTGGGCGCGCTCCTAGGAATGGGTGCCAATGATGGTGTTAATGCGGTTCTAGGTGAGGCAGTGTATTTGCCGCCAGATCAAGATCGCTTAGAAAGGTTTGGTGATTTTCTGGCTAAGAAGCCCAATGCAACTTTAGAGCTTGCGGGAACTTATGATCCTGAAGCGGATAAAGCAGCTTTGGCACGGGCGACTGCCGACCTTGCCATTTTGAGGGCTACGGGGATCAATGTTCTACCAAATGACCCCATTCCTGCGCCAGACTTTTCTGATCCGAAAATGCAGTCTGGCTTGAAGTCGGCATACGCTCAATACGTTGGCCGAATTAAATTAGGCCAACGCCTAATTACTCTGCCAGAGGGTGCAGAACGCAACGAGCAGCTTCACGCAGAGCTCATTGCTAGCATTCCAGTGGCAGAGGAGGATTTGAGGAACTTGGCCAAGAATCGAGCTAAGCTAGCTCAGAGCTTTATGGTGAAAGGTAATCCGGGTCTCCAGGAGCGAATTAGTGTGGGCGACGTCAAAACTGTCGGCGCCGGTAAAGAGGGGGTTCCCCTCGAAGTTGAAGTCAGAATCAAGTAGACTTGAGGCATGAATTCAACTACATTTCGCTCCCTTGCCATTCTTGTACCGATTACTGCAATTAGCCTGACTGGATGTGGCTCCATAGAGTCAGCAGCCCAGGATGATTGCACCTCCATTGGCTGGCAGATTGGTAGTAAAGGCTATAACGACTGCTTTAAGGCGCGTGTGTATGAACGTAAGTTGGATTACTCCCTCCCGCCCGGCGACAAGCCATCCCCATCCGTAATCTAATTTAGGGTTTACCCTTAATAAATTCACTTGAGCTCCGTCAAGGACTTGAGTGCAGAAATAACCCAAAATCGATCGTGATTTTGGGAATTTCCTATATATAGCGAGACAAATCGATTCTCGTTAGTTCGGACGTTCCTGAGCAAGATTTTAAGTACACAAAAACAGCATCATTATTGCGACTAGAAATTAGAGACAAACACTATGAATCACCCAAAACCCTCTGGAGAGATCAAGGCCGTTGCTGTGGCAACTGCGGATGATTTAAGGGAAACCATTCGTCGCAAGAGCAAGCTCAAAGGGCGTCAAGCAGATGATGTGTCGTTGGCAGAAGTTCGCCAGTTAATCGGCGCCGCCCCGCATCGCCGTGATTTGCTGATTGAAAATTTACACAAGCTCAATGATGAATACCGTGCTTTGCATGATCGTCATTTAGTTGCCCTCGCAAAGGAAATGAATTTGCCGATGGCTGAAGTCTATGAAGTTGCTACTTTCTATCATCACTTTGAAGTGGTGCGTGGCAATGATCCTGTTGCTGATATCACTGTGCGCGTATGCGATGGTATTGCTTGTGAATTAGCAGGCGCGCAAAACCTCTTGGCAAAGTTGCCAGCAATTTTGGGCAACCCCAAGGTCAAAGTTGTGGCCGCACCCTGCGTAGGTCGTTGTGAGCAAGCTCCAGTAGCAGTGGTACATCAGTACCCAGTACTGTTTGCGACTACCGACAAGGTGAGCGCTGCTGTCAAAAATAATTTGACTACTCAGCCCATGGCTAAGGACAGCGCCAATTTTGATCCTGCCGCATTGGCAGAAAAGGGTGTATCTCCTCAAGGTGAAAATCAAGCGCTGTCTCCAGACTATGTGGGTTACGAGTCTTATCGCGCACAAGGTGGTTATGCCTTAGCTAAAGAAATTTTTGAAGGCAAAAAAGATGGCGAGAGTATCGTCAAGATTATGGAGAGCTCAGGTCTTCGCGGTCTAGGTGGCGCAGGCTTCCCAGCAGGACGTAAGTGGCGCATTGTGAGAGATCAAGTTGCGCCGAAGTTGATGGCAGTGAACATTGACGAAGGTGAGCCAGGTACATTTAAAGATCGCACTTACTTGGAGCGTGATCCACATCGCTTCTTAGAAGGTTTATTGATTGCAGCTAGTGTTGTGGGTATTGATGCTTGCTATATCTACTTGCGCGATGAGTACCACGGTTGCCGTGAATTGCTCGAAGTTGAATTAGCTAAGCTCAAAGCAAATCCCCCATTTAAATTGCCATCGATCGAGTTGCGTCGTGGTGCTGGTGCTTACATTTGTGGTGAAGAGTCCGCCATGATTGAAAGTATCGAAGGCAAGCGCGGCGAACCGCGTATGCGTCCTCCTTATATTGCTCAAGTAGGATTGTTTGGTCGTCCAACACTAGAGCACAACTTTGAAACCCTGTACTGGGTACGCGATATTGTTCAGCGTGGTCCAGAGTGGTTTAGCTCTTTTGGTCGTCATGATCGCAAAGGCTTACGTAGCTACAGCGTTAGTGGCCGAGTTAAGAATCCTGGTGTGAAATTGGCTCCAGCCGGTATCACTATTCAGGAATTAATAGACGAGTACTGCGGCGGTATGCAAGATGGCCACAAGTTCTATGGCTACCTGCCTGGTGGCGCATCCGGTGGCATCTTGCCAGCGACGATGAATGACATTCCACTCGACTTCGACACATTGCAGCCCTATGGCTGTTTCATTGGTTCTGCTGCAGTCATGGTGTTTGGCGATAAAGACAAAGCGCGCGATATGGCGCTCAATGTAATGCACTTCTTTGAGCATGAGAGTTGCGGACAATGTACGCCGTGCCGTGTTGGTACCAGCAAGGCCGCCAAGCTGATGCAATCCAAGTCTTGGGATCAAGAAACACTAGAAGATCTAGCAACTGTGATGGTTGATGCTTCTATTTGTGGTCTAGGTCAAGCAGCACCAAACCCCATTCGCTGTATTGCTAAATATTTCCCGGAAGAGGTTGCTTAATCAGCAACAGAAAAACTAAGGGAAAAACGAGACAAATATGAACGCACCAGTAAATCCTAAAGAACTTGAATTACAAACCGTTGAGTTCAAGCTAGACGGGCAAACCATCGTGTCTTACGAAGGTGAGACGATTCTTAAAGCTGCTAAACGACATGGCATCGATATTCCGCATCTGTGTTTCAAAGGTGGCTATCGCCCTGATGGTAATTGCCGTGCTTGCGTAGTAGAAATTAACGGTGAACGTACTCTGGCGCCTAGTTGCTGTAGAAGCGCTACGCCCGGTATGGAAGTGAAGGCCAATAGTGAACGCGCATTGAAGAGTCAAAAGCTCGTGCTGGAGATGTTGTTATCAGACATGCCGGACGAGGGCTTTAAGTGGGTAGGAGACAGCAAGGAAGAAGAGCAAAAAAATCAACATGGCGAATTAAGCACCTGGGCAGCACGCATGGATGTGACAGTTCGACCAGAGCTCAAAGCATTACGCCGCGACAAAGTCAGTAATGACATTTCTCATCCAGCAATGGCGGTGAACTTGGATGCCTGTATCCAATGTAATCGTTGCGTACGTGCTTGCCGTGAAGAGCAGGTTAACGATGTGATCGGCTACGCAATGCGTGGCGCACATAGCGAGATCGTATTTGATCTGAATGATCCAATGGGCGACAGTACTTGCGTTGCTTGTGGTGAGTGCGTTCAAGCTTGCCCAACCGGCGCATTAATGCCTAAAGGTTTAGTTGGCTCACAAACTGTGGATCGCAAAGTAGATTCAGTATGTCCTTTCTGCGGTGTCGGCTGTCAAATCACTTACAACGTTAAAGATGAAAAGATTGTTAGCGTCGAAGGTCGTGATGGCCCAGCTAATCACAACCGTCTTTGCGTTAAGGGCCGCTTTGGTATGGACTACATCCATAATCCACAGCGCTTAACCAAGCCACTGATTCGCAAAGCGGGCGTTGCTAAAGATGAAGCCTTGCTTGAAGGCAAGCAAGATTGGTCAGATATCTTCCGTGAAGCAACTTGGGAAGAGGCGCTTGAAGTTGCCGGTGGCGGCCTCAAAAAACTCAAAGATCAATACGGCAATAAAGTATTGGCTGGATTTGGTTCTGCAAAAGGTAGTAACGAAGAGGCTTACCTATTCCAAAAACTGGTACGTACTGGTTTTGGTAGCAATAACGTTGACCATTGCACCCGTCTTTGCCATGCATCATCGGTTGCTGCGCTGTTAGAGGGTGTTGGTTCTGGTGCCGTAAGTAATCAAGTGAATGACGTTGAGCATTCGAGCATGATTTTCTTAATTGGATCTAACCCAACCGCCAATCATCCTGTTGCTGCAACCTGGTTTAAAAATGCTGCTAAACGTGGTGCAAAAATTGTGTTGTGCGACCCACGTGCGACAGATATTAGTAAGCATGCCTGGCGTACCATGCAGTTCAAGCCAGATACTGACGTTGCCATGCTCAATGCCATGATTTATACAGTCATTGAAGAGGGCCTGGTTGATAAAGACTTCATTCAGAACCGCTCCAATAATTTCGAAGCGCTTAAAGAAAATATCAAGGGCTACAGCCCTGAAGCCATGGCGCCAATCTGCGGGATCCCGGCTGAGACATTGCGTGAAGTAGCCAGAGAGTTTGCTACCACTAAGTCAGCAATGATTTTGTGGGGCATGGGCGTCAGCCAGCACGTTCACGGTACTGACAATGCGCGCTGCTTAATTGCCTTAGTCAGTATTACTGGTCAAATTGGTAAGCCTGGTTCTGGCTTGCATCCACTGCGCGGACAAAATAATGTGCAGGGTGCGAGTGATGCCGGCTTGATCCCGATGATGTTCCCGAACTACCAACGTGTAGATAATCCAGAAGCACATGCGTGGTTTGAGAAGTTCTGGGACACCCCATTAGATAAGAAGCCTGGCTACACCGTAGTAGAGATCATGCATAAGATCACTGCGCCAGATAGCGATCCAGACAAAATTCGCGGTATGTATGTTGAGGGTGAGAACCCAGCGATGAGCGACCCTGATTTGAATCATGCTCGTCACGCATTGGCCTCTTTGGATCTCTTAGTTGTGCAAGATATTTTCATGACTGAGACTGCACTCCTAGCAGATGTAGTATTGCCGGCAAGTGCATGGCCAGAGAAGGTTGGTACTGCAAGCAATACTGACCGTATGGTGCAGATGGGTAAGAAGGCGATTAATCCTCCTGGGGATGCTAAGCCTGATCTGTGGATCATTCAGCAAATTGCGAAACGCATGGGCTTGAACTGGAACTACCAAGGTCCAGATGATGGTGTGGCAGCGGTCTATGACGAAATGCGTCAAGCAATGCATGCAGCCATCAACGGTATTACATGGGATCGATTAGAAAGAGAATCTAGTGTCACATACCCATGTTTATCGGCGGAAGATCCAGGTCGTCCAATCGTATTTGATGACAACTTTGCTACTCCAGATGGCAAGGTCAAATTGGTTCCTGCCGATATCATTCCTGCGAATGAGCGTCCAGATGCAGAGTATCCATTTGTATTGATTACAGGTCGCCAGCTAGAGCATTGGCATACTGGCAGTATGACCCGCCGTGCAACTGTTTTGGATGCGATTGAGCCGATGGCTACTGTGTCTATGCATGGTGAAGACATGACTCAGCTAGGTGTTTCTGCTGGCGATGTCATCACCGTTCAATCACGTCGTGGCGAAGTAGGTATCCATGTCCGTAGAGATGATGGCACACCACGTGGTGTGATCTTTATTCCGTTTGCTTACTATGAGGCTGCGGCCAACTTAATCACTAACTCTGCCTTAGATCCATTTGGCAAGATTCCGGAGTTTAAGTACTGCGCCGTCAAGCTTGCTAAAGGCGGTCAGGCTGCCCCAGTAATGGGTTATGGCACTAATGATCCGAAACGGCAGAAGGTTGTAGCTGTTTAACGTCACACATCGTTTCATAAAAACCCCACCTATATGGTGGGGTTTTTATTTGCCAGTCTTCATCATGTTTAAATGAGTGGCTATATTGGGTATTTATGATCAAGATTAATAAAGTTTTATATTTCCAAGCTCAACTCGAGGGCGCGAGAAATTCTCGCTCTGTTAGCGAGCAAATTAATTATTGGGCAAGGTTTGGCAAGGCCTGCATGGATAACCCTGAGTTGCCAACGCCATTTGTCGCCGGGTGCTTGGAAGCCCTTGAGGAATCAAAGTTGGGGCAATTTTCCTCATTTAAACCCAGAACCAAATCTTAGGGCTAATCACTGCGCTAAGATTCAGATTGCCCTTTAGAATGCAGTATGGCCAGTTCAAAACCTCAAGCTTCAGCAGCTAATCCCAAAGCAGAATTACCCGTCCTCATTATTGGAGCGGGTCTTGCGGGTCTAACTGTAGCTTTGCATATGGCCGAGACACAGCCAGTCATCGTGATGGCTAAGCGCGGTCTAGGTGAGGCCGCAACTGCTTGGGCCCAGGGTGGCATTGTTGGGGTGGTGGATAAAGAGCATGATAGTGTGGATTCTCATGTTGCTGACACCTTAGATGCAGGCGCAGGCCTCGTGGTGGAATCTACCGCTCGATATATCGCTGAAGAAAGTGCAGAAGCCATTCGTTGGCTGGTTGAGCAGGGCGTTCCGTTTACTGCTGATGAGACTGGCCCAATGGGTTTGCATCTCACGCGTGAAGGTGGTCATAGTCAACGCCGTATTGCGCACGTTGCTGATGCTACTGGCAAAGCCATTCATGAAGTTTTATTGGATAAAGCGCGAGCCCATAAAAATATCCAACTGCTAGAGCATTGGATTGCCCTAGATCTCATTACCAATCGTCACTTAGACACCAAGACGCAGCGCACCAAGCCAAATCGTTGCTATGGCGTATATGCCCTCGATATTAAAAATAATCGCGTAGAGACAATTGAAGCAAAGTCAGTGGTATTGGCTACTGGCGGTGTAGGTAAGGTCTACCGATATACCAGCAACCCAGACACTGCTACAGGCGATGGTATTGCCATGGCATGGCGTGCAGGTTGCCGCGTCGGCAATATGGAATTTATTCAGTTTCATCCGACGTGCTTGTATCACCCAAGTGATCGCACTTTCCTCATTACCGAGGCGATGCGCGGTGAAGGTGGTTTACTCAAGTTACCAAACGGCACTCGCTTTATGCCAGAGCATGATGAGCGTAATGAGTTGGCTCCTCGTGACATTGTTGCTAGGGCAATCGACTTTGAGATGAAAAAGCACGGCTTAGATTACGTGCACTTAGATGCTACCCATTTAGGCGAGGCATTTATTAAAGAGCATTTCCCAATGATCTATGCGCGTTGTATGAGTTTAGGTCTGGATATCACCAAAGAGCCCATTCCGGTAGTACCAGCAGCGCATTACACCTGTGGCGGTGTGGTGACAGACCTCAAAGGAAAAACTGACTTGCCAGGCCTCTATGCCGTAGGTGAAGCAACTTATACCGGCTTGCATGGTGCTAATCGCTTGGCTAGTAATTCATTGCTGGAGTGCGTAGTCATTGGTAAAGCAGCTGCTGAAGATATCTCATCACTCAAGACTCCCGTTATGCCCAATTTGCCTTTATGGGATGAGAGTCAGGTTGAGGATGCAGATGAGCAAGTGGTGATTGCCCATAACTGGGATGAGCTGCGTTCATTGATGTGGAATTACGTTGGTATTGTGAGAACCAATCGAAGGCTGGAGCGTGCATTACACCGCATCAAACTCCTCCGATACGAAGTGCAAGAGTATTACGCCAACTTTAAAGTGACGCGCGACCTCATTGAGTTGCGCAACCTGCTCGAGTGCGCAGAGTTGATTGTGAGATCAGCTTTGATGCGCAGAGAGAGTAGGGGATTGCATTACAGTCGCGATTACCCTGGCACTTGGGCAGTGTCGTATCCAACTATTCTGACGCCTCAGGCTGAAGGTACATCGGAAAATTCTGAGACTTAAATCATTTCTTGATGGCAGGTTCAGCATGAAGGCTTAAGCCTAATGCAGCAATGACTTTAAGTATGGTATCGAAACCTGGGCTTCTTTCGCCTGAGAGGGATTTATATAAACTCTCTCTAGTAAGCCCTGAATCTTTAGCAACTTGAGTCATCCCTTTGGCTCTTGCAATATCCCCTAGTGCCTTTGCAATAAATGCAGCATCTCCATTTGCTTCTTCTATGCAAGCTTCTAGGTAAGCGGCCATTTCTTTTGGTGTACGTAGATGTTCAGCTACATCGTATGGGGTTGTGATTGTTTTTTTCATAATAGTCTTTTATAGATTTCTCGCTAAACGTTGCGCTAGTTTGATATCTTGATTTTGTGATTTTTTATCGCCACCCAATAAAAGAATGGTAATTTTCTGGCCATGTTTGGTGTAGTACACCCGGTACCCGGGGCCAAAATCAATCTTCATCTCAAATACTTTTTCACCCACTGATTTGGTGTTACCTGGATTTCCTTCGGACAACCTTTTGATTCTTGCTTGTATCTTCGCTCTTGCTGTTAAATCAAATAAGTTATCTAGCCAGACTATAAATTCTTCCGTTTTTCTAATTTCGATCATGCATTACTGTATCCAATAGGATACACTAAGTCAAAGAATGGGCTTGATGTTGACCGGGAAATAGGGTGAAAGACTTATAAAATTCTCATTGAGAAATCCACAGCTTTAATATCTTTAGTTAGCTTTCCAAGAGAGATGCGATCAACGCCAGTAGCGGCAATCGCACGCATCTGATCTAAGTCGATACCACCAGAGGCTTCTAATAAAGCGCGACCATTCGTAAAGACAACAGCTTCTTTCATTTGTTCGGTGGTGAAGTTATCAATCAAAATACTTTTTGCTCCAGCATCCAAGGCTTCTTTTAATTCAGCAAGGTTTTCTACCTCAACCTGAATATCCACCCCAGAATTCAATGCCTGGGCTGCTTTGACTGCAGCAGCAACGCCACCTGCAGCTGCAATGTGATTCTCTTTAATTAAGATGCCATGCCATAGTGCAAGACGTTGGTTTTGACCGCCACCCACACGTACTGCGTATTTCTGCGCCTGACGTAAGCCAGGAATCGTTTTGCGAGTATCGAGCACTGCACAGCCCTTAGGATTTGGGCTGACACCTGCAATTGCATCGACATGCTGACGCGCAATGCTGGCAGTCCATGAGAGCGTTTGCAGGAAGTTAATGCAAGGACGCTCAGCAGAGAGCAAGGCGCGAGAATTGGCTTCAATATCGCAAACTTTGGTATCGGGCTTCATCAAGTCGCCCTCTAGATAGTGCCAAGTCACTTTTGCTGCAGGATCTAATTTCTTGAGAGTGCCCTCAAACCAATCCACTCCACACAGAACAGCCTGCTCACGAACAATTAATTGGGCATGAACGGGTTTGCTAGGAACTAATTGCGCAGTCCAATCGCACTTACCAATATCTTCCATTAGCGCATCGGCAATATTGCGTTGACGGGCTTGTTCTAAAGTCTCGTTGTACTCAAACATGAATGAATCGATCTAAATTAAGAAAAAATCAAAAGACAAAATAAGCAATTAAGCCGCACCAATATTCTTGACAAAGCCATGCTGTGCTTTGGCAAGTAGGTCAGGATGATTCTGGGTGAAGTCCAGCATGCGCTCTACGCAGCCTAGCGCCTTAACCCGAACATCTTCCTCAATGAAGATTTCACCAGAGGCATTCTCAAGACAATCTAAGATCCCTTGCAGGCCATTCATAGCCATCCAAGGGCAGTGCGCGCAGCTCTTGCAGGTAGCGCTGTTACCAGCGGTAGGGGCTTCAATCAATACCTTATTGGGTGCCAGTTGGCGCATGCGATGCAAGATGCCATTGTCAGTTGCCACGATATATTCAGTGGCAGAGCCTTCAACCACAGCTTTAATCATTGCTGATGTAGAGCCAACTACATCTGCTAAATCCACCACTGCTTGCGGCGATTCTGGGTGAACCAAAATCATGGCATTAGGGTGCGCAGCTTTAAGCATCTCCAGTTCAATTGCCTTGAATTCATCATGAACAATGCAAGCACCATTCCATAACAACATATCAGCACCAGTCTGCTCTTGAATGTATCGACCTAAATGGCGATCAGGTGCCCACAGAATTTTCTTACCCTCAACTTTGAGTTGATGAACGATAGCTAAGGCGCAAGAGCTCGTTACCATCCAATCAGCTTGTGCTTTAACAGCTGCGCTGGTATTAGCGTAGACAACTACAACGCGATCAGGATGCAAAGCTCTAAATGCCGCAAAGTCAGTAGCATCACAACCTAAATCTAAAGAGCAGGTTGCATCCAAGTCTGGCATAAAGACGCGTTTCTCAGGGCTCAGAATCTTGGCAGACTCCCCCATAAAGCGCACGCCAGCAACGATTAAATTCTTGGCAGAGTGATTTTTCCCAAAGCGAGCCATCTCCAAAGAGTCGGCTACAAATCCACCAGTTGATAAAGCCAAATCCTGAATATCACCATCTACATAGTAGTGAGCTACTAATGCAGCATCTTTCTCAACGAGTAATTGCTTGATGCGGGCAATAACAGCGGCTTTTTCAGCTCCATGCAGTTGTGGAGGTGTTTTGGCCCAGGCTTGGGCGGTGCAAGTAGTTCCAGCAGCATCTTGCTGGGGATAGTCAAAGGCGATGGGCGTTGAAGTCATATCTAATTTTAGCGTAGCAACGCTAATCTTGTGAGGGTTGGTTAGGCCACCTTTCTTCAGGCGCCAAGGCCTCTGGATTCAATATGACGCATTAAAAAAGGTAGTAGCATCTATACCCATGAAATATGCAAACGAAGCCCTCTTTCTAGTTTTTTCACTCCTGCTCAGCGGCTTGTTTATTTCCTCTATCCCTTACTTTCGTAAGAGCAAGCTAAGCAACTTCAATAATCTTTGGTTGATTGCCCTTGGGCTCAATATTATTGCGTTCTTATGTTTTGCATCTGCCTCCACTATTTCGCCGTTCCTCCTGACACTCGCAAATACGTTTTTCTTCGCTGCGTACTTTTTTCTCGCATTATTTAGCCGATCGATTAATGCCGGATCGACTAAGAGATTGATCCGGCTATCGCCAATCCTTTTTATTGTCTTTGCTTTTGTATTTGAATATTTGCGACGTTACGGCACATTTCAAGCTAGGGTTCTATTTGTAGTTTGTGTATTGATAGCCTGTCTAGTATGGATCTTGATTGAGTTATTCATGGCTCGTAAAAAAAGTCGTCACATTCAACTTGATTTTTTAATGTTCACCACCTTTGCTGAGTTGGTGCTTGGATTAATTCGTCTCTGGATGGTTCTTTCGGTAACCACAACGGGCAATATTAATTTGTATGAAGAACCCTTCGTCAGCACCTTGGTAAGATGGTTCGGAGTCTCCTTTACCGTCTTATCCTATGTTTCTATTTTAGGATTCTGGGCTGAAACCCTAAGCAATGAAAACGCCAAAAACATAGAAGACAACATACGTGTTCGCGACTTACTTTTAGAGCGCGAGTCTTTAATTGCCAATCTGTTGAAAGCGAATAAGACTGCAGCCACTGGCGCTTTATCGGCCTCAATTGCCCATGAGTTAAGTCAACCGCTTGGCGCATCTAATCTCAATATTCAATTTTTGAGAATGAAGTTAGACAAAGGTTTGCTTAGTGCAGATATCGGTAAAGAGGTTTTAGACGCACTTGAGTTTGATAACAATAGAGCAGCAACAATTGTGCAATCCCTAAGATCCATCTTTACTGAAGCCGACTTGCAGACCCAAGAGTATGGGCTGGGGAATTTGATCGCCAAGGTCTTAGATATTATTAAGCCAGAGTTGAAGGCTAAGCAGATTCAAATTCAATTAAGAGTGGAATCCGACCTCATCATCAAGGTGAGCGCCAGCGAAATTGAGCAAGTGATCTTAAATTTGGTGAACAATGCAATTCAGTCGATAGCAAGCTCAGCTACATCTGATGGCGTCATCCAGATTGAAGCATTTGCAGATAGAGACTTAGTTAATTTCAGCATTTCAGATAATGGGGCAGGAGTGCCGGCCCAGTTTAAGCAAAATCTATTTGAGTTGCTCAACACTACCAAGCAGTCGGGCATGGGCTTAGGACTCTGGCTGTGCAAGCACATTGTTACTAGATATGACGGCACTATATGGCATGAGGATTCCGCCAATCAAGGCGCCACATTTAAAGTCAGGCTGCCTCTTCAGAGATAAGTAGCGGTCTAACTTTCCGTCATGTACGCCTTAGGGCTAATGGGAATTCTCTTTATTGAGAATATAATTTATCCATTATTTATCAGGCACTTAGCCTGATTTTGCTTTTATATTGGATTATTTATTTTGAAATACAGCACTCCTTCAAATCATTTTCATAAATCCTTATTCGCCCTTGCGGCAATAGGTATCTTTTCTGCTGGACAGGTTTATGCGCAGGTTGATGCGGGCGCATTGCAGCAGGGGTTGGAGCAACAGCTGCCATTACCTTCTCCGTTAGCATTGCCAGAGCCAGGTAGAGCTGCACCTGTTCAGCCCTCCCAGCCAAAAGAGGGTGAGTTACGCTTTACGGTGAAATCTTTTGCCATTGAGGGTGTAAACATTCTTCCCGAGGCCGAAGTGCAACTTGCGATTCGCTCATGGGTTGGAGTGCCAGTAAGCTTTGATGACTTACAAAGAGCATGTGACGCCATTCAGAATTTGTATCGCAGCAAGGGTTATACAGTCCAAGCTATTTTGCCACCGCAAAAAATTGCTGATGGTGTAGTGAAAATTTTAGTAACTGAAGCTAAGCTTGGGAAGGTCGTTGTAGAAAATCCGCAAGGGCCAACACGCTTCAGTAAAGAGCGCGCGGCTCAATACATTACTTATGCCAATAGTCAGGGCGATCCATTGAATATGGACAAGCTTGAGCGCGCTATTGTGATTTTGAATGAAACCCCAGGCGTCATGGTTTCTAGCCAGTTAGAGCCGGGTGATAAGGATGGCGAAACCAATGTGCGCGTTCAGTTAACGCAACCAAATTTAGTGCAGGGTAGGGTTGAGGCAAATAACTATGGAAGCCGAACCACTGGTGCTAACCAAGGCGTGTTTGCCTTAAATCTCAACGGCCCATTGGGTATTGGTGATGCGGCATCCGTGAACGGTATCTTTTCTGAGGGATCGCAGTACGTGCAAGGTGCAATCTCGGTTCCCGGTTCGGAGAATGGCTTAAGACTGGGTTTGGCTGGGACCTACTTGCAATATAAAAACGTCAGTAACTACGCCTCGACTGGTGGTGCAGGCGATGCTTGGACTACAGGGTTAAGCGCTGCCTACCCTTTGCTTCGTTCACAAGGCGCCAATTTGAATACCAGCCTCAACTACGACATTAAGAGTTACAACAACCGTAATACGATCACTAGCAGCACGATTAGCGCGTACAACATTAACAATATCTCGGTTGGAATGTCGGGAAACATGGTTGACGGCTTAGGTTATGGTGCAGTCTCTAGTGGATCAGTGACTGCAGTTTTTGGCTATCTCAATCTTTTGGGAACCAGCATGGCCAACTACAGTATGTATGCTGTTCCAAACACTACGCCTACGGTATATCAGCCCATTACACCCAGCACCTTCAGCAAGCTGACACTCTCCGGAAATCGTAATCAGCAATTGACTGAAGGTGGTGAAACTACTTTATATACCTCGCTATCTGGCCAGTTTGCCTCGACCAACCTGAACTCTGCGGAACAGTTTTATTTAGGCGGTCCTTACGGCGTACGTGCCTATCCAGTTGCGCAATCCGGCGGCTCTCAAGGTGGGCTTTTCTCAGTTGAATTACGGCAGCACTTACAGCCAAAACTAATGGCAACCGCATTCTTTGACGCTGGTGTGGTTCAGCAATACAAATTTATGTATCCTAGTTGGCAGGGAACAGGCTCACCAAATACAAATGCCAACAATACCTATTCCCTTATGGGGGCAGGTTTAGGGCTGAAGTGGGATTACGAGGGCTGGAACATCGGTGCAATGGTCGCTTGGAAGATTGGTCAGAACCCGCTTTACAGTCAAACAGGTCAGCCAGTAAATACCGATGGAACTACTACGCAACCAAGAGGTTGGGTTACTGCAAGCTATAACTTCTAATTTGAATCAAGGCATGTGCTGAGTTGCATGTTCTTTTGCTTCAGGGGCGTGCCACTCGATATTTTTGTGCAATTGATGAGACGCTGTATGAGTTGTAATTTTTAGCAATCCTTGAAGGATCCCATGAAATTTTGCTGTGCAATTCTTGCTGCTTTTCTCTGCTGTTTATCTATTAGTGCGCTTGCAGCCTCATCCGATTTTGAATTCATCGCCACAGTTAACGGCACTGCTATTACTAAAGGTTTATTTGATCTCAACTTACAAGCAGCTTTGGCGCAAGGGCAAAAGGATAGCCCCCAATTGCGTGATGCCATTAAGAATGAACTCATTAATCGCCAGCTGATTGTTCAAGAAGTATTGAAGCAAGGCCTTGAAAAAGAGATTGATTTACAAGATCAAATTACACAGCTCAAACAAAATCTGTATTTACAAGTGTTTCTAGAGAATCATTTCAAAAAGAATCCTATTAGCAATGAGCAGTTGCGTGAAGAGTACAACAAGCAAAAACAGTATCTAGGTAATGGCAGTGATTCAGCTACGCAATTTAAGATTAGCCAGATCGTTCTTAAGTCAGAGCCTGAAGCGATTGCGGTCATCGGCCGATTGCAAGCAGGGGATTCTTTTGCCAAAGTGGCCAAGGAGGCTTCATTGGATGGAGCTACTAAATCTCAAGGCGGTGTTTTGGGATGGGTTTCTGCTCAACAATTGGCTCCACCTGTAGCTAATGTCGTAGCGAATATGAGTAAAGGCAGTTTCACCAAGTTGCCCATCAGGATTGGGGATGCTTGGGTAGTGGTTCGCGTAGACGACACCCGTTCATCCAAAATACCAAGCTTCGAAGCCTCACAAAATCAGCTAAAACAGGCCATCATTCAGCAGTATTTGGGCGACACAGTGAAGCGCTTGCGTGAATCCGCGAAGATCATTCAATGAGAGTCATCCTTCTCTCGCTCCTACTGGTATCTGGCCTAGCTGTAGCGGGAGAAAAGATAGTCTATCAAAGCTGGACGGCTGAACTAAACGGTAATACCAATGAGGCCTATACAGCTGCGGATGCCAACTCGTCCCTTGGACTTTTTTGCTCCCATGAGCAATGCCTGTTTTACTTGCGTCAAGGCCTGAATTGCAGCCCAGGCACCAAATACTCGGTGCTCATGAATAGCCCCGGCGTTTCTACTGCACTGAGCATGGAATGCACTTTAATTAATGGCAATGTATTTCAGATTCTGACTCCGTTTAATACAGTGTTACAGGCCACCCAAGGGGGAGATGGTATCGGCTTTGCGGTAGCGCTCCAATCTGGAGCATTTGGCGTTACTCGGTTTAGTTTGGCTGGGGCAAAACAGGCAATTGAGCGTGTTTTAACAGAGGCAGCCAATAGCAAAAAGCGGGAACAAAAGCCAATTCCAGTCCCCTCATCACCACAAATCCTCATCGTTCCACCGGTGCAAATCGTGCCTCAGACACCTCAAAATACAGCCCCAAATGTCAGACCAAATCAGCCTCAAAAACCGGGTTCAAAAGACATCTCCACCTAAGAAAACGATTGAAATAAGACATGAGTATCAGGCAATTTAATGCTTCCTATTTGGCGAATGAAGATCGCATTTTGTTTCGCTTTAATACACAGAATCAAGAGGAATATCGTTTCTGGTTTACGCGTCGTGTGACACTATTTATTCTTGCGGCAACATCACATTTGCTGGCAAAAAAGTTAGAGCAAACACATTCACCAGACGCAGCGAAAGCGATGAATGAGTTTGAAAAAGTAGCCATTCTTGAGGTAGTAAAGAGTGAAGATTCCCAATCTCAAGCCTATGAAACCGGTCTTAATTTTCCACTTGGATTTGATCCTATTTTGGTTTTGGATGTGACTTGTGCCTTGACAAAAAATGGTGAAAAAATTGCAAAAATTGAAGATGTAAATGAGGGTGAAATTGATGATGTTTTATCACTGGATTTTATGCTTCCTGGAGGTGCAAATTTGAACCTCAAATTAGCTGTAAATTTGCTCCAAGCAATGTGCGTATTGCTTGATCAATTACGACAGCAAGCAGGGTGGGGCGAAGCCATTTTGCAAATCAAAAATACGCCTGATGAAGAGCAATCTCTAGAGATAAAAACCAATCAAAATATTTCGATTCATTAAGTAATCTATGCGCTCGTTTTTGAGTCAAATCAGCACTCAAAAACCACCTCAAATTAGCATCGATCAAAAACGCTAAAAATCTTCCTAAGTAAGCCCAATTTTTAGATATTGCAGTTTTTTGTATTCCTGACACTTTTTGGGGGTAAAAATTTGCCCTAAATACAAGGGTTTAAGCATGTTATCCCAGGGGCTAATATCAATAGATAAAGGGCTTTGGGAAAATTCTGCTTCCGGAAAAAATCCTAGAGTTTGTATTGAAAAAAGCCCATCAGAAAAGGTCGCTCCTTTCTCTGAAAACATCGTTGAAAAATTGTTTTGCGAGAGTTAATTTCGCAGGCAAAATTTCGCACGCATTGTTCGTGGGCGCATGTGTTGCATCAGCAAGCGCATTTGCAAATCCTGCAGTACCTCTCTTGCCAAAAATTGCACTTCCTAGCAACGGTCAAGTTGTCGCCGGTAATGCATCTATTTCTCAGTCGCAAACGGCAACTTCTGCCACCCTGAATGTGAACCAAAGTTCACAACGTGCAGTGATCAATTGGGACAGCTTTAATGTCGGCAAAAATGCCCAGGTCAATTTCAATCAACCAAACGCAAGTGCAGTAACTCTGAATCGCGTTACTGGTGGAAATGCATCTGTAATTGAAGGTTCAGTCAAAGCAAATGGCCAAGTTGTGTTCGTAAATGAAAACGGTGTAACTTTTGCAAAAGGTTCGCAAGTGAACGCAGCGGGTGTAGTTGCCACCACCATGGATATTGCGAATAAAGATTTCATGGAAGGTAAGTCCACTTACAAAGGTAACGGTACTGGTGCCGTTATCAACGAAGGCAAAATTAAAACCAATGTCGATGGTGGTTACATTGCATTGCTAGCCCCAGAAGTTCGTAACGATGGTTACCTCATCGCGAAAAAAGGGGCTGGAACTGTTGCCTTGGGATCTGGTGAGCAGATTACCCTCGATTTCAAGGGCAATTCCCTTATGAGCCTGAAGGTGGACGTCGCCACTTATAAAGGTTTGATTGAAAACAAGCGAGTTGTAGAGGTTAACGGCGGTTTGGTAGTGATTGCGGCAGGATCAGCCAACCAACTGATGGCCAGTGTCATTAAAAATACAGGCCGTATCTCTGCAAGCTCTGCTGTTAATAACGGTGGTGTGATTGAACTAGTCGCCAATACCGTTACCCAAGCAGGCAAGGTCACAGCGAATAGCCAAAATGGGCAGGGCGGCCAGATTAATATCGTCGGCAATGACATCAGCATTGCTCAAAACTCCAAAACCACTGCTACTGGTGCTCAAGGTGGCGGCCAGGTCAATATCGGCCTGGCAAGTACCAAAGTAACTGGCGGTTTGCAGGCGAATGCAAAAACTCCAAGCGCTCAAACCAATCTTCAGGCCGAAGTTGCTATTAAGGCAAATGCCCAGGCAGCATCTAATAGCAAGCAAATGGCCAAGACGGTCACTGTAGAGCAGGGTGCTCTGATTGACACGTCAGCTACCCAGTCTGGTAACGGTGGGTCTATTGCAATTTGGTCCGAAGTGAAGACCGTAGTGGCAGGCGTCCTTAGATCCATGGGCGGCACCTCGTTTGGCAATGGCGGCTTTATCGAAACCAGCTCTAAAGGACAGGTTAGCCTTGCATCAACAGCTCAAATTAATACCAGCGCTGCTAATGGCAAGTCTGGTACGTGGCTCTTGGACCCGATTGATTTAACAATTGATACCGCTGCAGCCAGCATCATCTCTGCAGCACTCTCCTATAGCAACGTCATTATTGAAGTAAATGCCAATACCACTGCCTGCCCAAGCATGGGTGGCTGCACTCAAAACGGTAGTGGCAATCTGACGATAGCTAGCGGGGCCGATATTCTGAAGAGCGGGACTAATCTAACTAGCTTGACTCTGTCTGCGTCCGGCATGTTTACCCTGAATGCCAATATTAGCGGTCAGAACTTGGATGTGATCATCAACTCCTCGATTGCTTACTTAAATGTAGGTAGCTCAATTAATGCTTCTAAGGTAACTGTCCAGGCTCAGACAATTTATAGTGCTGGCGCTATCCAAACAACGAACTACCTCCTGGGAAATAATCAAGGCTCTTTAGGTAATGTGATTGCTTTATTGGCCCAGGCTATTTATATCTCGGGTCGCTTGTCTGCCAATGCGGTAGGAGTTAAAGCGGGTGGCATCACTCTCAGTGCCAACACCATCAACCTCAATCAAAGCGCTCTCATTGAAGCAAATGGCGATGAAGGCGGCCTGATTACGATTGCAGCTAATGACTCTTCATGGGGTAGTGCTACTGTGCAGGCCAATGGCGGTAATGGAAGAGGAGGCACAATTGCTGTTACTGCAGCAAATGATTTGTACTTTAACCAAGTGCTTGTGCAAGCAAACGGTACTACTGATGGCGGCGCCATCACTCTCATCGCCAATCAAGGCGACTTCAATATTCAAACTAGCGTAATTCAGACTAACGGCTCAAGTGGTCGTGGCGGAAGCATTGGAATTTCAGCTTTTGATCAAACCATTCTGGCAAATTCAGTTGTTCAAGCAAATGGTTTAATCCGAGGTGGCGCAATTCTGATCGGCAATGATGCTCAAAATGGCACATTGCCGTTTTCTATTTATACGAGCATTGATGCCCAATCCACCCTGAGCGCATATGCCACCAATAATTCTGCTAATGGCGGATTGATTGAAACCTCAGCTAATACTATCAATTTGCTGGGAAGTATTAATGCGGGTAGAGGTGGAATGTGGTTAATTGACCCGACGAACGTAACAATTAGCTCCACCGCCTCAACTGGTGGAAATTTAGCAGCAGCTCAAGGTCAAGCAAGCACATCAAATTTCAGTGTCGCAGATATTCAGGCTGCAATTAATAGCGGGACAAGCGTTTCAATCGCTGTTTCCGGAACAATTACACAAAGTACTCCCTTAGTATTTAATGTAGCTACTGCAGGATTAACGCCAACCCTGACGCTGAGTAACGTTAGCGGCTCTAAGCAGGCGATCACTTTGATTGCAATGACTGATAACTCTTCAGGTGCTGGATCAAAGGTTAGCCTGGAGGTCTTATCTGCTGGTGGTGCAATTTCAAGTACGGGCATTATTAATTTAAAGGGCTCGGTAAGCCTTGATAACACCTTTGGATGTAGCGGAGCAGGGTGCACTCCTACAACTGGCTTTATCACTACTAGTAATTTTTCAACGCTTGCAACCACTTCTGCCGGGGTAACGATATCTGCTGCATTAAGTGCTGCTAGTGGAATTACTGTTAACGGAATTTCTTATGGGTCGCAGGGTATTAATTACTCGGCAGCGCTTAGCTCCAGCGCCAATACAGTAAGCCTGACCGGAACAACATCAAGTAATTACGGTATTTATGCTGGGACTGCTTCAATCGCGGCAAATAACATTGTTATCAGTGGCGCATCATCGGCTGCTCCAACCTGGGTTGTCTATTTAGGTGCGCTAACGATTAATAGCGCTGCCACAGGTGGCACTATTACCGTGACAGGTAATGTAGTGAATCTTCCGGATTCTAGTAATGGTATTTATCAGGCAGGGGCGATTACCGGTGTAAGTGGTACTAACATTACATTTACATCAAACAACATCATTAATCAGGTTGGCGCAATTAGTTTAGTGGCCAATACTAGTGGTAACGCTACTAACATTGTCTACGACACCACTAGCGGAACCAAGGGTTCGAACATAACTTCCGGCGCGCTAACGATCGGTACGGCTACAAGCACTTCTGCAATTAACTATATCGCCAAGTCTGCTGGTTCTGCAATTAATCCAAACATTATTGGTCAGGGTTCGGTGGTGCTACCGGGGTACATAGTTCTTGATAACACGTATGGATCTACATCTGGCGCAAGAGCATCGGGTTATATCACCTCCAGCAATGCATCCACTCTTGCCTCCGCTTCAGCGGGCATCACAATATCCACCAGCAATGCTCTATATGCAAAAAATGACATCACCATCAATGGTGTCAGTAGTGCTGCGCAGGGCGTATATACCTTAGCCGGAATTACTTCCACAACTGGCAACATCGTGATTAATGGTGTGAGTATTGGATCAACAGGAATTAACTATGGTGGGGCGATCATCGCCAATACAGGCAATGTCACACTGACTGGCTCTACAACAAATAACTACGGTGTCTATGCTGGTACCTCAGCAATTACTGCTAATAATATTATTGTTAACGGAACCTCTACGGCTGCACCAGCATGGGTTGTCTATCTAGGTGCACTAACTATTAATAGCGCTTCAATTGGCGGTAGCATTTCTTTGACAGGCAATGTAATTAACCTGCCAGACTCCAGTAATGGTATTTATCAGGCTGGAACGATCACAGCAGCCGTTGGTACAAACATTACCTTTATCTCGAACAATATTATTAATCAGGTTGGCGCTATTAACCTGCTCGCCAATACAACAGCTAATGCTGCGAATATCACTTACAACACTACTACAGGTACTAAGGGCTCGAACATCACGGGCGGCGTAGTAACAATTGGTTCTGGAATTAATTCCTCGGCAATTAATTACATTGCGAAGTCTGTTGGATCTGCAATTAATCCGGGTGCAATCGGGTCTAGTTCGGTTGCATTGCCTGGCTATGTATTAATTGACAATACATATGGCTGTACGGGATCTGGATGCACTCCTGTTACGGGCTATATCAGTGCAACCGCAAACAATTTGGTTGCTCAGGCAAGCGCATCGTCTGGCGTCTTAATTAATGGCGTGATTTATGCAAACGGTGCCATTACGATTAACGGGGCTAGTAATTCCAACCGCGGAATTGATGCTTCGGCTGACATTACCTCAAAAAATGGTGACGTTACGCTTAATGGCTCAACTGTAGCAACGATTGGCGTCTATGTAACAGCAGCCAATATTGTGACGGCCAACAACATCATGATCAATGGTACTTCGAGTGCTGCCCCTAGTTGGGTGACACAAATTGGCGCACTCAAAATTAATAGCACCTCAGTAGGCGGCAATATAGTTGTAACTGGAAACGTGATCGGAATTCCTGGGGCTAATGGCGGTATTTATCAAATCGGTAATATCACTGGAGCTAGCGGCTCAAATATCAGCTTCATTTCAAATAATGATATTAGCCAGAGTGGCGCTCTGATTTTGGCGGCTAATACTAGCGGTAACGCTGCTAATATTACTTTTGATACGACGACAGGTGACAAGACATCCTCAATCGTTAGTGGCGTACTAACGATTGCAGCTAGTACATCTACCTCTGCAATTAATTTTATTGAAAAATCTGCAGGGGCTAGTCTTAATCCTGGTGCGATTGGAACGAGTGCGGTTAATTTACCTGGCTATCTTGTAATCGATAACACTTTTGGTTGCTCTGGATCTGGATGTACTCCGGTAACTGGCTTTATTAACGCCACTACACCTAACTTAACGACGCTTGCGACAGCATCTATAGGTGCAACTATTAATGCCTTAATCTATACAACAGGCAATATCACCATTAATGGGGCTAGCAATACCAACCGCGGTATTGATACATCCGTAAATATCACCTCGACCAATGGCAACGTTGTTATGAATGGCGCGACGGTTAGCACCATTGGTATATATGTTGTGGCTGGTAACGTAATCACTGGTAACAACATAACGCTTAACGGCACAGCGACTTCTGCTTCAGTGAGTTGGGTAAACCAAATTGCGGCATTTACGATTAACAGCGCCGCTGTTGGTGGCAGCCTTACTGTGACTGGCAATGTCATTGGCATCCCTGGTGCAGCAGGAGGTATCTATCAGATCGGCAACATTTCCGGGGCTAGTGGCTCCAATATTAGCTTTATTTCGAATAACAATATTAGTCAGAACGGCGCAATTACATTGGCGGCAAATACCAGCGCCAACTCATCTAACGTTTCTTACGATGTAACAGCGGGTAATAAGCTTTCTTCTATTACCACTGGCCAATTAACAGTAACAGCTGGATCCTTATCAAACATTAATTACTCAGTACTTGCTTCTGGAGCGGCAATCAATATCGCTAGTGCCGTGACCGTGCCGGGAGCCATCACTTTAGATAATACGTATGGTTGCTCGGGCTCTGGATGTGCGCCTGCAACAGGTTATATCAATACCGCAACAGTTGGTTGGAATACTCTGGCCACCACTGGTGGATATGGTGTTTTGGTGAACGCCAATCTCAGCGGTACAGCGATCACCATTAATGGTGTTAATGCAGGAGGTACTACCGGTGGTGGTGGGTCTGTAGCTTTGGCTGGAGGTTTAACTGCTACTAGTGGCAATATCAATATCAATGGCTTAACAACAACTGGTATTGCTGTCGGCAACTTATATGGCAGCGCTTGGGGAATCAGTCCAATTATTGCTAATAGTGGGGCAGTCAACATTACCGGAACCTCAACTACAACGGGTAATGGTGTTGAGCTAGGCCCGAATAACTCGATTAGCGCCAAGTCCATCACGATTATTGGCTCTGAAGTCGGTGGTACCTATGCCGTATATCTTAATACTTTAACCATTGTTGCCGGAGGAACAAACCTCAACGTAACTGGTACCGTTGTCACGAATACCGATACTGGTATTTATCAGTTAGGCAATATCACCGATAATGCAGCCGGTTCAAATATCAGCTTTATTACTAACGGTAAGATCAACCAAGGCGGTGCAATTTCCTTGGTGGCTAATACTGCTTCTACTGCGGTGAGTGTGACTTACAACACAACCAGTGGCACTAAGGACTCTAGTGTGATCGCTGGCGTTCTGACGATTGCGGCAGGTACAAATAGCTCACCAATCAATTACATTATTAAAACTGCCGGTGCCGCCATTAACCCGGCTGCAATTGGCACAAGCACTCTGGTATTGCCAGGGTATGTCCTGCTTGATAACACCTATGGATGTTCTGGAGTAGGGTGCACGCCAGCAACCGGATTTATCAATACCACTACTGCCAATTTGGCATCTCTTGCCACAGCATCTGCTGGAGCAACAATCAACTCCGCTATTTATGCGAGTGGCAATATCACCGTTAATGCAGTTAGCACGAATAACGCTATTGATTACTCTGTGGCGATCACCTCAACTGGCGGTAACGTCGTTCTGAGTGGTGGCACAACTACTGTGCGTGGCGTTTATAACAGTGTGGCCTCAAGCATCACTGCTAATAACATTACGATTTTTGGAACCTCCTCCGGAGCCCCAGCTTGGATTTCACAAATTGGTACGTTGACGATTAACAGTGCATCTATCGGCGGCAGTATTTCTGTGACAGGTAATTACATTGGTACCCCAGGAGCACTTGGGGGTATTTATCAAACTGGCACTATTACTGGCGCTAGTGGCTCCAACATCAGCTTTATCTCCAATAATAATATTCAGCAGCTTGGGGCCATCACGCTAGTAGCCAACACTAGCGGTACAGCTGCCAACATTACTTACGATGTCACGACTGGCAAAAATACCTCAAGTGTCATTGCAGGGGCCCTTACCATTCCGGCAGGATCTACATCTGCTATTAACTACATCATCAAAACGGCAGGTGCAGCCATCAATCCTGCCGCAATTGGCTCTAGTACCACTCTATTGTTGCCGGGATATGTATTGTTTGACAACACCTACGGATGCGCGGGATCTGGATGTACTCCAGTTTCTGGTTTTATCAACACTACGACTGCTAACTTAGCCAGTTTAGCGACAACGTCGGTAGGTGTAACTATTAACAATGTGATTTACGCTAGTGGCAATATCACCGTAAATGCAGTGAGTACCAGCAACGCTATTGACTACTCAGCTGTAATGTATTCAACAGCTGGAAACGTTACCCTCAATGGCGGGACAACAACAGTCCGTGGCGTTTATAACAGTGTGGCCTCGCTCATTACCGCGAACAACATTACGATTCTGGGTACTTCATCTGGAGCCCCAGCTTGGATTTCTCAAATTGGTGCGCTGACTATTAATAGCGGTTCTATCGGCGGCAATATCACCGTAACTGGTAATTACATCGCCACCCCAGGAGCTCTTGGCGGTATTTACCAAACCGGCACAATTACTGGCGCTAGCGGCTCCAACATCAGCTTTATTTCCAATAACAATATTCAGCAGCTTGGGGGTATTACGCTAGTTGCTAACACTAGCGGTACAGCTGCCAACATTACCTACGATGTCACCACAGGAAATAAGGCTTCTAGTGTTATTGCTGGAGCATTAAGTATTCCTGCGGGCTCTACTTCAGCGATTAACTACATCATCAAAACGGCAGGTGCCGCCATCAATCCCGCTGCAATTGGTACAAGCACTTTGGTATTGCCCGGCTATGTGATGTTAGATAACACCTATGGTTGTACTGGAGTCTCTTGTACTCCATTAAGTGGTTTTATTAACACTACAACAGCCAATCTAGGTAGTCTGGCTACTGCATCGGTTGGCGTAACTATTAATGCAGCAATATATGCAAGTGGCAACATTACGGTGAATGGTGTCACTGGCGCCACCTCAAATACGGGTATTGACTACTCCGTCATACTGACATCAACAGCAGGCAATGTCATTCTTAATGGCGGCGCAACAGATGGCCGCGCAGTTTATAACAGTGTTGCCTCAATCATCACCGCTAACAACATCACTATTACTGGTACTACAACGCTGGCGCCTGTATGGGTATTGCAAATTGGCGGATTCACAATCAATAGCACTGCAGTAGGCGGTAGCATTACGACGACCGGTAACGTCATAGGTATTCCGGGTGCTGCTGGTGGTATCTATCAAACGGGAACTATTACAGGGCGTAATGGCACCAACATTAGCTTCATATCAAATAATGATATTGACCAAAGCGGGGCGATAAATTTAGCAATTAATACTAGCGGTGCTATCGCCAATATTATTTACGATACGACTTCAGGTGATAAGACATCTAAGATTGCTACAGGTGTAGTTACTGTTGCTGCCGGCACCTCCACCTCCGCCATCAACTACCTAGTCAAGACCAATGGCGCCATCATCTCCGTACCAGCCATTACCGTTCCTGGCTACATCCTTTTAGATGACTCTTGCTTAGGTTGCGCCACGGCGGTTACAACTTCAACTGCCGCTGCT